>DASXMU010000066.1:0-5234 GCA_036495485.1 Streptosporangiaceae bacterium
CGCCTCAACCGCCTGCAGCAGGCCTGCCGCCCCATTCTCACGATCCACGTGGATGGCGCTTTCCGCGCCGCCCGGCCGGGTGCTCGTCATCGCGATCGGCACGTAGCCGCCCTCCGGCGTGGCCGGAGTCAGCTGGGTGGCATAGGCGAACAGGCCGTCGGCGATGTGCTCGACGGTCTCCCAGCAGTCCCACTCCAGCGCGCCGGCCTGATTGCCCCACGCTTCCGCCGGTGCGCGGCCGAGCGCCCCGACCGCAAACCGCACCGCGAGCGTGACGTCGGCTGCAGTCACCAGGGCACGGCCCGGCCGATCCTCATGCGGCGGCATAACCGGAAGTTACTACAGGGGAGGTCGTCGGCTCCCTGTGAGCGGTCTCCGGGCACACCTGGAGGATCATCAGCGGACCCGCCCGCTCGTGGGTACCCTAAGCAAGGTCACGAGTCTGTGGCATCGTGCGTTGTGGCAAGCCAGTCTCATGTTGGTGCTGCCCTAAGGCTCTATACCTGCGCGAACCCAGTGAAACTAGGTCGAATCGGGATAAGTTGGACTTGCTGTACTCTGGAGTAAGGATTTGGAAGAGCTTGCCGACGATCAGGTGTTGACGCAGTACGGTAATCGGGCATATCCAGCAGGTGAGCCATTCCGGCACCGGCCCAGGGAGGGTAAGGAGACGGAGATCTCGCTCATGGCTGGACGACTATCAGTTGACGACGCAGCTCGCGCGGTCAGCCGCGGGAGGCGGTCAGCGTACCCAGATGACGGCGTGCGCTACACGACCGCCGGTCGCCTACGAGCAGGAGGATTCAAGGTGACCAGCACTCCTTCGCGCCTTATTCCCAACCATGTGTCTACAGCACTGGTCGGCGAGAAGGACTGGACGGAGTCTGTCTGTGCCGAGTTCGATGCATGTTTCACCGAGACACTGTGGAAGGAGGAGTCACAATGAGCGACCAGATTAATCTGGTAATCGGCGCCAAACCGTGGCGCCCTTCCAGTGACTCCGAAGAAGTCGAGGTGTATGCCCAGTACGACATGCCGATTGCTGGGGTCGTATCACAAGCGGGCTGCTATTTTCTCTTTGAGTGCGTAGAAGGAGCCGTTACTAGCTTCAGCCTTTGGGTCTATGCTCCAGTTACAGACCGGGAAGAAGCGCATCTAAGCACCCTTACTGATGACAAGCTGTCCGAGTCCATGAACGAGATATGGGCATCGCGTGATGTGACTGTTGCCATTGCTGTGAAGGACACTATCGCTACCGGTGGAACACTTAGACGACCAGCAATTGAACGTCACGGCTTTCTGCAAGCAGTTCTTGAAGGCGTCCACGACCTTCTCAGTCGAGACCGGGACATAGTGGAAGCCTTGGAAATACCACAAGCTAGCTAAACATTAGCTACAAGAATACCGCCGGGTCACCGGTCGCCACCCAGACCTGCGAGTAACCCTGCCCAGCGGCAGGGCGCTCCAGCCGGGACACGAGCAGACGCCCCGTTAGCTTGAAACGCGGGTATCCAAGTCCACGAGTCACCGTGTAAGTACGGGTGAACGCCGCCACCGGCGAATGTGCATACTGCGATGAAACTCTCTAGACGCGCAAGCTCAGCCACGAAGCAAAGGACCGCACAGGCTCACTCGGGCGATGCTTAAGACGGGCAATAGCCCGCGCTGTCTCACGCACCATAGGGGTGATACCGCGTATGCACGGATGACAGCTTCCTGGCCGTCATCAAGGCGTCCAGCGCCTCCTGAGGCCGGTTCTGCTGGACATACGCACGGCCCAGGTCAATGTAGTAATGCGACGACCGCTCACGCGGCATCCTCTCCGGCAGATGGATACCCTCAGCCCGGTCCAGTGCCACGGCGATCATGGAATCATCCCCATGCTCAACCGGAAGCGCCACGGACCAGATGTCCACATTCGACGGGCCCAAAGCCAACCGGTAGTCATCCCGCCGCGCCCCCCGCCGCCACACACCCCGCCGTCAGGCCCGGAGGGGAATATTTGGTTGACGGGTGGCTGGCCATTGCCGACGATGGTGGTCGCCGCGCGATCCGTACTGGCATCGCCCACCGAGCAGGAGAGGAGGTGACACGCCGATGGCCATTCAGCGTCCAGTTCCTGCTGTGAAAGGTTGTCAGGTTTGTCTTTTCCTCGCTCGTTTCAGTGCGGGCATTGCGGCGTAGACGTCTCGCTCGATGCTCCCGGCACATCGCACCGCAACCACTGTCCCACCTGCCTGTGGTCCAGGCACCTGGACCGCAACGTCCCCGGCGACCGCAAGGCCGGCTGCCCGGGAGGCATGGAGCCAATAGCGGTCACCGTTCGCGGCGAGCGCCGCTGGATGCTGATTCACCGCTGCACACGCTGCGGCCGGCTGCGGATGAACCGCACGGCCGCCGACGACAACGTGCTGCTGCTGGTGCAACTGGCCGCGCTGCCACTGGCCACGCCGCCCATCACTTACGCCCGTCCGGCGGACTCGCCCGCGTCCGGGTTCACCGCCGGGGACCGGGCTTTAAGCCAGAGGGCAGACAGCTAGCCACCCGCTGTGATCGCCTACAACTCCGCCGGACATCATTCGGCGGGTTACCCTGCTGGCAGGTCGGACCCGAGAGTGGAAAGGCGGGCGGTTGACGGTACCCAGAGGCGACCGCGATGAGCCGCTCATTCCGCTGCCGGAGATGACGCTGCCGGGGTTGCGGCGTGCGGTGTCCATCGTCGCGCCGTCGCTGCTGCCGCAGTTCTTCGAGGAGATGCAGCAGGCTTTCACCCGGGCCGGAGACGAAGACAGCGTCATCCCGATCCGGATGTTCTACCGCCGGTGGGGAGTCACGGTAGCGATCGAGCGGAAGCCCCCGGTCGCGCAGCGGCTGCACGTGGCCGAACTGGCGATCGGGGATCCAGACGCCGACGTCCGGGCACAGGCCATCAGGGAAGCGGGCGATATCGTCCGGACCGCGCACCGTGAAGTAGCCGGTGGCTGACTGGCACTGGGCGTGACCTTGATCAGGTGGGCAGGGAGGCGAGCCAGCCGGTCAGGATGTCGTTGACCTGGTCCGGGCGTTCTTGCTGGATCCAGTGGCCGCAGCCGTCGAGTATGTGGGAGGCGGCCAGGCCCGGCAGGGTGGTGGGGTAGGCCGCGATGGCGTCGTCCATCCATCTGGTGGAGGGGTCCCTGGTGCCGCCGATGAACACCGTCGGCTGGGTGATGGGGGCACCGTCGAAACCGGCCAGGTCTTCCCAGTCGCGGTCCATGTTGCGATAGCGGTTCAGCGCCCCGGTCATGCCGGTCCGCTCGAACTCCGCTGCGTAGACGTCCAGGTCATCGGGGCTGAGCCAGGCGGGCAGCGGGCCGGGGGTATACCGGTCGCGCAGCGTGCCGCCGGGGGACACGAAGTGCGGGGCAGGGGCGCCGGGAGGGGGCATCGTGTCGCCGGACAGGGCGGCGTAGCAGCCGGCCAGCCAGCCGCGGATGTCGGGTTCCATCTCGGCCTCGGCCCGGCCCGGCCGCTGGAAATAGGTGATGTAGAACTCGTCCCGGCCGCCGACCCGGGCAAGCGCCTCGGTGGGCCGCGGCCCACCGCGCGGGGCGTAGGGCACGCTCAGCAGCCCGGCGGCGCGGAAGGTCTCCGGGTGCAGCAGGGCGGAGCTGGCGGCGATGGGGGAGCCCCAGTCGTGCCCGATGATCACGGCCGTCTGCTCGCCCAGGGCGTGCACGACGGCGACGTTGTCCGCGGCCAGCTCCAGCATCCGGTAGGCGGCGATGTCCTGCGGCTTGGCGGAGCGGCCGTAGCCACGGACGTCGATGGCCACCGCCCGGTAGCCGGCCGCGGCCAGCGCCGGCAGCTGGTGGCGCCAGGAGTACCAGAACTCGGGGAACCCGTGCACCAGCAGCACCAGCGGCCCGCGGCCCTGCTCCACCAGGTGGATGCGGCCAGCAGCGGACATGATCACGCGATGGGTGACCTCAGCGGGCTGCGGCATCAATCCTCCAAGCTCTTGATCTTCATGAGCGCCGGGTCAGGTGTCGATGTTCGGATTCTGGCCGCCGAGCGGGACCAGGCGGGCCGGCGGGTCGGTGATCACCACGGCCGACTCGATGCTCAGGTCGGGCCGGACATGCACCAGCTCGCCGGGAGCCAGCATCCGCCAGCCGCTCTCCCCATCGAGCCGCTCCGAGGCCACCACGACGCTGGGAGCCGAGCCGAGGGCCGGGACGTGCACCGATGATGTCGCGCTGCGCACGTGCAGGCCGTCCGGTTCGGTGGCGCGCTGGCCCGGGCCCGCCGGCCGGTCCAGGATGTGCAGGGCATGCTGGCCCGGATAGCGCAGCGCCCACAGCTCGCCGGGCGCCGCGACCACGGCGTTCAGCGACGACACCGGCAGCTGCGCGCCGATCCACCGGGCGGCGGCGGCCAGGCCCGCCCCCACATCCCCGCCGTGGACGTCGGTCTGCTGGGTGATCAGCGCGAAGTACCGTTCGGAGTCGGTCTCGCCGCGCACCAGCCCGGCATACTCGCCCAGCTCGGCCTCCAGCCGGGACATCTCACCGAAGCCGCCGTTGTGCGCCATGATCCGGCCGTGCATCGCGAACGGGTGCGTGTTGCGCACCGTCCGGCCACCCGAGGTCG
The DNA here is from genome assembly GCA_036495485.1 of Streptosporangiaceae bacterium. GTDB lineage: Bacteria > Actinomycetota > Actinomycetes > Streptosporangiales > Streptosporangiaceae > PALSA-505. The sequence continues at coordinate 4,633 of DASXMU010000066.1, forward strand.
CCCAGCGGACATGTGCGACGAAGGTGACCGACTCGGCCCGCTTCGCCTCCCGGATGAACTCCGCATCGGTGAAGGCGGACTCGGGCTGCTTGTCCAGCACCGGCGCACCGGCGGAGTCGAAGAACCCGATGCCGCTGCCATCGGCATTGCGGTGGCTTTGCACCTCCAGCGAATCCGGCGCGTCCAGCAGCCAGAACGTCGCCGAGACCGGTTCGGTCCCCGCAGTCAGCCCGAACAACCGGCACATGCTGTTACCTCCACCCAGGAGCCAGGCTCCAGTTCACGCCATCACAGCCGCACCGTCCAGCCGATCGGGCCATCTGCCGGCTGCTGTCGGTGCCGGTGCTTAACCTGTGTGCATGCGGATGGGTGGAGCTGGCCGGAGCGGCCGAGATGGCTGACGCTGACGACGTGCGCCGCCTCGCGCTTGCCTTGCCTGGTGTGGCGGAGATCGACAGCGACGGCTTCGACTTCCGGGTCGGCGGCAAGGGGTTCGTCTGGTCGTATCCGGAGCGCGAGCCGGGTAAGCGGCGGACGATCCGGGCCGACATCGCCGTGCTGTTCGTCGGCGACGAGGCCGAGAAGCAGGCTCTGCTGCTGGG
>DASXMU010000067.1:0-8767 GCA_036495485.1 Streptosporangiaceae bacterium
CGGCGGGCGAGTTCTTGTTCGTAGCCGGGGGACAGCACCTGGGCGCGGGTCATCTTGCGCAGCCAGGCCAGCGTCTGCACGGGCACAACCTCCCCGGCCGGGGAGACCACCGCCCCCACCGGCACCCGCCCACCAGCCACCGGCGCCAGCACGCCGCCTGACGGCGTCAGATCTGTCCACGGTGCACGCCGCACACGGAGCCGCTCAGCCAGATCCTCAGCACGGCCGGCCCGCTCCTCCGCCTGCGCCCCGGCAATCGACGCGGGCGTGGCCAGCCCGTGATCCGCTCTGCGGCCCGCCACACGTGGGGCACGTGGGCGAGACCGCTGTCGCGTTTCGGTGGCCGAGGATGGGGCGATGGCCGCTGCGCCGCGGCCGACGTGATCGTGCACGTGGGATCCTTCCACCAGGTGGATCGGGGTCGCGCGCAAGCGCGTCTCCTGGTGGGCTACGTCGGCCCTCGTGGCGGCGGTTCACTCTGGCCTCGGCCGGGGATGAGAACAACAGAGCAGGGTCCCTTCACCGGATGGATCAGAATTGGTGTCCGCGGTGGCCATATGAGGAAATCAGCGATTCGGTTAGTGCCGATTTGGTTACGATCGGGTATGTGAGTGAGTTGTTCGTCGGCCGTAAGAACGACCTGGTATTGCTCGGGGATCTGGTCTCGGCGGTGTCGGCGGGTGTGGGTGGTGTGGTGCTCGTGGCGGGCGAGCAGGGGATCGGGAAATCGTCGCTGTTGCGGGCGGGCTTTGCCAGAGCGGCAGACGCGGGATGCAAGGTGTTCTGGGGGGCAGCCGACGAGCTGGGGCAGCAGTTTCCGCTGCGGCTGATGGCTGAGTGCCTGGACATGGTGAGTGGGCTGGAGGCGGCGATCGCGCCGTTGAACCAGGCGGGAGTGCTAGCGGCCGATCCGGTCATGGCCGGGATGGAACGCGTGCTTGCCGAGGTGGACCGGCGATGTGCGCAGTCACCGGTGGTGCTGGTGGCCGAGGATCTGCACTGGGCGGACGAGACGAGCTTGCTGGTGTGGTCCCGGTTGTTCCAGGCGGCTGGCCAGCTTCCACTGCTGCTGGCCGGTTCTTACCGGTCGGGACCGGGAAGCGGGGAGCTGGCGCGGTTGCGGCGTGGGGTGCTGGCCCGGCAGGGAACGGTAGTTGATCTTGAGCCACTGCCTGCTGATGAGATTTCGGAGCTAGTGAGCGGGCTGGTCGGTGGGCGGCCGGGTCGGCGGCTGGGGGGCGTGATCGACCGGGCCGGTGGGAATCCGCTGTACACCAGAGAGCTGGCCGACGGGCTGGTCAGGGATGGCAAGGTCGCGGTTACCAAGGGTGTGGCTGAACTGGCTGACCGGACGGTGCTCGCGGGAGTGCCCAGGTCGCTGGCAGCGGCCGTCGCGGAACGGCTGGCAGCGCTGACGCAGGATGCGGTGGACGTGCTGCGGTGGGCCGCGGTCCTGGGTGTGGAGTTCGCGGTGCCCGATCTGGAGGTCGTGTCTGGCCGGTCGGTCGGCGCGCTGATGGGGATCGTTGACCTGGCCACCAGTGCCGGCGTCCTCGCTGACGCCGGGCCGCGGCTGAGGTTCCGGCACGCGATTATCCGTCAGGTGCTCTATGAGGGCATACCGGAAGCATTGCGGGCTGCCTTGCATGTCGAGGCCGCCCGCGCGCTTGCCGATGCAGGCGCGGGCCCGGAGCGAGTCGCTGCCCAGCTCGCTGCGGCGACCGGCGGGCCTGGCCGGACCGCGGAGCCAGCGACAGCACGGGGTAAAGAGCGACCTGGCGTGGGCTGGTCCCGGGCCTGGCTCGTGCAGGCCGCGCCTGTACTGGCCGCGCAGGCCCCGCAGTTGGCGGCCGACCTGCTGCAACGGGAACTGGCTGAGATAGCCAGTGGCGATGAGACCCGGGACAGCCTCACGGCCAGCCTGGCCCGTGCTCTGCTCGCCGCCGGTGCATATGCGGAAGCCGTGCGGCAGGCCAAACAGGCGCTGGCCGGGATGACCGATCCAGAACGCAGGGCCGAGACATACTGGGTGCTGGCGCGCGCTCAGGTCAGTGTGGGCCGCAGCGATGATGGGCTCATCACACTGCGGCAGGCGCAGGCGTCGGCTGGCATGACCCGCGCGTGGCAGGGCCGGATGCTCGCCTTGCGGTCGATGCTCGAACGATCAACCGCTGGTGACCTTGATGCGGCAGACGTTACCGCGCGGCAGGCCCTGGCCGCGGGCCGGGAGGCCGGCGACGCGTTCGCCACCGCCCATGCCCTGGCTGATCTGTGGCTGAGCCAGAGCATCAGGCGCGATCATGCCGCCGCGCTGGACAGCATCGACCAGGCGCTGCAGGTGCTGGGTGACAATCCCGCCCACGAGGACCTGCACTCATTCGCTTTTGACGCCCGCATCTTCACCTTGCAGAATCTCGACCGCTGGCCAGAAGCCGTGCAGACCCTGCGGAAGGCGCGCGAGTACACCGCGCGCAGCGGGAGCCCGGACCGGTCGACCTGGGCCACCGCGGCGGTGCTGCGGTACTGGCTGGGCCAGTGGGACGACACGCTGGCCGAGCTGGGCCCCGATGAGCAGGATGTGCTCGGGCTGACGCATTCCTATCTGCGGGAACGCTGGTCCTCGCTGCTGGCCCATGGAGTTATTGCGCTGATCGCCGGGCGCCAGGACCAGCGGGAGGTTGCCGGCCAGCAGTTGCGCAAGGGCCTGGCGTTGCCGATCGAAACCCACTCCGACCGGGAGAACCAGGATTTCCTGATCGCTGCGCACGCGCTGGCGCTGGAGCAGGCCGGGGACACCGGGCAGGCGATGCGGGTGCTGGCCGGGGTGCTGGACCGCCGCGACGGTGAGATGACCTTGACCCACCAGTGGATGCCCGACCTGGTCCGGCTGGCGATCACCGTCGGCGATGACCAGGGGGCCCGCACCGCCGCGGCCGCCTGTCAGGCCGAGGCCACCGCCGAAACCCGGCCCGCCAGGGCGGCGGCGGCCAGCCTGCGCTGCCAGGGACTGCTCCGCGCTGACCCGGACCCGCTGCGCGAGGCCATGGCGCACTACCGGGCGGTCGGCCCCCCGGTTGAGCTGCCGGCCGCGCTGGAGGACCTGGCTGTCGTGCTGGCCAAAACAGGCCGCGACGACGAGGCCAGATTCACCCTGAAGGAAGCCGTCAGCCGGTACGAGGGTTTCGGTGCCCACTGGGACATCCAGCGGGCGGGCGCACGGCTTCGGCCGTATGGGATCCGGCGGGCGTCAGGCGGTCACCGGCGGCATCCGGCCAGCGGGTGGGCGGCGCTGACGCCTACCGAGATCAGGGTTGCCTACCTGGTAGCGGACGGGCGATCCAATCCCGATGTCGCGGCCAAGCTGTTCCTTTCGCGTAACACCGTGCAGACGCACGTGTCGCACATCCTGGCCAAACTGGGCGCGCGTTCCCGGACGGAAATCATGCGTGAGGCGTTGCTGCATCCTGCGGCTGGTCAGTCCGCGAGCGCCTAGCGGTTATCTGCGCGGTTGAACCGCGCAACGCTCCGTCGTCGTAGCCGCACCCGAGCGGCGCTAGCCACAGCCTGGATGTCGCTCTTAGCGACCACCATCAGCGACAGATGGAGATCCAGGATGACTCAGCTCAGCGCCCCGCAGCTACGGAGCGTTCCGCTTGACCAGGCCGCGTCCGGCGACCCTGGGGGGCGCGAGCTCCGCGAGCCGGGCCAGGACGCCGAGGCGATTGTCATCCAGTTGTACCGCGAGAACGGCGCCTTCGTGCTCAGCTACGTCACCGGCCTGCTGCGGGACCGCCACCTCGCCGAGGACGTCGTCCAGGAAACGATGCTGCGCGCATGGCGGCACTGCGCCCAGTTCAGCGAGCAGAAGGGGTCCGTCCGCGGCTGGCTGATCAAGGTCGCGCACAACGTCGCCATGGACAAGATCCGGATGCGCCGGTCGCGGCCGGCCGAGGTAGCCGAGGATGCGGCGCCGGAGGCGCTGGTGGCCGACCATGCCGACGCCGTCGTAACGGCGGTGCATGTGCGCGATGCGCTGGACCGGCTCAGTCCCTCGCACCGCGCGGTGATCGAGGAGATCTACCTGAACGGCCGCACCGCACGCGAGGCGGCGGCCAAGCTTGGCATACCGGAAGGGACGGTGTTCTCCCGTTCTTACTACGCTCTGCGGATCCTGCGGCGGGAACTGGGCGTCCCGGCCGGGGTCGGCGGAGCGGCCGCCTGAGCCGGGCTGGCGGGACTGGTCATGGCTTACTCAAACATAGAGTTCAACCCCCAGGAAGCCGAGCTTTTCCTGGTCCTCACGGGAGAGCGGCCACCGGAATTCAACACCGACGGGGGGCATGAGGCCGCGCAGATCCTGATGAGCTACGCGGACATGGTCGATAACCAGCTCACGCCGTTGGTGCAAGCCCGGGTCAATGCGGCGCAGACCGGCATGTCCGGCGAGATGTCCAAGTCGTTCGTCGCGAATCTGGAGCAGTACACCGTAGCATCGCCCTTCATCCTGCCCACAACGTCGAATCTCGCGCGGCAGTTGGGTGTGTACACGGATTCCGCCTCTGACCAGGCCCAGAGCATTAAGATCCAGGCGATCGTGGCACTGGCCGTGTTGATCGCGGCCTTCATTGTGGACGCGATCATCGCTTTCTTCGATCCGGCGGCGGGCATAGAGGCGGCCGTAGCGGAGGAGGCCGCGACGCGGGTATTCCTCGAGGCGCTCCTCGATGCCCTGAAAGAGATGATCTTCCACGCGATACCCATCGGTATCGCGATTCAGGTGGGACAGGACACGCTTGCGCAGATCATCGAGATGGCCGAAGGCATCGAGAAGAACTGGAACTGGACCGAAACCCTGGAACAGGTAGGGATCGGGGCGCTCGGCGGGGCGATGGGCAGTTTCCTCAAGCCGCTTGAGGAAAAGCTCACCGGGAACCTGACGCATCTGCTCGAAAACATGGTGAATTCCGGGGGCAAGGACCTAACCAAAGATCTGGGCAAGGATCTGGGCAACGGCCTCGATAATAATGTGGGCCACGACGGGGCGGGCGGTCCTGGTGCGGGCGACCATGTGCCGGGCGGTGCGGGCGACCATATGCCGGGCGGTGCGGGCGACCATGTGCCGGCCGATCCTGGTGCGGGCGACCATGTGCCGGGCGATCCTGGACCGGGCGGGAGCAAGGGGCCGTCCTGGACACCGAACAAGCCGCCGGTCGGCTCGGCCGGGTGGTGGCTGCACAACCTGGCGTCGATCCCCGTTGGCATCCTGATCGGCGGGATCCACAACGCCGGCCACGCGACACTGTGGAACCTCATGACCACCGGGCAGTTGACGTGGGACTGGGGGACGTTCATGGGCGGCGCGGCCTATGGCGTCGCGCACCCGCTCGCGGTCATGGCCGGTGGCGGCGCGCGGATGGCGGTCGGTGTAACCGCTCCGGCCGAGAACCTGATCGCGGCGGCGTTCGGATCGGTCACACCGCAGCACCTGACCGACATCGCCAGCGCGACCGAGTCTCCTGGTGGCACTTCCCCGGGCACCGGTAGCGGCGCACAGGGCGGCGACGTGAGCAAGGTGCCCAACGAGAGCGAGGGCGAGTCAAGCCCGCTGCTCGTCCCGCCGACGTCGGCTGGGCCGGGGCTCACTGATGGCATCGGCTCCGTCAATGAGCCACCCGTTGTGCAACTGCTGCGCAACCTGAACGTCCCGGTCGGCCCGGATGCCGCCTACAACATTGCGCTTCGCACGGGGATGGTTCCCGTGGTGGGCCCGGTCACCGCTCATCCGCTCTATGAGAGCCCCCTCAAGGTCAATCTGCCCGCTTCCACCAGCCTGGGCAGCGTGGCATCGAAGGTTATGGGCACTATCTCGGGCAACCCCGGACGGCCTCTGGCTGAGATCCCGGTTGAGTCCGTGCAGCCGCACGAACTGGCGACCCTGCCGCAGGATCAGTTGCCACCGCCATTGCTGTCTCCTGATGGGGCGCCGCTGGTGCCTGGTGTGCCTGCGCCGGTGGGGTCGCATGAGCCGCTGGCGTCGTCGCCGCTTGATGAGTCGTTGCCGCCGGAGGTCCAGCAGCGGCTAGCGCCGCCGTTGCTGACTCCCCAGGTGCGCCCGCAGGACTCGGTGCTGTCGTCGTCCGGCCCGACGGAGCAGCAGGCTCCGGTGTCCGAAACGCCCGTGACGCATGAGCCGGTGCCAGTCGAGGGCGAGCACGTTGACGAGCTCCCACCCACCCCCGTCGGGCCGGCCCCCACCAGCCAGCAGATCGCGGACGCCTTGCGGGACGGCGGTCTTGGTCCCAAGGACGTCGCCGAGGAGATCAACTCCGGGGATCTCACTGTCGGCCGCGGTCCGGTGGTCAAGCAGCCCGAGGTGGTCGGGTCCGCCGAGCATGTGCCGGGCGTTGCGGAGATCGGCCACAGCCACGACCTGCCGCACGACGGCCAGCCGGGGGAGCGGCCTGAGGTGCGGGTCGGGGTACCGGAGGTGCTGGGGCGCGACGGCAACGGTGCGGCGGACACCTGGTGGGCGCCCGTCCGCGACGGCGCCGGCCGCGGCTGGCATGTGGCGCGGCACGATGGCCTGCTGGACCGCGGGTCCGGCACTGAGGGGCAGCAGCGGCCGCTGGTCCGGGTGCCGGCCGGGTCGAAGGCCCTGCTGGATGGCTCTGGTCAGGCGCAGCATGTGGTGCTGCGGGATGGCATCAGCTACGAGCGTGGCTTGGATGGTCGGTGGGGACCGCCGCGGAAGGATCCCGGCGACCTGATCGTGGTCAAGACCAGCAAGTCGGAAAGGCTGAAGCTGGCGGACGGGACGACCGTCAGGCTGAAGTCCGGTAACGAACTGGTGCGGGACAAGGCCACCGGACAGGTGGTGGCTTACCGGCAGGTGAAGGGCGGGCCGCGGCTCTTCCTGCCCGATGGTGAGCGTGGCTGGGCCGAGCATGACCCGGCGGATGCCGCTGTTTTTGAGGGGTGGCTGGCCGCGGCGAACAAGGCGCATGACGCGGCGCGGGCACTGTCTCACATCTCAGCCCTCTCCGGCCCGGAAGTTCCCAGGGATCAGCGGCTGACCGAGCTGCCCCCGGACGCACTGAAGGATCTGCTGCACAACGGGTCGCCTCAGGACCAGCTGGCGGCGCTGTATGAGTGGGTGCGCCGCAGCCCCAACGGGGTGCCGCTGCGATGGACCCAGATCGATGCCATCCAAAAGCTGATGGCCCGCAAGGTCATCAACATGGACGCCGGCGAGGGCAAGTCGTGGGTCTTCTTCGTGCACTCCGCCTTGCTGGCCCTGCACCCCGAGGCGGACGCGGTCCACTACATCACCACCCGGGGAAACCTGGCCGACCGGGAGTTCCGGAAGTTCAAGAAGCTGCTGTCCCCGCTGGGTTATGACGTCCACCGGATCAACTCCAACAAGCAGATGCCGGTGGCGGAGCCGGGCAAGCCCACCATCTACGTGGGCACCAGCGAGGACGTCGCGTTCACCGTCCTGAAGACTGGCCAGCTTCCCGGCGGCAACGTGCGAATCCACGCCAGCATCGATGAGATCGACGAGGGGCTGAAGTACGCCAACAGCCGCTACATCATCAGCTCGGGCGCGGCGGCCGTGGCGCCCAAAGAGGTCGCCGACCGGGTGCGGGCGGCCTGGGAGTCCTTCACCGGTCATCTGGACAGCAAGGCGCTGGGCAGCAAGGCGCTGACCCCGGCCGACTTCGGCCGCACGAGGGAGCAGTGGGGCCCGGCCCGGCTGACCGACACCGGCTCGGCCCGGCTGACCGAGGCCGGCCTGGCCAAGCTGACCGTCCTGCTGGGCAGGCCGCCCACCGAGGCTCAGGTGAACGAGCTGAACATGGCCGCCACGGCGCACTGGGACTACGCCAATCACGTCCATTACCAGGTGCACGCCGGCCAGGACGAGGTGCAATCCGGCCAGGACGGGGTGAAGCCCGGCAAGGTCTACATCATCGACCAGACCACCCACCAGGTGATGTTCAACCCGGAAACCTCCACCGAAGGCAAGTCAACCACCTCGGAGAGCCGGTGGACCGGCAACGGCGACGGCCCCAGCCTGGCCCAGATGGTGGAGGCCAAGGAGGGCCTGGCAATCCGCGCCGACTCGGCCACCAGCAAGAGCCTCACCGCCCAGGAACTGTACGCCAAGCCCAGGTATGAGTCGGTAGTGGGCGCCTCGGGCACCGCTGCGGGCCATGACTTCTCCGAGATCGGCGCTACGGGCGTGGAGAAAGTCAACCGCTACTACCAGCTCCAGCTGCAAACCCCGGACGACCATGTCAGCCCGAACGAGGGGGCCAAGCTGGATGCGATGGCCGCCGCCGCCCGGGCCGGCCGGGCCGAAAATGGCCGGCCGCAACTGCTCCTGGTCACCCGCAACGACCAGGCGGCCGGGCTGTCGAAGCTGCTGGACGAGATGGGCGTGCCGCACACCGCGATCGACGCCAAGTGGATCCTGGAAAACCAGGACAACCTGGAGGCCGCGTTCAATGCTGAGGTCGAGAAGGCCGGCGAACTGGGCAGCGTGCTGGTGGGCAACATGCAGCTCTCCCGCGGTGTGGACTTCCCGGTCAGCGCGGCGGCCAAGGCCCTCGGCGGGATAGACCTGCTGATCAGCGGCCGCTCCGCCAGCGACATCAGCATCCAGGCGATGAACCGTGTCGCCCGCAGCGGTGAGGAGGGCAGGGCCAGATTCTTCACCTCCCCGGAGGACGAGGCCTACGCGCTGTCCCGCAACCCGGACGTCCAA
>DASXMU010000068.1:0-8857 GCA_036495485.1 Streptosporangiaceae bacterium
CGGCCGGGCGGGGCGGCGCACGATCGACCAGGTGCTGGCCGAGGCGCGCAGCGGGCTGCGCCGTGTAGACCCGCGCCAGGCCGAGGCCGAGGTACGTGCGGGCGCGCTGCTGGTGGACATCCGCCCGCAGGCGCAGCGTGCTGCCGAGGGCGAGGTGCCCGGCGCGCTGCTGATCGAGCGCAACGTCCTGGAGTGGCGGTTCGACCCCGCCTCGGGCAGCAGGCTCCCGCAGGTGCACGACCACGACATCCGGGTGATCATCATGTGCTCGGAGGGCTACACCTCCAGCCTGGCAGCCGCCGCGCTGCAGGATCTCGGTCTGGCCAACGCCACCGACCTGTATGGCGGGTTCCAGGCCTGGGCGGCGGCAGGCCTGCCGGTCACCGGCGGCTCCACCGCCCGCACCGCCTGACCACCCGGCGCCTCACAGCAGGCTGAGCTGAACGCCGTCCGGCTCCCTGGCGGCCTGGCGGGGCTCGGGGCGGGTGATGGACCGCGCCTGTCCCGGGCTGGCCCGGCCGACCCCGTGCTTGCGGGCGAACCCAGCCACCAGCTCGGCGATCCGCTGCTGGTAGCCACGGGGTGCGTACGCTCCCGACCGGTACAGCGCGCGGTAGCGGCCGACCAGATCAGGATGCTGCTCTTCCAGCCAGCCGTAGAACCACTCCCGCGCCCCCGGCCGCAGGTGCAGCACGATCGGGGTGACGTGCGCGGCGCCAGCGGCGGCGATCTGCCGGACGGTAGCTTCGAGCTGCCCGGGGGAGTCGGACAAGAACGGCACCACCGGCCCCATCAGCACGCCGCAGCGCAGGCCGTGCTCGGTGAACGTGGCGCAGACCTCAAGCCGGCGGTCCGGCGCCGGGGTGCCCGGCTCGACAGATCGCCAAAGCTCTTTGTCGACGGAGCCCACGGACACGTTCAGCCCCACGTCGGTCACCTCGGCGGCCTGCTCGATCAGCTCCAGGTCGCGCAGGATGAGCGTGCCCTTGGTCAAAATCGAGAACGGGTTGGCGTGGTCGCGCAGGGCGGTCAGGATCGGCGGCATCAGCCGGTAACGTCCCTCCGCCCGCTGGTAGCAGTCCACGTTCGTGCCCATCGCGACGTGCTCGCCCCGCCACTTGGGCGCGGCCAGCTCCTTGCGCGCCAGCTCGCCCGCGTTCACCTTCACCACGATCTTGGAGTTGAAGTCCAGCCCCGCGTCCAGATCCAGGTAGGTGTGAGTGTTGCGGGCGAAGCAGTTGTGGCTCACCACGCCGTTGGCGATGAAGTCACCGGTTCCCGTCGTGATGTCGAACATCGGGAGTTCCAGGCCCAGCGGCTCGATCGCCGTGACCCGGAGCTTCGCATCGCTCTTGATCGCCGTTCCGGCGATGCTCAGCATGCGGGTGATGGCCGGGTCGGTGGTATGGAAGAACCTGAGGTGCTCATTCAGGCCGCCGCGGAACCTGACGCAACACAGGCCATTCGGGTTCGGGATTCGGTCGATCGCGACGTCGAAGCCGAGCGACCGCAGCGATGAGACCGTCCGGTCAATGATCTCCTGATCAGTGTTGGCAATCCGGGCAGTACCCCCGCTGTAGCTGCCCCCGGCATCGAAGATGCCTGCCAGGAAGCCCCTGCGCCAGTCTGGGCTCGGGATACCAGGCCACTGGATCAGCCATTCGATGAACCGTACCTGATCACGTGCGGACGTCCGGATAGCCGCCATCGGCTTCCTGCCGTCGCCGCCATCGGCGAACTGGAATTCGCTGACCCCGACCCCTACGCGGGCGAGGTAATCACGCGTCCTGTGCAGCGCCTCCTGATCGGTAAGCGCGAGCCGGAAGCGGTACATATCCCCGGATGCCCGCCCGGGGCGGTCGTAGCTGTAACTCCCGAGGTTCGCGTCTCCCCGGATCATGCCGCACAGGTAGCCGCGCCGGTAGTCGGCTGATTGCTTGGGGGCCTCGGCGAAGCCGCCAGTGCCCATCAGCTTGCTTTGCAGCGTTAGGTGCGGGCGCCGGAGCGGGCCACACTCAGTGCCGATCACGTGCTTCCAGCCACGGCTGGTCAGGAAGCGGTGATCACCGCTGGCGATGAGCTTGGTGCCGTCCTCCAGGATCACGCGGTACGCGGGCTTGACCGTCTGCCAGTGCGCCAGCACCTCGGTGATCACATAACGCCGGTAGTTGCCATCCCTGACGGTTCCATAGATGGCATCGCCGGTCCGCACTTCGGCCAGCGGCCGTGTCCTGCCGTCGGCCATCAAGATCGGCGTCTCGCCCAACAGGCAGTATGCACACCCATGCTGGCATCCGCGGTACGGGTTGATTGTCAAGGAGAAGGCCATGCGGGAGGTCTCGGGAACGCGGTTGATGATCGTGCGGGCCTGGATCTCATAGAAGGTCATGCCCTGGAAGCCAGGCGTATCGAAGGTACGCGTCACCGCTCCCCGCTCGAACAGCGCGGGCTCGGCAACGTCCGCCGGCTCGGTCAGCTGCAGGCTCTTCCACCGCATGCTGACAAAGTATAGAATAGGAGTTCGAGGGAGGTCAAACACCTGTTCGATCCCGAGCCTGACACGAACGGTGTTGTCTGGGGAGAAAACGGGGAATGGGCAACCACGGATTGGATAAAAATCTTGCGTTGGGGGGATAGTGATACATATCCAGCTCACGCGCTAGGCGGCTAGTCGGAGGTGGCGCCATGGCGCTGTCGAAGGAAGAGCAGCGCGTGCTCTCCGAGATCGAGCGCAAGCTCGTCGACGACGATCCCGTGCTGGCTTCCAGGCTGAGTTCGTTCAGGATGCCCAGGCTGTCCCTGGCACCCCGGTCACCGCGCTCGCGACTGCTGGCTTCCCTGCTCATGCTGGCCGTGGTCGCGATGGTGTCGGTGTTCGTCTACGCGCTCATGCCATTTCGCGGCCAGACAGGCGGGCAGAACACGCCGCGCACCGGCACCACGGCCACCCGGCCCGTGATGTCCGCCTTGCCCAGCCCCGGCCAGACAAGCCGAGCCAGGATCGGCATGGGCGAGAACGGCACGGCCGCCACCGGCTCGACCTCATCCGGCACATCCACCAGCGGCTCAGACACAGCCACCACCTTGGGCAGGTAAGAACTTACAACCCGCCCCAGGGGTCAGCCGGGTATTTCGCGTCGTTCGACATGATCACCGAACGAGACAAGCGGCAGCAGCCAGGCAGGGTCATCGGGTTCGCGCGCGCCCAGGCTAGAAGCTCTGGAGCAGCCAGCGAGCATGCCTGAGCGGGCGGATTGCGCACCAGAGAAGACCACTACGGTACCGGTCACCTGCTCGCCCGGCTGGCCGTCACGCTACTCCTGCCGCCACCGGGCCCGGCCGAACATAGTCCCATACATCTGGTTCCCGTACCCGCGGTGAGACGGGCCGGCCTGGTCGATGGCGTTGGCGTAGAAGACCGGCGGCCCGGACGGCGGCTGGAGCAGCGCGACCTGCGACCGGTCCAGGTCGCACCGGATATGGCCGACGGTGATCATCGCCACCTTGTCCGCCTCGACGAACCGCAGGTCGTTGTGCCTGAACGTCTCAAGGAAACGGGCGGCTGACTGGTGACCCATGCTGAGCTCACGCTGGATCTTGCGCTCAGCCCAGCCCCCGCCGCCAGCCCACACCACGATGCCCTCGAAGATGTCTTCCTCTTCCACCGCCAGGACATGCTCAAGGATGCCGAACTGCTCGCCGTCCCTGGTCAGCACAGGAATACCGAGTGCGACACCCTCGTATGAGATCTGCAATTCATCGTCCATAACAGACAACGCTACAGGCAGCGCCCGGATCGCCGCCGCGACCGCGATCCGCGCGCCCCGGGTGGTCAAGATAGCCACGTTCCGTCAGCGGCGCAGGTCGGCCAGCGCGTCCGAGAACCGGCGTTCGGTGTGGCTGACGGCTCTTCGCCGAATCACCAGCTAGGGCACACCGATCAGATTGATCTGTGCGCTGGGTCGTCCGGATCTGATGGGTGCACGCCCACTGGCCGCGACGGGCGTGGCTGTCGCTCCACTGGGCGGTCAGTGGCTGCGGGGATCCGGTCAGGCACGAGGACCGGGTTTCACGTCGGTCCCCAGGATGACTGGCGCGTGTCCTGAGTTCGGGTCGATGCGCAGGTCCACGTCGTCAGACCGCGGCCAGGGTAAGTCTTGGTTTAGCGTGGCGGGTCTCCTTCGGTCAGACGTCGCCGGGGTGCCGCCGCCGGCTATCTGCCTGGCGGAGCATCGCGGCGAGTTCGGGGTCGGGCCCGAACTCCCGGACCTCCTGCGCGCAGCGGCAGGCGGCCGCGATCTTTGCGGCCCACTCAAGGGCAGCCTCCCGTGTGGGTACGTCGACGATGGTGAAGCCTCCGCTCAACTCCTTGGCCTGCGGGTCGTCGGTCACCGTCCCGTCGGTGGCCACGATGCTCACCGTCTGGGTGTCCAGGCCGCCGGCGAAGAGGTACACGCCGGCGTTCAGGGCTTCCTGGGCCGCCGCGTGGGCGGCCTTGGCTACATCGGGCATCTCCTCCTCGGGGATATGGTCCATCGCGCCGCCATCGAACGAGATCAGGTACCGCGTCATCCCATGACTCCCTTGTCCCCGGCGGCCTGCTCCGGCAGCCTCTTAACTCATATACGAACGACTCGCTCCGGATCGGCACTCTGCCAGAAAATCACGGGGCCTCCGCCGTTCAGCCCCTGCGAGCGCCCTGTGACCCTGTTCGCGGAGATCGCCCGCCGCTGCCACCAGCGACGAGCAGCCCAACCACACTCATCTGCACCATCGACGAAGACCTCCCGCCCCTGGAGCAGGGGGTCACCAAGCTGATCCGCTCCCTGCCCGGCGACCTGTCAGCCGACCAGGACCCAGCCTGAACAACTCGCAGACCCATCACCGGACGTCGCAGCGACTCAGTCCTGACCAGCGCGAATACGCGCCGTTTGAGCCGTCCGCGTCCTTCAGATAGCGCCTTCACGATGCTGCACAGACTCGGTTGTTAGGTTTGTTCTCGCCTGGTGACAGCTCGAGATGACCAACTGAAGGCCGGTCAGATTGACGAGGGGGGCCGCGCGCAGTAGCAAGGAGGGATGAGGAAACGGGCAGTGGTTGTGCTTTACGTGCTCGCGATGGTGGCCGTCGTGGTGGGCGTGGACATCCTGTTCTTCAGAGACCGGATCTGGGAGCGGCTGATAGTGAATATCGGGATCGTCCTGGTGTTCGCGGCGTTCTACTTGTGGTTCCTGAAGCGTTCGTAAGCTTCGGTGGTCACTTGAAATCCAGCCTGGCGGCACAATGGTGGGAACCGGCACTCATGCTTCCGTGAATGTCTCAGGCTGTGAGCACGACCCGAACTCGACCGCAACACGCTGCGGCGTGTTCTCGCCTTGCCCGCTGACATCTGGCTCGATGTCTGCGGCGACGGCATGGACGAAGCGGAAAACGAATAACTGGCTGTTACGGCAAAGCGTCCGGTTTCGCCATCTCAGGCTCGTTAGGCTCCGACGGCGCGACTCGCCTCCACGTGCCACGGAGGAACGCCACGGCTCCCACCTACAGATATTTCGACGTGCGGACGCCTACGATCTACATGAGAGGAGACCCACCAGTGGCTGAGCGCAGCGGCGTCATCGATGACCCCCACTACACGATGCCGATCTACCACAAGGCCGAGGCGGCGCACATCATCGCTGTTCCCGCCCAGACCTTCCGGAACTGGTCGGTGGGTTACGCCTGCAAGCGGCTGGACGGCTCGCAGGTGGTCTGGGCCCCCATCGTGACGACACTCGAACCGGTCCGGGCACAGGGCGTCAGCGTGCCCTTCGTCGGTCTTGCCGAGGCCTACATTGCCGCTGCCTTCACCAAGGCCGGGCTCCCCATGCAGCGCATCCGCCCTGCTGTCTTGTGGCTGCAAGAACATATCGGGCTGGCCCAGGCGCTCGCCAGTGAGCGGCTCAAGACCGACGGGGCCGAGGTGCTCTGGGACTTTGGCCAGCAATCAGCAGACCCCGCAGACCAGGACACGGTCGAGGGCCTGGTCGTCGTCCGCAGCGGTCAGCAAGTCTTCCGCCCGGCCGTCCGCGACTACCTGACCCGCGTCACCTACGAGAACGGGTGGACCCGGACTATCCAGCTCCCTCAGTACGCGAACGCCGGCGTGGTCGTCGATCCCTGGCTGAACGGCGGCCAGCCGACGGTGGCCGGGCGTGGGATCCGGGTGGGAGACATCGTGAACAGGCTCAGGGCCCGCGAGCCGGCCAAAGAAGTGGCCTGCGACTACGACCTGACCGTGCGAGAGGTCGAAGCGATCCGCACAGCGGCCTGAGCCGTGACAGGGAAAGCAGCGGCGTCAGGGTTGCGCTTCTTCCTCGACCGGGGGACTGGGCTCCTGGATCGTGCCCGACGCGCTCCGGCAGGCTGGCTGGACGCTGGAAACCATGGACGAGCGCTACGGCAAAACCCAGTCCCAGGAGATCAAGGACACCCAGTGGATCGAGGAAGCGACGCTAACGGGAGATGTCTTGCTGTGCAAGGATCTCGCGGTCGCCCGTAACCCGCTGGAGGCGCAAGTGATCTACATGTCCAGCGCCCGCGTATTTGGGCTATCCAATGCATCACTCACGGGGGTCACGATGGCTCAGTGGTACCTAGACAACGAGGCGAAAATCGTTCAAGCCGCAATCAAGGCAGGCGGACCATACGTCATGGCCGTGAACCCTTCTTACGCTCTCCGCCGCGTCAAACTCGCCTACCCTCCCAGCTGAACCTCACAGGAGCGGCAGCCGCCCCATGGCCGCGGTGGCGCAGAGCTCCAGCCATTCGGTGTCGGTGTGGCCGGTGACGTCGTTCATCTGGGAGCGCCTGGCTGGACCGGCACGCCACGTATATCGTCGCCGCCTACGTCGCCGGAGCCGCACGGTGGAACACCCGGTTTCAGCGGGGGTTGCCCGCCCGGGCTGGCGGGCAACCCCCGCTGTCTAGTACCTGCCGCTGGTGGGTCCGGCGGCTGCTGCTGACGCGGGCTGCGGAGATCACCTGGCGGCCCAGTACCCGGACGCGCGCACAAGATGGCCACCGGCACGTGAGCAACCCGGCCACCTGTCTGCGGTGAAGGCTATGGTTGAAGCAGCTTTACTGTGCAGAAGGGATGGCCGATGACCACGCCGCACGCCCGCCAGCCGGTGGCCCTGCCCCGCCCGGCCTGCACCCCGGCAGCGATCCGGGCCGTGCTCGCCGCCACGGCGGGCAGCGAGGTGCTGCGCCGGTTCGATGAGGACCTGGACGCCGCTTACGAGCGCGCCCGCGCCGACGGTGAGCTGACCCCGCTGGTGGCCACGGTCCGGCGGTGGTGGTTTGAAGCCGACGCCTGGCGCGACCCCGCCCGCCAGCAGGAATTCACCACCCGCGTCAACGGCTATCTGCAAGATGGGCCACCGCCCGCGGCGGAGCGGGCGACCCGGCAGGAGATCCGGGCCCGGTTCGGTGTCTGAGGGTGTACCGGTGGGAACTCGACGGCCCGGCGCTGCAGGAGTTCGCCGCGCTCAGCCAGCCCGCCCGGGCTGAGCTAGCCCGGTTCCTCGATGCCGTTGTCATCGCCGATCCCGCTGAATACCAGCGCCATCCCGATGAGCGGGCTGACCGGCCGGTGCGGATGCTGCACTTCGGGCCACACGACGAGGGCCTGGTCACCTTCCTGGTCTATCCGCCCGACCAGTTGGTCCTCGTTGTCCGGATCCAATGGCTCGGAGACTGAACCACCATGACCCCAGCCACCGGTTACACACCGCTATGGGTGTGCCATGAGCTATGCGCCAGTGCCGCCTCGTTCGGTGTGGTTACGGATAGTTCATCGTCACACCCTCGATGAGGGCATAACTGGATGATATGCGCGGCCTCCATGTCAGATAATCCCCAGCGCATGCAGCGCAAATATTCGGCATCGATCCGCGCGAGCACCCCGGCGGGGCCGTAGTCGTCGGTTAGCCCGGCCGCCTGGGCTGCTTCGTCTGGGCCGGTGGTATGTGTGGTGGCGGTGGTGGCCGGTGTCAACCTGTGAGGCTTTTGTTCATTGTCTGGCTGGTGGCGGGTCTGGGCGGTGGTGAGCTGGTGGCAGGGCTCACCGGGGGTCGGCAGGCGTGTCCCTGCCGTCGGCCTGGCCCGGCGGGCCGGGCCGGGTCACTCCGGCGGCTGCCGGGCCGGGACCGCGTGCCCGGTGGGACGGGGGGCTCCGGTGGGCTGCGCGGCGGTCTGGGGCTGGCAGGTGCCCGGACAGGGCCGCGTGGATGTTGTGTGCGTGGTCCCAGCCGCCGGGGTGGTGCTTCCGGCACCCTCCCCTCCGCAGGAGTGCCGGGAGTGGTGTAGCCGCGCGGCCGAGGCCGGGTGGTCGCAGGGCCGCGCGGCTGGTCATGGGGGTGGTGGAGGGCCCGAGTGGGGCTGGACGAGACGGGTGAGCTGGCGGGTGGCGCCGGTGGTGTCACAGGCGGGCCAGGTGGTGATCTTGCCGTCGTGGGTCCAGTACAAGATGCGGGGGTTGATCCAGACGGTCAGGTGGGGCAGGAGACGACGGCCACGTTGCCGAAGGTGAAGGCGTACAGGCCGGTCAGGCCGTTCTGGCGCAGCAGTGTGCAGAGGAGGCAAGCGGTGGTGCGGGGGGTGTGCTCAGTGGTTGGTGAGTGGAGTGGCGCTGGGGCGGGTGGCCGGTTTGGGATGGTCGCGGGTCCGGAGAGGACTCCGGCCGGAAGCTGGCCGGGCCGGGGCTGGGCGTGGGAACGGGTGGGGTCGGTCGGTCCCAGTGGCCGGGTGGCCGGGCTGGGTGGGGTCATCGCTGCGGCCCGCCCGCGACAGAAGAGCTTTCTGGCCACGTGGCCCT
>DASXMU010000069.1:0-6774 GCA_036495485.1 Streptosporangiaceae bacterium
GTCGCGTCGCCGGGTACGGTCACGCTCGGCGAGCCCTGACCGCCCAGCGCGCTGACCAGGTAGCTGGTCGCACCGCCGCCTCCGGTGGGGCTGCCCCAGGACACGTCGGCGGCGTTGGGCCCGCCGAAGAAGACGCTGGCGTTCTTGACCGCGCTCGGGCGGCTGTAGCCGGACGCGCCGAAGTGCGCCGTCACCGTGGCCGGGGTCAGCGCCGCTGGGTACACGGCCACGTCGGCTTCGTCGCCGTTCAGGACGTTGTAGTTGCTGAAGACGCCCATGGTCAGCCCGGCTGGGTCGAAGGTGTTCACGGTCCCGGCGAACGGGGCGCTGCCCACCTGCTGCCCGTCCAGGTAGACGGTGACCGTGGTCCCGTCGTAGCTGACGTCGAGCAGGTGCCAGTGGCCGTCGTCGACCGGCCGGGGGATGGGAAACTCCAGGTAGTCGTTCCAGCCGTCCACGTTGATGGAGCCGGCGCTGACCGACACGATGAACGCCTCGTCGGTCGTGGTCGCCCCGTAGGACGCGATGGCCTGGTTGGTGGTCCCGCTGCTTGTGTTGACCCAGGCCTCCACCGTGCGGGCCGCGCTGAACATCGGCAGCGCCGGGCTGGCCGAGCCGATACCGCTGCAGCAGGTCGCGTAGCCCGTCGAGGTGGCCGGGTCGGACGCCAGGGCCGCCGCCTGGCCGAGGGACTCCTGCCCGGAGTAGGTGCCGTCGGCGTCGTTGCCTGAGGAGTCGGCGATGACCGTGGCGCCGCCCGGCTCGGCCAGCCGGTAGAAGGCCGCCGGCCCGCTGGCCTGCACCGAGCCCAGGTAGGTCGAGGTGGCGCCGCCCGGGGTGACCGCCGCCGATGTACCGGCTGGCCCAGCCCCGCAGCTGCTCTGCGCCACCACCGAGAACGTGGCCGCCGCGGCGCCGGCCAGCCCGGTGAGCGTGGCCGTGGTGGCGCTGCCGCTGGTGGTGATCGAAGCCCCTGCGTCCGCCCCGGTAGCCTCACGAATCAGGTACGCGGTGATCGTGCTCCCGTTCCCGTTCGCCGCCGACCAGGTGACCGTTGCCTGGTTGGCGCCTGCGGTGGCGCTGACGCTACCCGGGGCGGACGGAACCGGGCACTGCGCGGGCCGGGGCCGGTCGCTGCCCCTGGGCGCCGTCGCCCGGACGGCGGGGGAGCGCAGCGGCTCTCCCCGCAAAGCCAGCACGCCGGGTGAGGCGTGCCGGGGATGGTAAACCTTCGGCCAGGCCGCCGATAGCCGGCCGCCACCGCCGGCGGCGTGTCGCGTCACGTGTGCGGCACCGCCTGGGCCGGGAACAGCCGACGCCGAAGCGGCCGGGCCGGTGAAACCGGCAAGCAGGAGGGTGGCGGGCAATACCGCCACGGCGGCCAGCATGATGCTGCGGCGGCCAGGCGTGCCGGTGCGGCGGCCAGACATGCCCGCGCGGTCGTCAAGCCTGCCCGCGCGGCGGCCAGGCGTGCCCGCGCGGCCTAAACCAGAGATCCCCGTCGCATGCTCGCGGGCCACCAGCATCGCCCCCCATCGGTGCTCGTTCATCTCACCCGCCCATGAAGATAACCCGGCCGGCAGGTGTAGACAATGGGTCAAAATCACATGGTTAGGGTGCCCGGCTTCCGGCGGTCACCGGCAGTAACGTCCCGCGAGTTACCTCTCGCCCGGCCAGGCCGCGCTGACCGCGTGCCCCGGCTGGTGAAATTTCTTTTCCCATCATGATTTTGATGAATGCCCCGGGCAGTACTGGAGAGAAGACAGCGAGTTAAGATCAGAATGCCGTTGACGACGGCAAACCCGGGAGGATGGCGCTGCAGTGAGTGTCCGGACGTGGCTCGGCGAGTGGCCGGTGTACCGGCAGCTCACCGGCACGGACGTCACCGGGCGCGGGGCGGCGGTCAAGAGCGCCCGGACGGCCAGCCAGCAGGCCCGGGTGACCACGGCGGACAAGATCGTGAAGTCGGTCTGCCCGTACTGCGCGGTCGGCTGTGGCCAGGACGTCTACGTGCGTGACGGCAAGGTCATCCAGATCGAGGGCGACCCCGACTCGCCGGTGAGCCGTGGGCGGCTGTGCCCCAAAGGCTCGGCCAGCCTCCAGCTGACCACGGGTGACGCCCGCGAGTACCAGATCCTGTACCGGCGGCCGTATGGCACCGAGTGGGAGCATCTCGACCTCGACACCGCGATGGACATGATCGCCGACCGGGTCATCGCCGCCCGCGAGGCCGGCTGGCAGTGGGAACAGGACGGCCGGCGCACCAGGCGGACCATGGGCTTCGCCGCTCTCGGCGGCGCCACCCTGGACAACGAAGAGAACTACCTGATCAAAAAGCTGTTCACCGCGCTCGGCGCCATCCAGATCGAGAACCAGGCGCGCATTTGACACTCCTCCACCGTCCCGGGTCTCGGGACCAGCTTCGGCCGCGGCGGCGCGACCACCTTCCCCGGGGATCTGCAGAACTCTGACTGCATCCTGATCGAGGGCTCGAACATGGCCGAGTGCCATCCGGTCGGGTTCCAGTGGGTGATGGAGGCCAAGAAACGCGGCGCCACGGTGATCCACGTCGACCCGCGGTTCACCCGGACCAGCGCGCTCGCGGACGTGCACGTACCGATCAGGGCCGGGGCCGACATCGCGTTCCTTGGCGGGCTGATCAACTACGTGCTGACCGAGGAGAAGTACTTCCACGACTACGTGCTCGCCTACACCAACGCGGCCACGATCCTGTCCGAGGACTTCGCCGACACCGAGGACCTGGACGGGATCTTCTCCGGGTTCGACCCCGAGCACCGGACCTACGACTACGGCGCCTGGCGCTACGAGGGCGACCCGGACACCGCCCCGGCCAGCGGCAAGCGTGGCGCGGACTCCAAGCGGCTGCGCGATCTGCGCCAGATGGCCCGGGGCGAGGCACACGGCTCGGGCGGGGCCGCAGCGCATCCCCAGCCGGAGACCGACGAGACGCTGACCCACCCCCGGTGTGTGTTCCAGGTGCTCAAGCGGCACTTCGCCCGCTACACCCCGGAGATGGTGACCACGATCTCCGGCATCGACGCGGAGAAGTTCGGCGAGGTCTGCCGCCTGGTCACCGAGAACTCCGGCCGGGAGCGGACCACTGCCGTGGTGTACAGCGTCGGCTGGACGCAGCACACGGTGGGCGTCCAGTACATCCGCACGGCAGCGATCCTGCAGGCTCTGCTCGGCAACATGGGCCGCCCCGGCGGCGGGATCATGGCCCTGCGCGGGCACGCCTCGATCCAGGGCTGCACCGACATCCCCACGCTGTTCGACCTGCTGCCTGGCTACCTGCCGATGCCACAGGTGCACGGCGAGGACGACCTCGGCGCCTACATATCCTCCGTGAAGACGACCAACGGGTTCTGGGCGAACACCAGCGACTACATGATCAGCCTGCTCAAGTCCTGGTGGGGCGGCAAGGCGACGGCCGACAACGACTTCTGCTACGACTACCTGCCCCGGCTGACCGGCAGCCACAGCACCTACGAGACCGTGCTCGCCCAGCTCGACGGCACCTGCAAGGGTTACTTCCTGTTCGGCCAGAACCCGGCGGTCGGCTCGGCCAACGCCCGGATGCAGCGGCTGGGCATGGCGAACCTGGACTGGCTGGTGGTCCGCGACTTCGTGCAGATCGAGAGCGCCACCTGGTGGAAGAACGGCCCGGAGATCGAGACCGGGGAGATGCGCACCGGCGACATCAAGACCGAGGTGTTCTTCATGCCGGCCGCCGTGCACACCGAGAAGTCCGGCAGCTTCACCAACACCCAGCGGATGCTGCAATGGCACCGGCAGGCGGTCGAACCGGCCGGGGACGCGCGCAGCGAGCTGTGGTTCAGCTACCACCTGGGCCGCCGGATCCGGGAGAAGCTGGCCGGGTCGGCGTCTGAGATGGACCGGCCGGTGCAAGACCTGACCTGGTCTTACCCGGTCATGGGCCCGCACGATGACCCGGACGCCGAGGCCGTGCTGGCCGAGGTGAACGGCTGGGACGCCGACGGCAAGCCGCTGTCCTCCTACACTCAGCTCAAGTCCGACGGCTCCACCGCCTGCGGCTGCTGGATCTACTGCGGCGCCTACGCCAACGGCGACAACCAGGCCGACCGCCGCAAGCCGGGCGGTGAGCAGAGCTGGATCGCCCCCGAGTGGGGCTGGGCCTGGCCGGCCAACCGCCGGATCCTCTACAACCGGGCCTCGGCCGACCCCGACGGCAACCCGTGGAGCGAACGCAAGCGGCTGGTCTGGTGGGATGCCGAGGACGGCCGCTGGAAGGGGCACGACAACCCCGACTTCATCGCCGACCGGCCACCGTCCTACCGGCCGCCCGAAGGCGCGACCGGGGTCGCCGCGATCTCCGGCGCGGACGCGTTCATCATGCAGGCCGACGGCAAGGCCTGGCTGTTCGCCCCGGCCGGACTGGCCGACGGGCCGCTGCCCACACACTACGAGCCGCAGGAGTCCCCGTTCCGCAACCCGCTCTACGGCCAGCAGCGCAACCCGGTCCGCGAGATCCTCAAGCACCCGGACGACCGGTTCCAGCCCAGCGGTGATGAGCCCGGCTCGCAGGTCTACCCGTACGTGGCGACGACCTACCGGCTGACCGAACATCACACGGCCGGCGGCATGTCCCGCTTCCTGCCGTACCTGTCCGAGCTGCAGCCCGAGTTCTTCTGCGAGATCTCGCCCGAGCTGGCCGCCGAGCGCGGCCTGGAGCACCTGGGCTGGGCCACGATCATCTCCGCGCGCAGCGCGATCGAGGCCCGGGTGCTGGTCACCGAGCGGATCGCCCCGCTGACCGTGCAGGGCCGCCGCCTGCACCAGATCGGCCTGCCCTACCACTGGGGCCCGAACGGCTACTCGGTGGGCGACGCCGCCAACGAGCTCGCCCACCTGTCGCTGGACCCGAACGTGCACATCCAGGAGGTCAAGGCCCTGGCCTGCGACATCCGTCCCGGCCGCCGCCCGCGCGGCGCCGCCCTGCTCGACCTGGTCCACGAGTACCAGGCCCGGGCCGGGATCACGGATCAGACGGGAACGGAGATTTAAATATTCATGGGAAAGAAAGAACCCGAACCGCTGGCGCCAGACGAAACCGGTCACCTCAACCTTCTCGATCCCGCAGAGTTCGCCGGGCACATTGACCATCCGGCCCGGATGGGCTTCTTCACCGACACCTCGATCTGCATCGGCTGCAAGGCCTGCGAGGTCGCCTGCAAGGAATGGAACAAGGTACCCGAGGACGGCCTGCTGCTCACCGGGATGTCCTACGACAACACCGCCAGCCTGAACGCCTCGACCTGGCGGCACGTCGCGTTCATCGAGCAGATCGGCCGGGGCCCGTCAGCGGCGGACGGCGCAGCCGGGGGCTCAGCGGGAGCGGCGGGCGGTGTGGCCGGGGGTTCGGCGGGGGCAGTCGGCGCAGCCGGGGGCCCAGCGTCAGCGGCGGGCGGTGTGGCCGGGGGCTCGGCGGAAGCGGCGGGCGGTGTAGCCGCGGGGGCGGCGGGCGGTGTGGCCGGGGGCCTAGCGTCAGCGGCGGGTGGCGTGGTCGGGGGCTCGGCGGGGGCGGCGGGTGGCGTAGCCGCGGGGGCGGCGGGCGGTGTGGCCGGGGGCTCAGCGGGGGCGGCGGATGGCGCCCCGCCGCGCTGGCTGATGGCCAGCGACGTGTGCAAGCACTGCACCCATTCGGCCTGCCTGGACGTGTGCCCGACCGGTGCGCTGATGCGCACGGAGTTCGGCACGGTAGTGGTCCAGGACGACATATGCAACGGCTGCGGCTACTGCGTCCCGGCTTGCCCGTTCGGCGTGATCGCGCGGCGCGAGTCCGACGGTGGCGCGCACAAGTGCACGCTCTGCTACGACCGTCTCGGTGACGGCCTGCAGCCCGCCTGCGCCAAGGCCTGCCCCACCGAGTCCATCCAGTTCGGCCCCCTGGACGAGCTGCGCGAACGTGCGCAGGAGCGGGTCGACGCCCTGCACGATCGCGGGGTTGGTTCCGCTCGGCTGTACCTGGAGGATCCTGGCGACGGGATCGGGGGCGGCGGCGCATTCTTCCTGCTGCTTGACGAGCCCGAGGTGTACGGCCTCCCGCCGGACCCGGTGGTGACCACCCGGGACCTGCCCCGGATGTGGCGGCACGTGGCAGTCGCAGCGGCGGCCCTGCTGGCCGGCGGCCTGGCCACCAGCGCGGGCCGTGGCTGGTGGGGCCGGTCATGACCGGGGAGCGTGTGGCGGGCGGTTCCTGGCTGCCGGTATGGGTCATGAGCGGGCAATCGCCCGTCGTGGCGGTGGGGCGTCTCCACGTTCTTCACCAGCCCGCCCGGCGCCACCAGGCCCGTGGTGTCGATGGCACATGGACACCACGGGGTGGTGGTCAATGGCACATCGACACCACGGGGGAGGCGCTGCCCGGTCCACCTGGCCAAGGGGGTCGGTGACAGCATCGACACCGTTGGGTGGCGGTCGAATGGCACATCGACACCACGGGAGGCGCTGCCCGGTCCACCTGGCCCGTGGTGTCGATGGCACATGGGCACCACGGGGTGGTGGTCAATGGCACATCGACACCACGGGGTGGTGGTCAAAAGCACATCGACACCACGGGGTGGTGGTCAAAGGCACATCGACACCATGGGGGAGGCGCTGCCAGGTCCACCTGGCCAAGGGGGTCAGTGACAGCATCGACACCGTTGGGTGGCGGTCGAATGGCACATCGACACCACGGGAGGCGCTGCCCGGTCCACCTGGCTAATGGTG
>DASXMU010000070.1:0-39728 GCA_036495485.1 Streptosporangiaceae bacterium
CAAGTTCGTCCTGGACCTGCTGCGCGACTACGGCCTGTCCGACTTCTACCTGGAGCTGTCCACCCGGGACGAGGCCAAGGAGAAGTTCGTCGGCAGCGACGAGGACTGGGAGCACGCCACGGCGATGCTGGCCGAGGCGGCTCAGGAGTCCGGCCTCGATCTGGTCGACGACCCCGGCGGCGCGGCGTTCTACGGCCCCAAGATCTCGGTCCAGGCCAGGGACGCGATCGGCCGCACCTGGCAGCTCTCCACGATCCAGCTCGACTACAACGAGCCCAAGCGGTTCGGGCTGGAGTACCAGGCAGCGGACGGGTCGCGGCAAGAGCCGATCATGATCCACCGGGCACTGTTCGGGTCGATCGAGCGGTTCTTCGGCATCCTGGTCGAGCACTACGCCGGGGCGTTCCCGCCCTGGCTGGCCCCGGTCCAGGTGACCGGCATCCCGATCGCCGACGCGCACGTCCCCTACCTGCAGGAGGTGGCGGTCAAGCTGCGGCAGCACGGGATCCGGGTCGAGGTGGACACCAGCGACGACCGGATGCAGAAGAAGATCCGCACGGCGCAGCGGCAGAAGGTGCCGTTCATGCTGCTCGCCGGGGACGAGGACGTGGCGGCCGGAGCGGTGTCGTTCCGTTTCCGCGACGGTTCCCAGCGCAACGGCGTGCCGGTGGACGAGGCCGTCGACCAGATCGTGACGGCCGTCCGGGATCGTATCCAGGTCTGACAATGGGACTTCCACGGCGAAGGCGGAAGCCCATCGACGCTCCACCGATTCCGGTAGAGACTGATAGTGATCCCAGCCCCGACTCGCGCGGCCTTTCGATTTCCCAGCAGTATGAACATTCTCAATGGGAGACGTTCGATGTTGCATGGTCTGCGGATGGATCATTCCTTGCCACCACCGGCAGGATCTGGGCGTCCCAGCGCGGCGATGTCAGCGGCGGTGCGGTTACCATTTGGCCACTTCGAAGCAGCCGATCGCCACTCCCGGATGAGTCCGTCCAGCCAGTGACGCATGTTCAGGGCTGGGCCTCTGCATTGGCGTGGCATCCGGGATCTCCAGTCTTGGCGATCGGAAGATCGGATGGTCAGGTTCTGCTGCAGAACTTAAACTCTGCTACGCCACAAGAGTTTTGCAATCTCAGTCGAGATGTATCGGGTCTGGCTTGGTCGTCCGATGGTTCCATGCTTGCCGTGGCCGGTACAGATGCGAATGACAAACAGGCGACTTCAAAAGGTGGCTATGTCGAAATCTGGCACGTCAGAACTCGAAAGCTGCTCAGAGGCAGACATCTCGACTCCTTCCCTTATGGTCTATGCTGGCCACCCACCGGCGGAGATCTTCTTACTCCGCTCGACAATGGTTTGATCGGTATTTGGAGCGCTCATGACCTGGGTTCACGGCGCACACTGCGTGGACATACCGAGATGGCCCGTTACCTTGACGTTTCCGCTAATGGCAGATTTGCTGCATCCGGATCTGAGGATAGCACCGTGCGAGTGTGGGATCTGGCTGCCGACAAAAATATTATAACACTCGAAGGTCACATTACTGGTGTCAACTGTGTGAAATTTTCCCCGCACGCCGATCTATTGGCGTCACTTGCGCGCAATCAGCTGAGGCTATGGCGCTGCTCTGACTGGGAGTGTGTTGCGGCAATCCCACGGCACGATTTGGGTGCAATTGGTGGACTTGCATTCCACCCGTCTCAACCACTACTTTCGGTGCGGAACAACAAGGCGCAGCAGATCGACACCTATCACATCGACTATTCGCTGTACGAGAATGTACGTGTTCGGTCCGGTTCTCGGCGTTATGTGAATGCTAAGGTCGTGCTGCTCGGGGATAGCGGGGTGGGGAAATCCGGGCTCGGGCTGGTGCTCACCGGGCGACCGTACGAGCCAACGGATTCGACCCACGGTCGCCGGGTCTGGATATTCGACCAACAGCAAGTCGATGTTCATGGTGCAGGGCGGCAGAGCAGAGAAGTGCTGCTCTGGGATCTGGCCGGGCAGCCCGGTTATAGGCTAGTACATCAGCTTCACCTGAACGAGATCGCCGTCGCGCTGGTGGTATTCGATTCCCGCAGCGAAACCGATCCGTTCGCAGGGGTGAAACACTGGGCGCGGGCGCTGGCGCATGCCCGGTTGTTGGAAGACGCGGCCGTGCCGCTGCGTACGTACCTGGTCGCCGCTCGCGCCGACCGTGGTGGAGTCGCGGTTACCAAAGAGCGTATTCGCGCGATGATCGGCGAGTTGGGCCTGGATGGTTTCTTCGAAACCAGCGCCAAGGAAGACTGGCAGATCACCGAGCTGGCGGATGCTATCCGGAGTGGCATCGAATGGGACGCGCTGCCGATGGTCAGCTCCAGTGAGCTGTTCGAATCGATCAAGCAGTTCCTGCTGGATGAGAAGCAGGCGGGTCGCGTGCTGAGCACGGCCGACGACCTGTTCCGCGGCTTTCTGCGGACGCGGCCGGGTGAGGCTGATCTCGACACGTTGCGGGCCAGTTTCGAGACCTGCATTGGGCGAGTAGAGAGCCGGGATCTGATCCGGCGTCTGCACTTTGGCGGCTTGGTACTGCTGCAGCCGGAGTTGCTGGACACCTATGCCTCGGCCATGGTTCAAGCAGCCAAGGAGGAACCGGACGGACTTGGGTTCATTCGGGAGGACGACGCTGTTTCTGGGCAGTTCCGGCTGTCGGCTGAGGAGCGCATTGCCGATCCGGCGCAAGAGAAACTGCTGCTGATCGCCACCGTTGAGGAATTGCTTCGGCACGAGATTGCGCTCAGGGAGATTACCGAACAGGAAGTTGACCTGGTCTTCCCGTCGCAGTTCACTAGAGAGCGGCCAGACGCTCCCGACATACCCGGCAGGCAGGTAAACTTCGCTTTCGACGGGCCACTGCACAACATCTACGCCACCCTAGCCGTGCGGCTGGCGCATTCCAGTCTGTTCCAGCGCCAAAGCATGTGGCAGAACGCCGCCTCCTACACTGCGATGGTCGGCGGCACTTGTGGGATTCACTTGCGCGAGATCGAGGACGGCCGGGGTGAGCTAACCCTGTCCTACGACGACCAGGCCGGGGCCACCGTACGGAGCCAGTTCGAGACATATGTTGCCGACCAACTCCGGATCCGGGCGATGCCGGACACGGTCGTCCGGCGCTCTATCCGGGCCTGCCCGGAGCCGGAATGCGGCTATGTGCTGCCCGATGACCTCGTCCAGCGCAGGCAGGCCATGGGCATGGCCACGGCCCGCTGTCCGCTGTGTGACAGGGGCACCATCGTGCTGGCCGAGGTGCAGCCTTCGACACTGGCCGCGGCGGCGGTGTCCGAGATGAACCGCAGCGCGGACGAGCGCCGCGACCGTGGCGTCGCATCAACCCGCCTCAAGGGCAAGGCGGAGATCGCCGACTATGACGTGTTCCTGTGTCACAACTCCAAGGACAAGCCGGAAGTCATAGCGATCGCGGAACGACTCAAGGAGCGTGGTGTCCTCCCCTGGCTCGACATCTGGGAGGTTCGCCCTGGGACGCGCTGGCAACAAGAACTCCTCCGCAACATCAGATCTGTCAAGTCGGCTGCCGTGTTCATCGGCCGCCACCACACCGCCCCGTGGCAGGAACTCGAAGTGGAGTCGATCTTGCAGGAGTTTGTCAAGCGCAAACGGCCGATCATTCCGGTCATCCTGCCGGGCCGGACCGGACAACCACGGCTGCCTGGGTTCCTGAGTTCGTGGCACATGGTTGACCTGCGTGAGTCCGACCCGGACCCGTTCAAGCAGCTCCTCTGGGGAATCACCGGGGTCAGGTCGTTCTAACCCCCCTGCACCGTTCTACGGCGCCTTCATGCCGTGCCAGTCGCGGCAGGAGCCGATCATGATTCACCGGGCGCTGTTCGGGTCGATCGAGCGGTTCTTCGGCATTCTGGTCGAGCACTATGCTGGGGCGTTCCCGCCCTGGCTGGCCCCGGTCCAGGTGACCGGCATCCCGATCGCCGACGCGCACGTGCCCTACCTGCAGGAGGTGGCGGCCAGGCTGCGCCAGCACCGGATTCGGGTCGAGGTGGACACCAGCGACGACCGGATGCAGAAGAAGATCCGCACGGCGCAGCGGCAGAAGGTGCCGTTCATGCTGCTCGCCGGGGACGAGGACGTGGCGGCCGGGGCGGTGTCGTTCCGTTTCCGCGACGGCTCCCAGCGCAACGGCGTGCCGGCCGGCGAGGCCGTTGACCAGATCGTGACGGCCGTCCGGGACCGCATCCAAGTCTAAATCCACCGAAAGCGGTACCTCACGTCTATCATGAGGTCCGCGATGGACCGTATTGCCCTGACCGATGCGTATCTCGACGCGGTCAAAAAGAACGGAGCCAGCCCGGCCGAGCTGCTCGGCCAGCTGCCCGACTCGGAGTTCCTGAACGCCTTCTACACCACCCGGCGGTATCTGTGCCGGCCGACGTTCATCGGCTACGAGGAGCGCGACCGGCTCCAGTCCGGCGTGGAGGTGCTGCGCGACGTGCTGGTCAGCCTGCCAGACCGGCTCTGCGGCGGGGACATGGCCGCGTTCGCCCGGGCCGCCGGCGCCACCGACTACCAGGTGTCAGCGGTCGCGCGCAGCCGCGGCAACCCAGCCACCCGGCAGGCCCGCGCCGACATGTACCTGGACGAGTCTGGCTTCAAGCTGCTCGAGCTCAACATAGGCAGTGCGCTTGGCGGCATGGAGTGCGCGGACATCTGCCGCGCCCTGCTCGAGCACCCGGTGCTGGCCGCCTTCGCTGCCGAGCACAGCCTGGGTTTCGCCGACACCATGCGCGAACAGGTCAACGACACACTGGTGGAGAGCGGGTTCGCGCCCGGCTCGTTCCCCATGGTGGCGGTGACCGACTGGCCGACCAGCTACCACAACCGGCTCGGGGCGTACATGCACATGCTGGCCGGGCGCTGGCGCGAACTCGGCCTGGACGCGCACGCCTGCCACGTCGGGGAGCTGGAGTACCGCAACGGCCGGGTCTGGCTGCACGGCCGGCGGGTCGACATCGTGGCCCGGATGTTCTTGCTGCAGTACCTGCTGGAGCCGGGCGCGGGCGAGATTCTGGACCCGCTGATCGACGCGGCGGCACGCGGTGAGGTCGCGCTGTTCACATCGCTGGACAGCGAACTGCTGGCCAGCAAGATGGGTCTGGCTATGCTGTCCGACGACCGGAACCGGCATCTGTTCGCGCCTGCGGAGCTGGCTGCCATCGACCGGATCGTGCCGTGGACCAGGGCGGTCAGGCCGGGGCCGGTCACGCTGCCGGACGGGAGCGTGGGTGAGCTGATGGACTACGCGGTATCGCACGCCGGCGAGCTGGTGATCAAGCCCACCATGCTGTATGGCGGACAGGGCGTGGTACCCGGCTGGCAGGACGGCATGACGCGGGCGCGGTGGCGGGATGAGCTGGCGGCGGCCTGCGGCGGCCCGTACGTGCTTCAGCAGCGCATACGGCCGGTGCCCGAGCCGTTCCCGGCCGGTCCGGGCAAGCTGACGCCCTGCATCGTGACCTGGGGAGTGTTCACGGTCGCACGGGGACACGGCGGCATCTTCACCCGCGCGGTGACGGTCGAGTCCGGCGCGCAGGTCATCAACGCCTTCAGCGGTGCCGGATCCGGCTGCTGCCTGGTTGCCCAGCCGGATCCGCGATGAATCCGGACCGCAGCACCCTGACCGCGCTGTACCTGGGCGAGGCGGCCAGGCATGGCGTGCGGCCGGAGGAACTGACCGGCCTGCTGACCAGAATGCCGATGATCGACGCGTTCTGGCGCGGCCGGTACCTGCCCCGGCCGTTGTTCCTCGGCGCCGCCGAGCGGGACCGGTTGCATGCCGACGTGGAAAACCTGCGCGCCGTGCTGACCTCCCTGCCGGACCGGCTGTTCGATGGCGACCTCGCCGCGTTCGGCCGGGCCGTTGGCGCCACCGACCGCCAGATCGCCGCCGTGCTGCGCGGCGGCCCCGGCCAGGTCACCAGCCAGACCCGGGCCGACCTGTACCTGGACGAGTCCGGCTTCAAGCTACTCGAGGTGAACCACGGCAGCCCGGCGGCCGGTATCGACACTCCCGACTTCTGCCGCGCCATGCTCGCACACCCGGTGCTGGCGCGCTTCGCCGCCGAGCACCGGCTTGGCTTCCCCGACACCATGCGCGCCCATGTCGCCACCATCCTGGCCGAGACCGGCTTCGCCGCCGGGTCTCAGCCGGTGCTTGCCATCGCCACGGCTTCGTCCATGTACCAGCGGCTAGGCCCCTACCTGGATCTGCTGGCGCCACGCTGGCGCGAGCTGGGCCTGGACGCTGTCGCCTGCGACGTGGCCGACCTGCGCGCCAGCGGCGGCCGGGTCTGGCTGAACGGCCGGGCGGTGGACATCGTCTTCCGGCTGTTCATGATCGAGCACGTGCCCGAGACCTCGGCGGGCACACCGTTCGACCCGGTGCTCGAAGCGGCGGCCCGCGGCGAGGTGCAGATCTACACGTCGCTGGACGGCGAACTGCTGGCCAGCAAGATGGCTCTGGCCATGCTGTCCGACGACCGGAACCGGCATCTGTTCGCGCCTGCGGAGCTGGCTGCCATCGACCGGATCGTGCCGTGGACCAGGGCGGTCAGGCCGGGGCCGGTCACGCTGCCGGACGGGAGCGCGGGTGAGCTGATGGACTACGCGGTATCGCACGCCGATGACCTCGTGCTCAAGCCGGCCATGCTGCACGGCGGCGAGGGGGTGCTGGTCGGGTGGCAGCCAGGCCTGACTGAGCGGGAGTGGCGGGACCGGATCACCGCCGCCGCTGGCCGGCCGTTCGTTTTGCAGCGCCGGGTCAGGCCGGTGCCCGAGCCGATGCACCGCGACGACGGCGAACTGGTGCCATGGGACGTCGCCTGGGGAGTGTGCACCCTGCTCGGCGAGCACGGTGGCATCCTCACCCGGGGCTTGCCTCACACCCCGGATGTGAACGTCATCAACTTCGCCCTGGGCGCTGTTGGTGGCTCTGCCCTGACGGTCCAGGACTAGCGGGCGAACCGCGGCCGCCGGTGATCGTCAGCGAAGCTATGACAAAGGCCGCGAAAATAACAATTGCCGCAGTGAGGAATGCCCGGTCGGCACCCGCGGTCAGCGCCTGCCTGAGTACGGCCGTGGGTGTGTGCGGGTCGCCGTAGCTCCAGTGGGAGTTCACCCTGGCGATGTTCGATGCCACCACCGACCAGGCCACGGTGCCGAGCACGGCGAGCCCGGTCGCGCCACCAAGCTGCCGGGAGGTCGAGTAGACGCCGGAGGCCACACCCGAGTCACTCGGTGGCACCCGGTCCAGCGCGGCCGCGATCAGCGGGACGCCGGTCAGCCCGAGCCCTGCATAGCCGAAGTAGGTCCACGCCAGCAGCACCGGCTCCGAGCTAGCATGCTGGCCGATGGTGGACATGCCGAGCATGCCGATTCCCGCAATCGCCAGGCCCACGCAGACCAGCAGCCTTCGTCCGGTCTTCGGCACGATCCTGGACGCAACCGGCCCGCCGACGGTGAGCAGCAGTGCCGGAGGGATATACAAAATGGAGGTGTGCAGTGGGCTGTAGCCCCAGACTCGCTGCAGGAACAGCGTGAGGAAGAAGAACACGCCGAACATGGCGGTCCCGATGCAGACCACGATCAGGTTCGCTGCGGACCGGGCACGCTGGGTCAGCAGCCGGAGCGGTACCAGCGGGCTGTCGGTCCTGACCTCGGTGACCAGAAAGGCCACCAGCAGCAACCCCCCGGTCACCAGGCTGGCCAGCACGTTCGGATCCGCCCAATGCGAGGCGCCGTCGGAGCCGGTGGCGCCGCTGATCAGCGCGTACACGAACAGCGTGATCGCGCCGGTGCCGGTCACCGCGCCCAGCACATCGAATCGGCGCGGGTGCCGCTCGGACTCGGCCAGCACGCGCGGCACCAGCGCGATGATCGCCAGCCCGATGGGCACATTCACAAAGAACACCGACCGCCAGGTGACGTATGTGGTCAGCAGCCCGCCGGCCAGCACACCGATGGCACCGCCGCCAGTGGCGATCGCCGTGTAGACGCCGAGCGCCCTGGTCCGTTCCTTGTCGCCGGGGAACGTGGTCGCGACCAGAGAGAGCGCCGACGGTGAGGCGAACGCCGAGCCGATACCCTGGGCGGCCCGGGCAGCCAGCAGCCACCACTGGGTGATCGCGAACCCGGCCAGCAGTGAGGCGGCAGTGAAGACGATGGTCCCGGCCACGAACACCCGGCGCCTGCCCAGGATGTCCCCGGCCCGCCCGCCGAGCAGCAGCAGCCCGCCGTAGCACAGCGAGTACGCGCTGACCATCCACTCCAGGCTGTTGCCGGAGAAGTGCAGTGCCGACTGGATGTGCGGCAGCGCGACGTTCACGATCGTGGTATCGAGGATGAACATGAGCTGGCCGACGCTGATCACCCAGATGGCCACCCTGCGGTAGCTGGCCAGCCGGGCGTCCTCGGGGTCGGCCTGCCCGGCTCTGCTCTGCCGCCCTAACATCAGCCTGCCGCCCTTCGCTCTCGCCGTGCCAGTCGTGGCCGATTCCGCCGCAGCGCCTATGCTGCACCCATGTCTAGCACCCAGCCGCCCGGGCCGTTGCCGCATGAGGGAGCCGGGGTCCCCGACGGCTTCGAGCGGCTGTGGATGCCGCACCGGATGGCCTATATCAAAGGTGGTGCGCAGACTCACGGGGAGAGCGGGGGAGCTGACGGGCAGGAGAACTGCCCATTCTGCCGGGCGCCCACGCTGCCCGACGACGAGGGTCTCGTCGTGGCGCGCGGCGAGCTGGCCTTCACCGTCCTCAACCTCTACCCCTACAACGGCGGTCACGTGATGGTCTGCCCGTACCGGCACGTGGCCGACTACACCGACCTCACCGAGCCGGAGACGGCGGAGGTGGCCGCGCAGACCAAGCAGGCCATCAGGGCGCTGCGCGCGGCCTCGGGCGCGCACGGCTTCAACGTGGGGATGAACCTCGGCGGCGTGGCCGGCGCCGGCATCGCAGGCCACCTGCACCAGCACATCGTCCCGAGATGGGGCGGCGACACCAACTTCATGCCGGTCGTCGGCCGCACCAAGGTCCTGCCAGAGCTGCTGGCCGACACCCGCAAGCTAATCGCCGAGGCCTGGCCCGGCGATTGACCGGTCAGGTCTGGTCGCCGGTCAGGTAGACCTCTGCGATGGGCTCCCACTGCCACGACCGGCCTACCTGCGTCTGGGCGGCGAGGCTGATTGACTTGATTGTGAGCTCAGTCTTTGGGACCCAGCGACCCAGAGCATCGATGATCGGCTGTGCGGGGCCGTCTGCGTGGCTGTAGGCCACAGAGATGTGTGGAATCCACGGGTCTATGTCTGCATGCCCCTCGTATCCGGCGGCGTTGGTCGCCTCCCTTACGGCGCTGAGTATGGGATCGAGAGCGCCAGGGGGCTCCACGATCAGCACAACGGCCTGCGGGTGGTAGCCGACCCTGCTGATAGCCACCGGGATAGGAGGTGTAGCCGAAAGCCGCTTGCGCGCACCCGCAATCATTTCGGCGACGGCGCCTTGTTGCACTTCATCTGCAAAGCCGACAATGTATGTGGTCACATGTAGCAGGTCGGACGCTACCATATCCAAGCCTGACTGACCTTCGAGCCGGGCCTGAGCCGATGCTACGAGTGTGCGTACGTCCGGCTGGTCATGAAAGGCTAGATGCCACTGGTAGAGCATTCTTCCCGGGAATCGGCCGGGTCGCTGCCACCAATGATTAGCCATTTGTGTTGGCAGTGGGGTCATACATCCCCCTCGGTCGGTGACCCTCCGGTGCTGTCCGTGAATCCTCTAAGCAGTTCGCGCAGCAATATTACTTGATTGGACTTGTTATCCTTCAATAGCACGTCGAGCGTCGCGAAGTGGCCAGAGAGGGTGGAGATTCGGTACTCGTGCGGCAGATCGAGCACGGGAACCACTTCCTCCATGGCACTGTCCGTATAGCCTGCCATTATGTGAGCCTTGGCCACCAGGATCTGGAAATGAGCCCACGTTCCAAAGGCCTGAGGCTTCTCATGTTGCCACATCGGTTTTGCCTCTGCCGCTTGCTGGAGCACTTCGTGCGGGTGTCCCAGATTGAGCGCTACGCCCATGCGAAAGAGTGTGCGCCTGGCAGGCGGACATGACCACGCCGAGTAAGCAGTGGCGGTTTCGTCCATGGCGTCGGCTCTCTCCAATGCAATGCGAGCGCGGCGGGCCATATGTCCCGATGCAGCAGCCGCGTCAGCTTCTTGATAGGAGAGAAGAGTACGCAATGCAGGTGACGGGTTACCTTCGAGACCTCTGGCAGCGAAATCGGCGGCTTCAGCGTAGCGACCCCGCCATCGTGCGATCTGCGATTGTGCGCTGAAGGCTGCCGCCGAGCTCGAACCACCCTCGTCGGCAAGGCCAATGGACGCCTCAGCGTATGCGGTTGCGACACCATCGCGATGGACGTCGCCGAGTAGTTGACATAGATGCGCCAGCAGATCGGCATCGAGACGCAGAAGTTCAGTAGTTTGGCGGTGTCGCTGCTTTCTGGTGCGCAGCACTGCCTGGATCATCGCATGGAGTTGCTGGACTTTCGCTAGAAGCGCAGTGGGTGGGGAAGAGGCATGTTCCTCGGCGGCTCGAACAATCGCCTTAGCAAAATAATGAATAAGATCGTCACCCGTATTGGTAGACTCAACCCATGCGAGGACATCCTTCGCGGCTGTGACGCTAACGGCACTGAAATTAATTGGTGATGGCACGGGCAAGGCAGGGCCCACTCCGGTTGTATCGGAAATAAGACTCTTACCCGTACTGGTAGGTACAACCGCAGTGTCGTAGTTCTGGTCAAGTAGCACACCGAAACGTGCCTTAACATCGTCGGGAGCACGCTCAAGGGCAGTATCAAGAATTCGCTGCCCTTCAGGTCTCTGCGTTGTCTCAGGCCGCTGACGCCAGTATGCGACGGTGCGCGGAGCAAGTCCAAGCTCTCCAGCGAAATCCTCGATCGTCATGCGGAATGCCTGACGCAGTACGTCCGCTCTCCCTCCGGTCCAAGAGTCGACGATCCGCATGGCTAGAGGCTCAACTGCTCTGAGCTTGTTGCATGATCATTGCATGACCGTTGCAGGGTAGCTGCATGGCTGATTTTCTCGTCAGCCTGTTGACTTGGATGCATGACCACGGACTCATGTTCTGCTTCAGGGGTGGAAATTCTTCCAGGAGCGCAACTGGCCATCCATCGTCCCCCCTCTCCGGTCGTCGGAGTGCATCCCAGGAACACAGTCAACTGCGGAGCACAAGACGACCCTTGATAAGCCTAGCCGACTGATACGCAACCTGGAGGGGTTTGCCCTGGTAGCCAGAAGGGAGTTGTGCCGTGATTGTCCAGCTTTGGGAGTGGGGTAGGACACGCGATCAGCAAGGCTGCTCGGTTGGAGTGTGCAGGACGCGTGAGCGGGCGATGACCGCACTGGCGGACGCGCTCACGGGCTCCGACCGGCCGGGCCGTGGGACTGTCAGGCCGGTCGTGCTGGTCAACGGGGTGCATTCGAACGCTCATTATCTGCGGCAGCCGGTGACGGATATCGCGGTATTCGAGCAGGGTCGGCTCTGGTGGGAACGGCCATTCCAGAAAGGAGCACGGCGGGACTGGTCTGTTGTCGTCAAGCGAGGTGGGCAGGCATTGTGCGGTGTGTGAGCGGGTCGTGCGTGACTGGGCGGGGAGGTGGCCAGGAATGCTAACGACAAATGATGAGCAGATCAGTGCCGGGCTGAATCGCCGGGTGGATAAGGTTACTACGAGGCGGGCGGTGACGGTCATGCTGGATGGTTCCGGGCTGGCCGTGCAGGCATTGAAATATGAGCTTGTGGTCACCAACCCGCACGCCCGGAGCCGGGGCCGGATCTATATCGAATATGGCACCGGTCATGTCACCTGGGCCGGGGCGGCTCAAGAGCACTGGGGCATCTTGCAGGGATATGAGTACGACGACGGCGGGACTGGGCCATTGGTCAGCGCTGAGATGATCCTTGACGCACTCGGCGCTGATATACCGGCTCATGATGTGACACCGGCCCGCACTGGGACAGCTTGCGTCACCCTGGCGCGAGTCTCGTGTGCTGACACCGCGAGTGGTGCGGGCCGGTCCACCAGGAACACCCGGGCAGCAACTCCGGCCCGCACCTTTGTCGATGGGCGGTATCGGTGCGGGCCGGTCTGGGGCCGGAGCGGACTGGAAGGGCCCGGTCCAGCTACGCAGGCGATGCCGCTGCGGCGAAATCAGGTCGCTGACGTCTGAGGGGCCGGCGTAGTGTTGCTCGGTGCTTGAGGTAACAGCCTGCGTGGACGAGCCGGACGAGCTGACCTCGCTGGAGGTCTACAACACTGTGTGGCCGCACGACGCGGTGACGATCGAGGCGGTGCACTCGTTCAGGGATAGCGCCCAAGATTACATCG
The DNA here is from genome assembly GCA_036495485.1 of Streptosporangiaceae bacterium. Lineage (GTDB taxonomy): Bacteria > Actinomycetota > Actinomycetes > Streptosporangiales > Streptosporangiaceae > PALSA-505. The sequence continues at coordinate 12,493 of DASXMU010000070.1, forward strand.
ACTACCTCGTCCGCGAGGATGGCGTGATCCTGGGGTCCGGGGTCGGGGCTGTCTTCGCCTATCGCGCGCACCGTGTCGTGACGCTCATCACCGTGCTCGCCGGGCAACGCCGACGCGGCGCTGGCACGGCGCTGTATGAGGCCATCTCCATGTGGGCCAGCGAGCGAGGGGCGCGCGACCTGGAGGTGTCGGTCTCCGGCAACGATCCGGAGAGCCTAGCCTTTGCCCGGCGGCGCGGCTTCACCGAGGAACGGCGCCAAGTAGGCCTCGTGCTCAGCCTCGCCGGCGTCTCACCGCTGCAGGTCCGGCCACCGGCCGGGATCGAGATCGTCACCTGGGCGCAACGGCCAGAGCTGGCGCGCGGGATGTATGAGGTCGACCTCGAAATCCATCCTGACATCCCCGGCTTCGAGGACGTCGCCGTCGAACCGTTCGAGGATTGGATGGCGCACAATATGCAGCGGCCCACCGACTCTCCCGATGCGACGTTCATCGCGCTCGCCGGCGAGGAGGCCGTCGGCTTCGCGAAACTGTCGCTGACCGCGCCGACGGCCGCCGGCCACTCCATGACCGCCGTCAAGAGGGCCTGGCGCGGACGCGGCATCGCGGGTGCCCTGAAGGCGACCACAATCAACTGGGCGCTCGCCAACGGCTACGCCGAACTCCACACCAGCAACGAGGAGCGGAACACACCGATCAATCGCCTGAACGCCCGTCTTGGCTACCGACCCGGAATCGGGCGGATCCACCTAGTCGGCCCCATCATTGGTGGACTCTCTCGATGAGATTGCATAGTCGGTTGATGGTGCCCTGAGCAGCCCGGATATGCCCGGCACGCCGTGGGGCAGGCCGCGCCTCACAGGAAGCCGGCGAGGCGGTAGAAGGACGAGGGAACCGGTAACCGCGACGTCCAGGCTGGCGCCGGTGCCGATCATCGGGGCGCTCACCAGGCCGGAAGATGCTCCGGGACGGGGGAATGGGGCTGTGTGCTGCTCATCGGCACGGTGCTTTGCGGCTCACCGGGAAATGATGCAGTCTCAGTTTAGGCGCCGGGCGGTCGCTACCACAGAGGGCCGTGCCGCCAGTCGCAGATGAGCTCGCCGGACACGTCCACCGGTGCCGATACCGGCAGGACGTAGATGATGCCGTCCGTGTCCGCCGTGCGGCGGATCCCGTCGGGTGTCATGGCCGAGGACGGTCCCTGCCAGAGCTGCCATCCTCGCGCGGCGTACAGGCGGCTGCCGTCGGGGCTGGCGCCGAGCGCGCCGAGTTCGTAGGCGGAGCGCACGATCCGCTCCAGCACGTCCATCATCGTGGCGCCGTGGCCCTGGCGGCGGTGATCCGCGCGGACGGCGACGCCTTCGATGTACCCGGTGCGCAGCGCCCGGCCGCCGTGCAGTATGTGGCGCTGGACCACGCTGGCGTGACCGATCAGCTCGCCATCGTCGAGCAGCAGGGTATGCATGCCACCCAGCACGTTCTCGAACTTGTCGTCGTCGAAACCGGTGAACACGGTGTCCATCAGCAGGCGCATCGCGGACCTGGTACCGGCGTCGAGATCGGCGGTGTGAACGGTTCGCAGTTCGGTCACGGTCGCCTCATCCCTGGTTGCGCTTCTCGGCATGCCCCCACCTTGCCATCAGCCGCTGCGGGAGCCGTACGTACCCTGGCCGTGTGATCCAGTACGAGTGGCGCGGGGCGTTCACCAACGATGAGGTCAACGCGCTGCATGCGGAGGGGTTCGGGCATCGGGTGCTCGATGAGGACTGGCGGGCGCAACTGGAGCGGCACAGCCTGGGCTGGGTGTGCGCGCGAGACGGCGCTGGGCTGGCCGGGTTCGTCAACGTCGCCTGGGACGGCGGCGTGCACGCGTTCATCCTCGACACCATGGTGACTGGGTCCTCGCGCCGGCAGGGAGTCGGGACCGAGCTGGTCACGGTCGCCGTGCGGGAGGCCCGCGCGGCTGGCTGTGAATGGCTACATGTCGATTTTGAAGACTACTTGCGCCAGTTCTACTTCGATAACTGCGGTTTCATCCCCACGAACGCCGGGCTGATCGCGCTGCGGGCGCCGACACCATGATCGTAGTGCCTGCAGCCATCACAGTGCGCGGCGGAAGACGTAGTAATCGTGGCCGGGGCCGTTGTGATCGGCGGCCGGCCCGGTCACCGTGAAGCCCATCGACCGGTGGAAGGCGACCGACCCGGCGTTGTACGGAGAGGTGATCGAGCTGACCTCCCGGCGGCCGTCGCCGCGGGCGAGCGCGAAGAACGACTCATACAGCATCCGCCCCAGGCCACGCTGGCGGGCGCCCGGCGACACCCCGACGAAGTGGATGTATGCCTGCGCCGGGTCGGACGGGGACAGGATGCCGACGAGGAAGGCGTCCGGCCCGCCCGGGCCGTCGGCCACCAGGCTGGTGCGGTGGAACAGGTCGAAGAACAGCCGGGGCAACGCCGGCAGCACCGATCGGCCCCACCATTGGTCGATGACTGCGGCGATGGCATCGTAGTCGCCCGGCTCTGCCGGGCGCGGCGGGCTGCTGGCCTCTTGCCTCATACGGTTCATGCTGCCAGCCGAGCCGATACGACGCTGCGGGCAACGATCATGAACCGTTGCCGACCTGGTCGCGGGTGAGCAGGAAATGCCAGTACTCACTGCCAGCACCAGGAAATCTTCGTGAGTACGGGTGGGTTATGCGATGAACAGGTGCAAGTAGCGGCTTATCGCTGTCAGGGTTTCGGCGCTGACGCTGCCCAGCCGGCGTCCGGCTCGCTGATCAGAGACCGAGCGGATCTGTTCGGTCATGGCATAGGAGACACGGTTCAGCCCGGTGACACCGTCGGCGGGCACCTCGATGTGATGCTCCAGGTCGCGATTCCGGCTGGTCAGCGGTACCGCGAGGAACAATCCTGGGATTACCGAGTAACGATAGTGCGAGACCAGGACGACCGGACGTATACCGCCCTGCTCGCGGCCAGCCACCGGATTGAGGTCACAAAGCAGGACGTCGCCGCTGGTCAAGAGTTGTACTCCGGATACTCCTCGGCGGCACTGGTGGCCAGGCCATCGAGGCTGGCCGATGTCCACTCGGCGGTCTCGGCCTGATAAGCCGCCATCTCCGCCGGATCGGCGGCGAGCCTGCGGTACCCGGCCTCGATGCCCTGCCACATCATCTCGTCCAGCATCGCACGCAGCTCGGCGCCGAGACTGCGCCCCTTTGACGCCGCCCGGGCCGCCAGCCGATCACGTATCTCCGCCTCTACCCGGATCGTGGTCATAGCCATCTATGAAGCATACGTAATTAGCGTATACATCATGATGCACAGTGTGGCCAGCTACGCCTAGCTGACACGTAAGGCTGCGGTGAGTCAGAGTCAACGCGCATCGGCAAGGCTTCCCCCCGGCTGCCATCCGGGTCAGTATGGTTTGCGGGCAAGCCGGACAAAGGAGCCATGGAACCGTGGGTCGCAGCAGGGCCAGGGTACAGCCCGGGCAGGCTGATCTGGCTGTGTCGCTGCGGCATCACAGCGACTTCAGCAAGCTGTGGTTCGGCCAGGCGGTTTCCTCGGTGGGCAGCCAGGTTACGCTGCTGGCGCTGCCGCTGACCGCCGTGCTGTACCTTCATGCGAGCGCGGGCGCGGTGGGGCTGCTGACCGCCGCCGGGCTGGCCGCCTACTGCGGGCCCAGCCTGTTCTTCGGCGTGATGGCCGACCGGCTGCGGCGGCGGCCGCTGATGATCGCCGCCGACCTCGGCCGGACCGTCGTCATCGGGCTCGTGCCGGTGCTGGCCTGGCTGCATTCGCTGAGCATGCCGGTGATGTACGCGGTCGCGCTCACCCAGGGCGGGCTGACCGTCATCTTCGAGGTCGCCTACCGGTCCTACCTGCCGAGCCTGGTCGGCGGGGCGGCGCTGCTGTCGGGCAACAGCAGGCTGCAGGCTACCTCGTCGGTGGCGCAGGTCGGCGGGCCGGGGCTGAGTGGGGTACTGGTGGGGCTGCTGGGGGCGCCGTTCGCACTGCTGACCGACGCGGGCTCGTTCGTGGTCTCGGTGCTGTCCCTGGTCTGGATCCGGGCGCAGGAGCCCGCCCCGGTGCGCGGAAGCCAGCGGTCCGGCGCCAGCGTGCTGCGCGAGATCCAGGCCGGGCTGAGCTTCATCTACCGCAATCCGGTGCTCCGGTCGCTGGCCGGCTCGGCCGGGCTGTTCAACTTCTTCTCCCAGCTCCAGCTGACGTTGTACGTGCTGTACGCGGCCAAGGTGATGCACATGTCGCCGGGGGAGATCGGCATCATCGTGGCCTGCTTCGGGATCGGCGGGGTGGTCGCCTCGGTCACCGTCAGGCTCGTGCTGGCCCGGATCGGTTACGGCCGGACGCTGCTGGCCGGGTACGGGATAGCGGCGCTGGGGATTCTCGGCATCCCGCTGGTGCCTGGCCCGCCGGAGCTGAGCACCGAGTTGTTCACGATCGTTTATTTCATGGCCGGGTACGGGATCGTCGCGGCGAACATCGCGATGACCACGCTGCGCCAGATCGCCACGCCGGACTCGCTCCAGGGCCGGGTGAACGCCAGCTTCCGGTTCGCGATCGGCGCCCTGATGCCGTTCTCCGCGCTGCTGGCCGGGCTGCTCGGCGAGAAGCTCGGGTTGCGGACCACCCTGTTCATCACGGCCGCGGGCATGCCGTTGTCCGTGCTGTGGATCGCGCTGTCGCCGACCCGCAAGGTGGGCGCCGCCGAAGAACTCGCCCCGGCCGAACCGGCACCCAGCCTGGCGCCGAGCCACGAACCTGGGCCAGAGGTGGCCGAGCCGGCCTGACGGTGCCTTACTGGCCGGGCGGCTGGCCGATCAGACAGCAGCCGAGGAGCAGGCCGGTGCCCGCCCGGGTCACCTCCCGGCCTGAGCTGACCGGGAATGCGCGGGCATAGACGCCGCCGTAGCTGGCCGGGAAGGTGAACACGCCCCAGTTGACGATCCAGGGGATGAGCTCGCCATTCTCGTCCGGGCACAGCTCGGGATCCGGGACGACCCGCCGTTGCAGCACGTACGGGCCGTCCATCGCCTTGCCGAGTTCGTCGCGCCACACTTGCTCGGTGGTGTCGGGGTGCCAGCCGGGCAGCACGCCGATGCCGCCGTGCAGCAGGGTGGGCTTGAGCGCCAGGTCGGTGGCGTGGCTGGTGGCGTAGTCGAACAGGTCGACGATGCTGCCGTCCTCCAGCGTGACCGGGCCGGGGCGGACCATCCGGGTCCACGGCAGCACGCGGTCGATCGCGGCCAGTTCCGCCGGGCTGAACAAGTGCCGGTTGCGCTGGTCGGAGATCATCGCGAGCGGCGCCTTGCTGCCGAACAGTTCGGAGTCGAGCGGGGTGAACATCGCCACCTGGCCCCGGGCCACCGCGTCCAGGATCGGGTCGAGCAGGGCCGGGCCGTCCGGTTCGAGCATGTGCTCAATGATGAAGATCCGGAAGATGATGTCCACCGGGCGGCCGCGCAGCAGCACCCGGCCGTTGCTGACCTTGAGCTGGCCGGCGTGGCAGGCGTGCGCATCGAGGCCCTTGGTGCGCCAGCGGCGGGCGATCTTGTGCAGGGTGGAGCCATAGACCGCGTAGAGGTTGTGCCAGGCCACCATGGCGACCGTGGGGTATGAGTCCCTGGCGAAGCCGGTCTCGCCGAAGATCAGATCGATCACCGCGTCCATGGTGTCGGGATGGCCGAGCCGGTGCGTGCGGGCGAACTCGCGCAGCAGCGGGTAGCGCAGCAGCGCCCGGCACAGGTCGGCGTTGTCGATCCCGGCGATCGCGCTGCCCATGTTGAACTCCAGCAGGCGCAGGCCGGATCGCTGTGGGTACAGGTCGCCCCTGGCGAACTGGGTCACGTCACCGGCGCCACGCCCGGCGCGGCTGCGCAGCACGGCGGAGGCCTGGCTGGCGGTCATGCCCGCGTCCGTGGCGAACGCGGCCAGGTCGCCGTCGTAAAGCCGGGCGGGCAGGCAGGCCAGGGCCGTCCGCACGTGCTGGAGGTCGGAGTTGAGCTGCTCGCTCTCGGTGTGGCCGATAAACAGCGGCCTGGACAGGTAACGCTTCCCCTTCAGCAGTCCTCTCGAGGCGATGTCCCCGAGCAGGTCGGTGCCGGTAGCCCCGTGGCGGGCCACCTCGTCCAGGTAACCGGCGGTCAGCGTGGCCCGGTCGGTCATCGGGGGCTCCCGGGGGTCAGGCAGCAGCCGAGGTGCGCGCCGGCGCTGACGTTCAGCACGGCCAGCGCGGAGGAGACCAGGCCGGCCCGGGTGATGATGCCACCGAATCCGCTCGACGTCGTGTAAACGCCCCAGGCGACAATCCAGCTCGCCAGCTCCCCGCCGCCGGCGGGGAACAGCTCGGGGACGGGGTGGATCCGCCGCTGGATGACATACGGGCCGCCCATCGCCTTGGTGAGCTGGTCGCGCCACAGCTCCGGTGTCGTATCGGGGTGCCAGCCGGGCAGCACCTCCTGGCCGCCGTAGCGCAGGGTGGGCTTGAGCACCAGCTCGCTGGCGTGGCCGATGGCGTAGTCGAACAGGCTGGCCGTGCCGCCGTCCTCCAGCGTGACAGGTCCGGGCCGAACCGCCCTGGTCCAGGGCAGGATCGCGTCGATGCTGGCCAGCTCTTGGCGGGTGAACAGATGCCGGTTGCGCTCGTCGGAGAGCATGGCGAGCGAGGCCTTGCTGCCGAACAGTTCGGTATCCAGCGGGGTGAACATCGCCACCTCGCCCCGGGCGACGGCGCCGAGCAGCGGATCCAGCAATTCGGCCGCACCCGGTTCGAGCAGGTACTCAAGCAGCCACATGCGGGAAACGACGTCCACCGCCCGGCCGCCCAGCCAGACCCGGCCGCTGCGGTACTCCAGCTCGCCCATGTGGCAGCCGTGCGCATCCAGGCCGAACTCGCGCCAGCGCGCGGCGAGCTTGTGCATGTACGGGCCCAGCCGCGACGCGTAGCTGCCCGGCCAGTCCGCGACCGCGACGACGGGGGAGGAGCCGGGCGCGAACCCGGTACCGGCCAGCAGCCCGGCCACCTGCGCCCGCATCGTGTCCACGTAGCCGAGGCCGTGCCCGGCGGCGAAGGAGGCCAGCAGGGGATGGCGCAGCATGGCCCGGCACAGGTCGGCGTTCTCCATGCCGCCCAGGGCGCTGCCCATGTTGAACTCCATCAGTTTGAAGCCGGTGGCGTCCTCGTACAGGTCGGCACGCGCCTGCGGGCTCACCTGGCCGCTCCGGCTGGCAGCGATCGCCTGGAGCTGGTAATCCTCGGCCCCGGCGTCCTGTGCGAACGCCGTGAAGTCACCGTCATACAGCCGGTCGGGCAGGGTGACCAGGAGCTGCCGGACGGCTTCCACGCCGGTGTAGAGCTGGCCGCACTCCGGCGACGCGGCGAACAGCGGCCGGGACAGATACGGCGTACCCGGGGAGAAGGAGTTGAGCAGGATCCCGGCCGACTCAGCCATGTCGCCGGTCAGCTCTGCCGGGGTCGCTCCCGCCCGCTTGACCTCGTCGAGGTATGCCGCAGTGAGGCCGGCTCTGTCCATCGGGTGTCCCTTCACAGATCGGGGCTGCTATTCGAGGCGCTGGCGCAGCTCCGTGCGCAGCACCTTGCCCTGGGCGTTCCTGGGCAGCCCGTCGACGATCTCCAGCCGGTCCGGCCAGTCGCGGGAGGACACTTGCTGCTCGTCGAGATACCGGGTCAGCCCGGCCAGCGTCGGCGGCTCGCCTGCCGGGACCACCACGGCACAGGCCATGTCGGCGCCGGCCACCTCCGGGTCCTGATACCCGATGATCACGACGTCGCTGACCTGCGGGTGCTCGCCCAGCATGGCCTCGACCTCGAGGGTGGGCAGCATCAGGCCGTTGCGGCGGATTATCAGGTCGACCCGGCGGCCAGTGATCCGGATGCCGCCGCGCCCGTCGTCGCGGGCGGTGTCGCCGGTGTCGAACCAGCCGTCGGCGTCCAGGCAGGCGGCGAAGGCGCCGGCCTGGTTGATGTAGCCGAGGCAGAGCGACGCGCCACGGATCAGCAGCCGGCCCATCCGCTCGCCCGGCGGGGTGTCGATGCGGACCTCGATCCAGTCCACTGGGGAGCCGTCGCTGTGTGCGGCCCAGCCCTCCGGGTCATCGCTGCGGGTGATCGTGATCGCGCCGCACTCGCTCATGCCGAAGTTGGAGTCGAGCCGCACCTTGAGCACCTCGCGGACCTGCCCGGCGAGCTGTGGCGGGACCGGCGCGGACCCGGTGTTGAGGCAGCGCAGCGAGGAGATGGCGCGCGGCTTGGCGCGCTGGGCGGCGATCATGCCCATGACGTACATGGGCGCGCCGAACACCAGCGTCACGCCGTGCTCGGCAACCAGGTCGAGCAGCAGCTCCATGCTCCTGGTGTCCTGCATGACGCAGGCCGCGCCCAGCACCACCGGCAGCCAGATCGCATAGGCCGAGCCGGCCAGGTGGGTCAGGTAGTGCGGGATCAGGATGGCGTCGTCGGCGCCGAGCTCGTAGATGTCGGAAAACGCCCTGGTGGCCGCGTACATCGTGTTGTAAGAGTGGGCGACACCCTTGGGCTTGCCGGTCGTGCCGGAGGTGAACACGATCTGGCAGACCTCGTCGGCGCCTGGCGGCGGGAGGTCACGCACCGGGTGCGTTTCCTCCCAGGGCGCCGTCACGAAAAACCCGGTGAAGTCCAGCGCGCCGGTAGCCGCCGCATCGCCGACCACGACCCGGTGCGCGAGCGAGTCTGGCGCGACCTGGCGCAGCCGCTCGGCGTACCCGGTGCCCTCGTAGCTGTCGGGCACGATGCACACCTTCGCCCGTGTCATCTCCAGCAGCTGGCCGAGCTCACGGCCGCCGAACGGCGGAACCGCGGTCGCGACCACCGCGCGGAGCCTGGCGCAGGCCAGGTAGAGCGGGGTGAGCATCCACCAGTTGGGCAGGTGGACCAGCACGACGTCACCCTGGCCGACGCCGAGCTCGGCCAGCGCGGCGGCGAACCGGTCGACGGTGGCCGCGAGCTGGCTGTAGCTCAGCGTCCTGGCATGCACCCCGTCCTCGTAGGCGATCACCGCAGGTGCCTGCGGCCGCTCGCGCACGGCCCGCGCCAGGTCGTCAAGGAACGTCTCCCGGCGCCACCAGCCACGCTCGTAGAACTCAGCCGAACGCACCGGGCCGACCGGCATCAAGGTGTCCCACATGGCCCCTGTCCCTTCGTAAGCTGAAGGGATGATATCGGGGCATGGGGTCACGTGGCTGGGCGGCGGCTCCGCTGAGCCCCCTATCTCACTACTGCCCGGGCGGTGGGCCGAACTGCTGCCCCGGGGGCGGCCCGTACTGCTGGCCGTAGGACTGGCCCGGCGGGGGAGCGGGGGGCTGCCCTGGGGGCGGGCCGAACTGCCCCTGCGGTGGCCCGTACTGCTGGCCAGGTACCGGCTGGTATGGCTGCTGGCCGGGGAGAAGACCGGGCGGCGGGCCGCCGTAGACCGACCCGTCGGGCAGCGCGGCGGGGACTGCGCCGTAGCCGGGGGAGAACACGCCGAGCTGGCCCAGCATGGACTCGATCTCCGGGCGGTAGATGCGGTGCACCCGGATGAGCATGGGCTTGTTCCGCCCCGGATAGGCATAGCGGAACGAGCCGAACACCACGCCCTGCTTATAGCTGGTCACCCGGACCTGGTCGCGGGGGGTCGCCGACTCCACCCGCCGTGGCCGCCCGGTCCAGAACGAGTTGCGGCACAGCACCACGTGATAGTCGGTGAGCGCCATGTAGTAGTACTTGCGCAGGAACGCCGCGTACGAGGACAGCAGCAGCCACCAGCGGCTGACACCGCTCTCGACGCGAGCGCCGGTCAGCACCTGCTCCGACGGGCCGAGTGCGGCCGCGATGACCGGGGCGGCCCGCTGGGCAGTCTTGTCCTTGCCACGCTGGTAGAAGCCGGGCTTACCGCCTGGGGCGGGGGGCTGAGACATGAGGAATCCAATCCTCCGGGAAGGCCTGGGGGAGAGACGGCGGCCACCGCCGCCGCAACGAAGCGAACAGCATAGCGCGGGCGTCCACCCGGGTCCCAAAACGGCCCAAACGCGTGTGCCCCCGCTTGCATCGCACGCGTCCGGGGGCACACGCATCGCCGGGCCGGCCCGGCGATGGCCAGCCGCCGGATCAGCCTTCGGCGGCGTCCTTGGCCACCTTGTCGGCCAGGTGCGCGGGCAGCGCCTCATGCCGCAGGTAGCTGCGGCTGAACGAGCCGGTGCCGTGCGACAGCGAGCGCAGGTCGATCGCGTACCTGATGATCTCCAGCTCCGGTATCTCGGCCTTGACCAGGGTGCGGCCGGAGCCGACCGGCTCGGTGCCGATCACCCGGCCGCGCCGGGAGGACAGGTCGGACATGACGCCGCCCACGTAGTCGTCGGCGACCAGCACCGACACCTCGTCCACGGGCTCGAGCAGGACGCCCTTGGCCTTCTCGACGGCGTCCCTGAGCGCGGCCCGGCCGGCCTTCTGGAAGGCCATGTCCGAGGAGTCCACCGAGTGCGCCTTGCCGTCGAACAGGGTGACCCGGATGTCCACCATGGGATAGCCGGCGATGACCCCCTGCTCCATCTGCGACCGGAGACCCTTTTCCACCGAGGGGATGAACTGCCGGGGCACCACGCCGCCGACGATCTTGTCCACGAACTCGAACCCGCTGCCGGAGGTCAGCGGCTCGACCTCGATGTGGCAGATGCCGAACTCGCCGTGGCCACCGCTCTGCTTGACGTTGCGGCCCAGGCCGCTGGCCTTGCCCGCCACGGTCTCGCGCAGCGGCACCCGCAGGGCGATGGTCTCCACCGCGACCCCGTGCCGGTTGGCCAGCCGGTCCAGCATCAGGTCGGAGTGGGCCTCACCCATGCACCACAGCACGAGCTGGCGGGTGTCGGCGTTCATCTCCATCCGCAGCGTCGGATCCTCGGCGACCAGCCGGCCGAGCGCCTGGGACATCTTGTCCTCGTCTGCCTTGGACTTGGCCGTGATCGCGACCGGCAGCAGCGGCTCGGGTATCGACCAGGGCTGCATGAGCAGCGGCTTGGCCGGGTCGGAGAGCGTGTCGCCGGCCTCGGCGGTGCCGAGCTTGGCCACGGCGCAGATGTCACCGGCCGGGCAGGCGGAGATCGGCCGCTGCTGCTTGCCGAGCGGCGAGGTGAGCGCGCCGACGCGCTCGTCGGTGTCGTGGTCGGCGTGGCCGCGCTCGGCCATGCCATGGCCGGACACGTGCACGCTGGCATCGGGGCGCAGGGTGCCGGAGAACACCCGGACCAGGCTGACCCGTCCCACGTACGGGTCGGAGGTGGTCTTCACGACCTCGGCCAGCAGCGGTCCCTTCGGGTCGCTGGTCAGGCCGCTCACCGTCTTGCCGTCGAGGGTGGTCACGGCCGGCAGCGGGTGCTCGCTGGGCGAGGGGAACGCCTGGGTCATGATCTCGAGCAGCTCGAACAGGCCGATCCCGCGGGTGGACGCGGTGGCAAGCACCGGGTAGAAGCTGCCGAGCGCGACGGCCTTCTCCAGGTCCTCGATGAGCACCTTGGGATCGATCTCCTCACCGGACAGGTACCTGTCCATGAGGCTCTCGTCCTCGCTCTCCTGGATGATCCCCTCGATCAGCGAGCCGCGCAGCTCTTCCATCCGGTCGGTGTAACCGGGCTCGGGGTCACGTTCGGTCCTGTCCCCGCCGGAGTAGTCGTAGAACCGCTCGGAGAGCAGCCCGATCAGCCCGCGCGGGCCGTCGTCACCGGTCACCGGCAGGTACAGTGGCGCCACCGAGTCGCCGAACGCCTCGCGGCAGGCGGCCAGCGCCTCGTCGAAGTCGCCGCGCTGGTGGTCGAGCTTGGTGATGACGACAGCGCGCGGCATGCCGACGCTCGCGCACTCCTCCCACAGCATCCTGGTCAGGCCGTCGACGCCGTCGGCCGCCGAGACGGCGAACAGCGCGGCGTCCGCGGCACGCAGGCCGGCCCGCAGGTCGCCGGTGAAGTCGGCGTAACCGGGAGTGTCCAGGAGGTTGACCTTGACTCCCGCGTGGACGACCGGAGCCAGCGAGAGGTTGACCGACCGCTGCTGCCTGACCTCGACCTCGTCGTAGTCGCTGACCGTGCTGCCGTCTTCCACCCGGCCAGCCCGCTGGATGGTGCCGGTGAAGGCGAGCAGCGCCTCTACTAGAGTTGTCTTGCCAGCTCCTGAATGGCCGACCAGCGCGACGTTGCGCACGTCACCTGAACCTGCCTGGCCGGCCGCCTGTGGGCCGCCCGCGGCTCCCACACCCGTCTTGTCCGCCACTGGCGTCGCCTCCTGTTTAAATTCCGTCCAGCTTTCTGCACAACCACCTTTTACCTGTTGGCCGCCCGCCACAACCCCATCCGCTGTCTCTGGTAGATCTATCGCAGCCCGCCAGCGGTCTGCGACCGGCCCTGGCGGGCTTCGCCCGGTCCGCCAGTAGTATTCGGACGCGATGCTCAACGTGATCCGGCCCGCACTCGATCGGGTACTGACCCCCGCCGGGCGGGCGCTTGCCCACACCCCCATCACGCCGAACGTCATCACGGTGACCGGCACGCTGGGCGTCTCGGCTGGGGCACTTGCCCTGTTCCCGGTCGGTGAACTGTTCGCGGGCACCATGGTCTGCACGTTCTTTGTGCTCGCCGATATGCTGGACGGTGCGCTGGCCAGGGTCAAGGGGACGAGCGGGCCCTGGGGTGCCTTCCTCGACTCCACCCTCGACCGGGTGGCGGACGCGTCGGTGTTCAGCGGGCTCATGCTGTGGTTCATGCTCGGCGGCCACAGCAGGCTGCTGGCCGGGGTGGCACTGTTCTGCCTGGTCTCAGGGATGCTGGTGTCCTATGCGAAGGCGCGCGCCGAGGGTCTGGGCTACCACTGCGACGTCGGCATCGCCGAGCGCAGCGAGCGGCTGCTCATCGGGCTCGTCGCGGCCGGCCTGTCCGGCCTTGGTGTGCCCTACGTGCTCGCCATCGGGCTGTGGAGCCTGGCGGTGCTGAGCGCCGTGACGTTCGGGCAGCGGGTGGTCGCGGTCCGGCAGGCGATTGTGGCGGGAAAGGGCGGGGAGGGCTGATGGCGACGATCAGCGAGCGGCTGACGGATCTGGCCTACGGGCTCGGCTGGAAAATGGTGTGCAAGGCGCCGGAGTCCTGGGCGGAGGGCGCTTTCATGTTCGCCGCCAACGTCGCCTGGCGCCGCCAGGGCCCACGGGTGCAGGTGCTGGAGGGGAACCTGCGCCGGGTGCTCGGCCCGGACGCCGACGGCAAGGAACTGCGCGGCCTGTCGCTGGAGGCGATGCGGTCCTACGCGCGGTACTGGCTCGAGGTCTTCCGGCTGCCGGTGATCGGCCGGGAGCGGATCCTCGGGGACATGCGGTGCACCGGGGAGGAACAGGCGGCGTTCGGGCACATGGCGGCCGGCCGCGGGGTCATCTTCGCGCTGCCGCACATGGGCAACTGGGAGCACGCCGGCGCCTGGATCGTGGCCCGCGGCGCGGACCGGTTCACCACGGTCGCTGAACGGCTCAAGCCGGAGTCGGTGTACGACAAGTTCGTCGCCTTCAGGGAGAGCCTGGGCATGGAGGTGCTGCCCGCGACCGGCGGGGTGAGCCGGTTCGGCGTGCTCGCCCAGCGGCTGCGGGAAGGCCGCCTGGTCTGCCTGCTGGCCGACCGGGACGTCACCGGGGCCGGCATCGAGGTGGAGTTCTTCGGCGAGAAGGCCAGGATGATGGGCGGCGCCGCGGCGCTGGCCGTGCAGACCGGCGCGGCGCTGATGCCTGTCACACTGTGGTACGAGGGTGCGTGCTGGGGGGCCCACATCCACGAGGAGCTTCCGGTGCCCGGTGAGGGAACGAGGCAGGAGCAGATAGCGTCGATGACCCAGCAGCTGGCCACGGTCTTCGAGGGTGCCATCAGGGCGCATCCCGCGGACTGGCACATGCTGCAGCAGGTCTTCCTCAGCGACCTGGACCAGGCGAGGCTGGCCGCCTCGGTGGCCAAGGTGAAGGCCGCCGGGGCCGGGCACGGGGACGGCGCATGAGGATCGGCCTCGTCTGCCCGTACACGTGGAACGTGCCCGGCGGTGTGCAGCAGCACATCAGGGATCTGGCCGAAGCGCTGATCGACCTGAACCACGAGGTGTCGGTCATCTCGCCCGCGGACGACGACGCCCCGCTGCCCGGCTACGTGGTGCCCGCCGGGCGGGCCGTGCCGGTCCCGTACAACGGCTCGGTTGCCAGGCTGTCGTTCGGCTTCGTGTCCGCCAGCCGGGTGCGCCGCTGGGTCAGGGACGGCGACTTCGACGTGCTGCACGTGCACGAGCCGGCCGCGCCGAGCCTGTCCCTGCTGGCCTGCTGGGTGGCGACCGGGCCGATCGTGGCAACCGTGCACACGGCCAATCCCCGGTCCAGGTTTATGCACGCGGCCGAGCCGATGCTGCAGTCGGCGCTGGAAAAGATAAGCGCGAGAATCGCCGTCTCCGAGGCGGCCCGCACGACGCTGGTCGAGCATCTCGGCGGTGATGCGGTTCTTATACCGAACGGCGTTGCCGTCAGCCGTTACGTCAAGGCGGACCCGCTCGCTGGCTGGCCGGGGCCTGGCGGGGCGATCGGCTTCCTGGGCCGGCTGGACGAGCCGCGCAAGGGCCTGGCGGTGCTGCTGCGCGCGTTCGAGTCGCTCGGCCCGCAACGGCCCGGGCTGCGGCTGCTCGTCGCCGGCCCCGGCGACGGCGAGGAGGCGCTGGAACGGGTCAGCCCGGAGCTGCGGGACCGGATCGTGTTCCTCGGCCAGGTGAGCGAGGAGGACAAGGTCCGCGCGCTGCACTCGGTCGACGTGTTCTGCGCGCCCAACACCGGCGGCGAGAGCTTCGGGATTGTGCTGGCCGAGGCGATGGCGGCCGGGGCGCCGATCGTCGCGAGCGACCTGGAGGCGTTCGGCCGGGTGCTGCGCGGCGGCCAGGCAGGCGAGCTGTTCGCCGTGGCCGACGCGGCCGATCTGGCCCGGGCCGCGGGCCGGCTGCTTGACGACCCGCTGCGGCGGGCCAGCCTGTCGGCGGCCGCGTCCGACGCGGTCCGCAGCTACGACTGGCCGGTGGTGGCGCGCGACGTTGTCCGTGTGTACGAAACCGTGGTCTCGGGCACCAGTATGGTGCGGGTGGCGGCGGTGGCCGCTCGCGGCCGGTAAGTGAGCTCAGGTGTTTGCCGACGTCTTCCTGATCGTTGCGGCCGCGGTGCTGCTCGGCGTCTACGTGTCGTGGCGGGCGGGACGGCTGGACCGGCTGCACGCGCGGGTTGAGGCCGCCAGGGCCGCATTGGACGCCTCGCTGCTGCGGCGCAACTGCGTCGCGGTCGAACTTGCCTCCTCCGGGCTGCTCGACCCGGCGACCAGTGTGCTGCTGGCCGAGGCCGCGCACGACGCCAGGGCCGGGACCAGGCAGCGTGAGCTGGCCGAGAGCGACCTGTCACGTGCGCTGCGGGCAGCGTTCGGCCAGCCCGGGTTCCGGGTGGCGCTGAGCAGGTCGGGCAGGGCCGAGGAGCTGCTGACCGAGCTGGAGGCCGCCGCCCATCAGGTCTTCCTGGCCAGGAAGTTCTACAACGACGCGGTGGCCGCGACCAACGCCGCCAGGCGCCGGATTCTGGTCAGGGTGCTTCGGCTGTCCGGCCGCGCGCCGTCTCCGGAGTTCTTCGACATCGACGATTCGCTGGTGGCCGCTGCCGAGGATGACGGCGTTGATATGCCCCATCTGACGGGGTGATCACGCCCCCCGTCAGATGGGGCACCCGCGCTAGCTCCCAGGTCCATAGCTAGCTCTGGCCGTGTGAGCGGGCTAGCTGAGAGCGGGGACTGAGTGATGGCCGGTTCAAAGTCAGCGTCGTCTTCGAGCCGCTGGTGAAGTATGCGAAACGACCCCCCGGCCGTTATGTCCGCATTGCCCAAAACATTGCCAAAATAAGTGCTTGTTGGCAAGAGCGGCCGAGGCTGGCCTCTGGGGTTATTTTTCACGTGCCGCCGGGACGTTCCGTGGGTGAGTGGTCTGGCTCGCCCGGATCCCGGACTTGCTGCTGTCTGGACTAGCTAAGAGTGACGGTCAGAACCGACTTCGAGTTCTTGATGAAGAACTGGGCCTTGGCGCCCTTCGAGCCTGTGCCGCAGACGGCGACCTTGGCGCCGGCCGGGACCGTTCCCAGCTTCTTCTTCGTGCCGCCCGACTTGACCTGAATGATCTTCGCTACCTTCTCCTTGTTGGTGATGCTGAAGGTGAAGTTCTTCGCGCTGCAGGTGCCGCTGGCCGGCGGGCCGGTCAGCTTGGTGGGGTGCCACGTCGCTGGCGACCCTGAAATCGTGGTGTTCGGCCCGGTGGCCGAGGGCGCGGCGGCCATGCGTGCGGTGAGCGGTGCCACGGCCGCTGAGGCGGGCGCTACGAACCCGGCGGCGGCGGTCATGGTGAGGATGCCGATCGCCGCGACGCGGCCGAGTGAGTTCCTGATCGAGAGCAAGATGTTCCCCTTCGCTTCGTCATGACATGCCGTGTGCCCACGGCAGGACAGGTGTTGTGACACTCCGGACGAGCGCAGACCGCAGACCAGTATGTCCCTTATTGCCGAAACTCTGCCAGCGCGAATCCGGCCAGGCGGGTGGGCCCACGGCCCGCGCGGGGGCACCCGGAACCCGGAACTACCATGTGAAGACCAGCCACAAGGGATGCGAGTGAGGTTCTGACAGTGCCAGATCAGCTAGTGCCGGAGACCACATCCGACCAGGCTCCCCATGGTGCCGCCGGGCGGGATGCGCCGCAGACGGGGACGGCGCGGGTCAAGCGGGGCATGGCCGAGATGCTCAAGGGCGGCGTGATCATGGACGTGGTCACCCCGGACCAGGCCAAGATCGCCGAGGACGCCGGCGCGGTCGCCGTGATGGCGCTGGAACGCGTGCCGGCCGACATCCGGGTGCAGGGTGGCGTGGCCAGGATGAGCGACCCCGACATGATCGAGCAGATCATCGCGGCGGTGTCCATCCCGGTGATGGCCAAGTGCCGGATCGGCCACTTCGTCGAGGCACAGGTGCTGCAGTCGATCGGCGTGGACTACATCGACGAGTCCGAGGTGCTCACCCCGGCCGACGAGGCGCACCACGTGGACAAGTGGAAGTTCACCGTGCCGTTCGTGTGCGGGGCCACCAACCTGGGCGAGGCGCTGCGCCGCATCGCCGAGGGCGCCGCGATGATCAGGTCTAAGGGCGAGGCCGGCACCGGCAACGTGGTCGAGGCGACCAGGCACATGCGCCAGATCGGCGGCGAGATGCGCAGGCTGTCCGGGCTGTCGCCGGACGAGCTGTACACGGCGGCCAAGGAGCTGAGCGCCCCTTACGAGCTTGTCGCCGAGGTCGCCGCGGCGGGCAAGCTCCCGGTCGTGTTGTTCACCGCCGGCGGGATCGCCACCCCGGCCGACGCCGCGATGATGATGCAGCTCGGTGCCGAGGGCGTGTTCGTCGGCTCGGGCATCTTCAAGTCCGGCGACCCGGCCACCAGGGCCGCCGCGATCGTCAAGGCCACCACGTTCTACGAGGATCCCGACGTGATCGCCAAGGTGTCCCGCGGGCTGGGCGAGGCCATGGTCGGGATCAACCTGGACACCCTGCCGCCCGAGCAGCACTATGCGGGGCGTGGCTGGTGACACCCGGGGCGCCGCTGGTCGGCGTCCTCGCGCTGCAGGGTGACGTCGCCGAGCACATCAGGGCACTGACCGCGGCCGGCGCCGCCACGGTGGCCGTGCGCAGGCCAGAGCAGCTCGACGAGATCGGCGGGCTGATCATCCCGGGCGGGGAGTCCACCACCATCTGGAAGCTGGCGGTGGCCTTCGACCTGATGGAGCCGGTCCGCAAGCGGATCGCGGGCGGGATGCCCGCGTTCGGGAGCTGTGCCGGGATGATCATGCTGGCGGACGAGATGACCGGCCGGGCGGGTGGCCAGGAGACGTTCGGCGGGATCGACATGACCGTGCGGCGCAACGCGTTCGGCCGTCAGGTGGACTCGTTCGAGAGCGACATCACCTTGCGGGGAATGACCGGCCCCCCATTGCACGCTGTATTCATCAGGGCGCCGTGGGTTGAGCGGGCCGGGCCGGGTGTCGAGGTACTCGGCGAGGACCCCCGCACCGGTAGGATCGTCGCGGTCCGCCAGGGGCCACTTCTCGCCACGGCGTTCCACCCCGAGCTGACGCCAGACCGGCGATTGCATGAGCTATTTGCCGACATCATAAGAGGACAGGAACATTCATGAGCGGCCACTCCAAGTGGGCGACCACCAAGCACAAGAAGGCGGTGATCGACGCCCGGCGCGGCAAGCTCTTCGCCAAGCTGGTCAAGAACGTCGAGGTAGCGGCGCGCAGCGGCGGCGGCGACCCGGCGGGGAACCCCACGCTGTTCGACGCGATCCAGAAGGCCAAGAAGAACTCGGTGCCCAACGAGAATATCGACCGGGCGGTACGCCGCGGAGCCGGGCTCGAGAGCGGTGGCGCCGCTTACGAGGCGATCACCTATGAGGGGTATGCCCCCGGTGGGGTCGCGGTCCTCGTCCAGTGCCTGACCGACAACAGGAACCGCGCCGCCTCGGACGTGCGCACCGCGCTGACCCGCAACGGCGGCTCCATGGCCGACCCCGGCTCGGTGTCCTACCTGTTCCACCGCAAGGGCGTGGTCATCGCGAGCAAGGCCGGCGGCAGCGGTGATGAGGTGACCGAGGACGATGTGGTGGCCGCCGTGCTCGACGCGGGCGCGGAGGAGGTCAACGACCTGGGCGAGTCGTTCGAGGTGATCAGCGAGCCGACCGACCTGGTGGCCGTGCGCACCGCGCTGCAGGATGCCGGGATCGACTACGAGTCCGCCGAGGCGGCCTTCCTGCCCACCATGGAGGTCCCGCTGGACGAGGACCACGCGCGCCGGCTGTTCCGGCTGATCGAGGTGCTCGAGGACTCCGACGACGTGCAGGACGTGTACGCCAACTACTCCGTCCCCGACGAGGTCATGGAGAAGCTGGGCTGAAACGCCCTCAGCAAGTCCCGGAACACCGGTAAGGCGCCTATCTTCTGGTTACTGTTTGTAATCATGGATGGATGCCTCTTTACAGAGGGATACACAACTATAACGCTTCGTAGAAAACCCCTGGTTACAGCGGATGACACATGTGACCGGTTGGCTGGTCAGCGGCGTATTAGCTGAGCGTGCGTACATGTTCGTTAAATTTGACCGCAATGGGTGTGACATGCGGAAATAGTGTAGCTGATGGTTCGCTTCCCAACGAAGTTACGAACGATAAATTGGATCTTACGGGTTCCTTATGTGACCACCGACAGTTACGCTCATCGGGATTGGGGGGCCATTCGGACCCGCCCGAACGAAGGAGCGGACACTTATGTTCCGAAAGATCCGTACTGTCTGGCTGGTGGCCATCCTCGCCATGCTGGCGGGTACGTTAGCCACCGTCGCGCCAGGCATCGCCAGCGCCGGCGTCGCGCCCGCGAACGCCAAGGAGACCGGCTACCTGGGCACGGCGTACGGTACGCAGGTCGTGGTCGGCTCGACCGTGAAATCCGGGCGATCCGCGGTATCCACCCTGGGCTGCACGTCGGCCGCCGGGGTGACGCATTCCAACACCGCGCTCTCGATCGGCGTGCCCGAGCTCAGCACCGGCACGATCGACACCAGCGTCTCCTCCGAGGCAACCGCCACCGAATTCGCGACCACCAGCAGCGCCACCATCCAGAACGTCAGCGCGCTCGGCGGCCTGATAACCGCCACCGCGGTGAAGTCGGTCAGCACCACCAGCAAGAACAAGAAGACCGGCAAGTTCAGCACCAGCGCGGCGGGCACCCAGTTCGTCGGCCTCAAGGTGGCCGGGATCCCGGTGGGCGGGACACCGCCAGCGAACACCAAGCTCACGCTGCCCGGCGTCGGTTTCGTGGAACTGAACCAGCAGACCTCGCACGTCGGCACGACCAAGGCGAGCCTGCGGGTCATCGGGCTGCACATCGTGGTGAACCTGTCCACCCCGCTGGCACCGCTCGGCACTCACATCGACGTGGGCTTCGCCTCCAGCGGCCTCGGCGGCCCGGTGGCCGGCCTGCTGGACGGGCTCGCCTACGGCGCGCACGCGAACGTGGGCGGCATAGTCATCGCCGGCAACCTGTTCCCCGAAACCCTGTCCTGCCTGGGCACCTCCGGCGCGACCAAGAACAACACCGGCGTCGCGCTTGGCATCCCCGGCGTCCTCAGCAGTGGCACAGTGGCCGACACCGTGGAGGGCACGGCCGGTCACAAGAACGCGTCCGCGACGGTGACATCCACCATCGAGGGCCTGAACCTGCTGAGCGGCATCGTGTCGGCGACCGCCATTGAGGCGAACGTCACAGCCACCGGGAACCCGCCGTCCTACACCGACAACTCGGAGTTCCTGGGGCTGAGCGTCGCCGGGTTCCCTGCGATCGGTGACAACGTGCCGCCGAACACGAAGCTCACCCTCGGCGGCATCGGCACGCTGTGGCTGCACCGCCGGTTCGAGTTCTCGCACCAGATCAAGGTGATCATGGTCCAGCTCGTCGTGACCGTGCCGGGCAACCCGGCCGGCCTGGCGCCGGGCACAACGGTCAACATAGGTTCCGCGCAGGCCAGCGTGGGCTAGGAGGCTTATTCGAAACCTCCCACCTGGGTTGCATAACCCGCAGGATAAGACTGCTGTGGGGATTGTCCAGTGGTGCTTTGAACAAGTCTCCTGAGTGCTGCTTGACCCGCCCCGCCGGCCACGGTCACTGGCTGGCGGGGCGGCCCTTCTCCGGGAGCCTCGCTGACGGCGTGCGCAGGCACCGTCCGGCGATTTTCTTTCTTTCTAAAGAAATTTGGAACCACCGGGGGGTTCATGTCGATCTGGGCGTGAGCCGATCGTGTAGGCGGTGAGAGGCCGGCCGGACGAGGCCGGCGGTTGCCGGGGAGGATCCGATGAAGCAGTACCTGATCAGCATGTACCAGCCGGAGGGAGACCCGCCCCCACCCGAGATCCTGGGCCCGATCATGGACAGGCTGGCGGCCCTGCAGCAGGAGCTGAAGGACGCCGGGCGGTGGGTGTTTTCCGGCGCGCTGCACAACCCCGGCACGGCCACCGTGCTGCGCGCCGATGGCGGCGACATGCTCGTCACCGACGGCCCTTACATCGAGGGCAAGGAGTTCATCGGCGGGTTCACGATCATCCGGGCGGACGACCTCGACGAGGCGCTGGCCTGGGGCCGGCGGTACGCCGAGGCGATCGCCCTGCTGCCCATCGAGGTGCGGCCATTCCAGGACCAGCTGCCTGGCTGAGGCGGCGGCCGGGCCCGGGCTGGCCATGCTGGCACGCGGCCGGCCCGGCGCTGCGGGTGGGAAGAGTCACTTCTGCGGGGGTAACACCCGGGGGGTGCGGCCCGCGGCGTTGAGTGCGTCGCGCAGGCGGCCGCCGTACTTCTCCAGCAGGGCGGTGGCTTCGTCCGGGTCGAGCCGGTAGGCGGCCACGATGCTGGCCACCTTCGGCCGCCACCCGCTGGCCAGCAGCGCGCGGCGGGCCTCGCGGGACGGGACGCCGGTGATCTCGGTCACGATCCGGACCGCCCGCTCGCGCAGCTTGGTGTTGGTGGGCCGCACATCGACCATGAGGCTGCCGTAGGTCTTGCCCAGCCGGACCATGGCCGCCGTGGAGATCGTGTTGAGCACGATCTTCTGGACCGTGCCCGCGTTCATCCTGGTCGAGCCCGCGATGACCTCGGGGCCGACCCGGATCTCGATGGGGAACTGGGCCAGCTCACCGAGCGGTGTGCCCTCGTTGCAGGCCAGGCACGCGGTGGCCGCGCCCAGTTCGTTCGCCCGCCGCATGGCACCCAGCACGAAAGGGGTGCGCCCGCTCGCCGAGATGCCGAGTACCGCGTCACGTTCGGAGATACCGAGCCGGTCCAGCGCGTCCGCGCCCGCGGCCGGATCGTCCTCCACGTTCTCCACCGACCGGCCGAACGCCTGCTGGCCACCCGCGAGCACGGCCGCGATCGTCCCGTCGGGAACGCTGAAGGTGGGCGCTGCCTCGGCCGCGTCCAGCGTGCCGATCCGGCCGGCCGTGCCCGCGCCCACGTAGATCAGCCGCCCGCCGATCGCCAGGCGCTTCACCACGGCCTCTACCACAGGTGCGATCTGCCCGGACGCCTCCGCTACCGCGTCGCCTGCCCGTCTTGCCTGCGCGGTCAGCAGCTGCACGAGCTGGGGCACGGGCAGCCTGTCGAGGTCGCTGAACTCGGAGCCGGCCTGCTCGGTTCCGAGCCGGGCGAGATGAGCGGCGTCGCGGGTCGTCAATGCATGCCTCCACGGGGAGGTAGGAGCTCGCCACGTCTCGATGGCAGTACGGAACGTTCACAAGACGCGGATGGTGACTTTGATACCTAAGACTAGTGGCCGATCGGGGTAATGTCGGCTTCCCTTTGGCACCCGGTTTTCGGCGCGCCCCGCGTTGCATGCAAGCGATTGTGGAGGTGATCGCTGTAGGCTGATCGCCAAGTAACGCAAAGCGGCCATCTACCGATGGCTGGGGGAAGCTGGTTAAATTCTGGCGGGCCACGTGTGACTGGCACTAGGCGGCTGCCTGCCGCTAAGCCTAAAGCACTGGCCGGCCTGCCGAGGTGGCCGTCAGGACGATCCCGCGTCCGCCGAGGCGGGTGGGGGAAGAAAGTCACAACGGTCAACGGTGATTGGAGGTTGGGGGGAATGGCTGCGAGGCGATCCGCTACGACGCGGCGGCCGGCGTCTTCCGCCGGACGGCACGGCGGTCAGGCAAATGAACCCGAGGGCCCAGCGGATGTCGTCGTACGCATCCGCGCGCTGATGCCGAGCCTGGCCCCGGCCGAGCAGCGCGTCGCCAGGCTGGCGGTCAGTGACCCCGGCAAGGCAGCGCGATGGACCATCTCCGAGTACGCCGAGCGCGCGGAGACGTCCGGTACCACGATCATCCGGTTCTGCCGGGCGATCGGGCTGGACGGGTACCCGGCCCTGCGGATCGCGCTGGCCGCCACCGCCGGGCACGGCGCTGCCGGCACGTGGCGTTCGGTGTCCGGCGACATCGCACCGGACGACGACATCGCCACGGTGGTGCGGAAGGTGGGCCACGCGGACGCGCAGGCGGTCGAGGAGACGATCGGCCAGATCGACTTCGAGCTGCTCGGCAAGGTGGTCGACGCGCTGATCGGCGCGCGGCGCATCGACGTCTACGGCGTCGGCGCGAGCGGCCTGGTCGCCCTGGACCTGCAGCAGAAGCTGCACCGGCTCGGGAAGATCGTCTATGCCTGGACCGACACCCACATGGCGCTCACCTCGGCTGCCATGCTGGGCGCCGGGGACGTGGTCATCGGCATCTCCTACACCGGCACGACGCTGGACACCATCGACCCGATGCGGGTGGCCAAGGCCAACGGGGCGCTGGCGGTCGCGCTGACCAACCACCCCAGGTCGGCGCTGGCCGGGGCGGCGGATCTGGTGCTGACCACGGCGGCCAGGGAGACCACGTTCAGGACCGGCGCGATGACCAGCAGGATCGCCCAGTTCACCGTCATCGACTGCGTCTTCGCCCTGGTGGCACAGCGCAACTTCGAGGAGACGGTGGACGCACTGGAGCGCACCTACGCAGCCATCGGCCGGCGCCGCACCGCAGGCCGCTGACGGCCTGGGATGGGACAACCCTGCTCGTTGATCTTTGATCGACTTCGCCGCAGGGCCGTCAGCCATGCTGCCCGGGGGACGACCCCCCGGAACCCGACGAGTGGAAAGTCCTGCTCGCTGACCTTCGGTCAGCTTCGCCAGGATCCGCAGTATTTATCCGGGGGGACGACCCCCCGGAACCCCCCGGTGCCGGGCTTCGCCCGGCGGGTCTGGCAGTGGGGGAGCGCAGCGGTCGTGGACGTCTTCGCGGACGTGGCGGATGATGCCACGGTTGCGGCCGTAGTGGACCTCGTTGGTGAGCAGCACGGCCCAGTGACCGCTGGCCGGGTCGCAGGCGAGGCTGGTGCCGGTGAACCCGGTGTGGGTGATGCTGGTGGCCGGCCACCGGCTGCCCAGCGAGTCCTGCTGGTCGCCGCGCAGCACCCAGCCCAGACCGCGCCTGCCACCCGTGCCCTCGGTCTGGATCCGGCACGCAACGCGGCGGGTGGCAGCGGCTAGCAGCCCGTCGCCGAGCCAGGCGCTGGTGAGGTAGCGGGCGAGGTCGCCGGCCGGAGCGAACAGGCCGGCGTGGCCGCTGACGCCGCCGAAGAAGCGGGCGTTCTCGTCGTGCACTACCCCGGTGATCGCGGTGCCGTCCGGCTGGAGTTCGGTGGATGCCGCCTGGTCCGCTTGCGCCGGGCCCGGGCTGAACTGCGTCAGGGTCATGCCCAGGGGACGGGTGACGAGTTCGGCGACGGCTGTGTCGAGCGGTGCGCCGGTGACAGCCGTCACGATCCGGCCGAGCAGCATGAACCCGACGTCCGAGTAGACGGTCCTGGTGCCGGGCGGGTGCTCCAGCGGTGCGGTGCGCAGCACGGCCTCAGCCTGCTGCGGATCGTGGCAGCGGCTCCAGAAGCGGATCTCGGCGGCCAGTCCGCTGGTGTGGGCGAGCAGGTGCCGCACGGTCACCTCGTCGCGGCCCTCGCCGGTGAACTGCGGGAGGAACCTGGCCACCCGGTTGTCAAGCGCCAGGCCGCCGCGTTCGGCCAGGCGGAGCACGGCCGGCAGGGTCGCCACGACCTTGGTGAGCGAAGCCAGGTCGAACAGGGTGTCACGGTGCATGGGGCGGCGCGGGCCGCCATGCACCCGCGCGTCGCCGGCTATGACGAACTGCTCCGGCAGGCCGGGCCCGCCGGTGACGAAGACCGCGCCGGGGATCTCGCCCGAGCTGACCGCCACGGCCAGCCGCTCGGCGACGGTGCTTTCTTCGCCGGACCCATGCCCTACGGCACTTCCTTCGCCGGACCCACGCCTGATGGCATCCACGGTCACCAGGGCTTGTTCTGAGCGGCGAGCAGGGCGGCGCCTACCTCGGGTGGGGCCAGCGGCGGTACTGCGGCGGTTGAGCGCTGGAAGGCCGCCCAGAGGGGGGTGATGGCGAACACGCCGCCGGCCGCCGCGACCGGGAGCTCTTCGTGGAAGTGCCGGCGCAGCGCGGTGACCAGACCGGTGAGCGCCGCTGCGGCGTCGGTGAGGATCGCCAGGGCGACCGGATCGTGCTCGGCGCACTTGCCCACGAGGGGAGCCAGGCCGACCAGGAAGCTCCGGTCGCCGGGGGCGCGCTGCACCCGGGCCACCATCTCGTCCAGCGATGTGCCCGCCGCCTCGGTCAGGGCCTCGCACAGCGCTGTGGGCGGGCCCAGGCCCTCCACCGCCGCCAGGGCGGCCCGCAGCGCCTTCTTGCCGATCCAGTAGCCGCTGCCCTCGTCGTCGACGATGTGCCCGTGGCCGCCCATGCGCTTCAGGCCACCGGCCGGGCCGCCGACCGCCACCGCGCCGGTCCCGGCCATCACGACGATGCCAGGGGCGCCAAGGAACGCCCCCAGCCAGGCGATCGCCCAGTCGGGCGCGGCCCGGGCAGGCACCCCGCTGGCCGCGCTGACAGCGGCGCCGAACGCGGCCGTCGAACCGGGCTCCCTGCCGATCCCGGGGACGCCGACGCCGGCCGCTGCCACGGCCGGGCGGGCGGCCCGGATCAGCCCCGCCATCTGGGCAACGCCGTCGTCGTACAGCAGGTAGTTGAACGGGCCGCTGGCATAGCGCTGCGCGGTTTTCCCGCCGGTCATCAGCACGGCCCGGGTGCCGGTCCCGCCGGCGTCGATGCCGAGGACCGGCGGAGCGCCGTCCAGCGCCGCCGCGATACGCGCTGCCGCGTCCCCGGTCACGGTTCCCGCTGGGTCCTTCGGTGGGGTGTGCCAGGGAATCATGTCGACGATCGTCGCGGGGTTACCACCTGATCGCAAGCTCGCCTTCGCCTGCTGCCGGGCCGTCTGCCACCTGGTCGTGGGCTTCCTGCCAGTGGCCGACGAGATCCCGGTACATCGGTGAGCGGGCGAGCAGCGTGGCGTGATCGCCGATCTCAGCGCGGGTGCCGTCCAGGACGAGCACCCGGCGGGCGCGCAGGGCGGAGCTGATCCGGTGGGCGATGACGATCAGCGTGCCCGGCCTGGCTGCGAACGCGTCCTCCGCCCGCGCCGCCGCGTCCGGGTCCAGGTGGCAGGTCGCCTCGTCCAGGATGACGATCCTGGCCGGTGACAGGTGCGCCCGGGCCAGCGCGATGAGCTGGCGCTCCCCGGCGGACAGGGCGGCCGGGATCACGTTGCCGGCATATCCGCCGGCCCGTGTCACCACGGCGCGCAGGCCGACCGCGTCGACCGAGGTGTCGAGGTCCGCCTCTGCCACCCCCGGCACCAGGTAGCGGAGGTTCTCGCCGAGTGTGCCGTCGAAGACGTAGGCCTCCTGCGGGATCAGCACCCGGTGTCTCGGCAGCTCCACGAGGGGTAGTGCGGACATTGGCATCCCGTCCAGCCAGACCTCGCCCGCCCGTGGGTGCAGCAGCCCGGCGGCCAGCCCGGCAAGAGTCGACTTGCCGATTCCGCTCGGCCCCACGATCGCCACGTGATCCCCGCTGGGGATGTCCAGGCAGAGATCCCGCAGAACGGCTTCGGCGTACGGACCGTAGGCGAAGGTGACGTTCCGCAGCGATACCTGGCCGGTGCCCCCGGCCGCCGGACCCAAGCCTGGCTGCTCGCCACTCTGGGTGCTTTCCCGCGTGCCGGGATCCAGCGAGGATCCACTCGCTTCGGCGATCCGCTGCAACGTGATCGAGAGGCGGATGCTGGTGCCGCCGAGGCCCCGGGTCACCGAGGACAGGGCACCCTTCAGCGCGCCGCCGATGTAGGTCACCGCACCGACCATCGCCGCTGGGCCGACGCCATGCCGGGCCAGCGACGGGGTGGCGGCCAGCACGAGCACCAGCGGCAGCCAGCCGCCAACAGCCAGGCACAGCGTGCGCAGCATGTTCATCCTTGCTACCGCCCGCAGGGCGGCTGCCTGCTCGGCCACCCGGTCCATGATGTCCGTCCGCACCTGGTCTTCTGCCCCGCAGGCGATGACGTCCCGCAGGCCGGCCAGGGCTTGCGAGACCGACCCGGCCACAGCCTCCTC
>DASXMU010000071.1:0-11633 GCA_036495485.1 Streptosporangiaceae bacterium
GTCGCGGGTACGGGCCCAGGCACCCACCAGTGGAAGGTGCCTGATCCAGGCGGCGGATCCGAGCGCGGTGAGCCGGTCGCGGCCCAGCAGCTTGCGGCTTGCCGACACGATCCGCTGCGCAACGGCCAATCTGCGCGACCGTCGCAACGTCCAAGCGGCAAGGTCCAGGGCCAATCGTTCGGTATCAAAAAACTCGAATTTAGGACGAGCGAACACACGCGGGCCGACGGCACGGTCACCGGGACGGGCGGGTGCCTCAGGAGCGGTCGCACGCGGACCCACGACACGGCCACCCAAACGACCGGACACCCCGGGACGTGACGCACGCGGACCCACGGCACGGCCACCGGGATGGGCGAGCGCCTCGCGGGCGGACGGGTGCGATTCCACCGCCTGGCTGCGCAGGTAGACGAGGGCTTCGGGGATGTTGATCGCTACCGGGCACACCTGATAGCACGCGCCGCACAGGGTGGACGCGTAGGGCAGGGCCCGGTCGGCGGCCGAGGACATGCCGCGCAGTTGCGGGGTGAGGATCGCGCCGATCGGGCCGGGGTAGGGCGAGCCGTAGGCGTGGCCGCCGGCCCGTTCGTAGACCGGGCATACGTTCAGGCAGGCCGAGCACCTGATGCAGCGCAGCGCCTGGCGGCCAACCTGATCGGCCAGCGCATTGGTCCGGCCGTTGTCGAGCAGCACCAGGTGGAACTCGCGCGGGCCGTCGCCGGAGGTTACCCCGGTCCAGGTGGAGGTGTAGGGGTTCATCCGTTCGGCCGTTGACGAGCGGGGCAGCAGGGCCAGGAAGACCTCGAGATCCCGCCAGGTGGGCAGCACCTTCTCGATGCCGACGACGGAGATCAGCGTGGGCGGCAGGGTCAGGCACATCCGGCCGTTGCCCTCGGATTCGAGCACGACCAGGGAGCCCGTCTCGGCGATGGCGAAGTTCGCCCCGGAGACGCCCACGGTGGCGGACAGGAACTCGCGGCGCAGATGGGCACGGGCCGCCGCGGCGAGCATGGCCGGGTCGTCGGTCAGGCCGGCTGGTGCGTCCGGCATCTGCTGGCGGAAGATATCCCGGATCTCCGCCCGGTTGCGGTGGATCGCCGGGACCAGGATGTGGCTCGGCTTGTCGTTGCCGAGCTGGACGATGAGCTCGGCCAGGTCGGTCTCGATGGCTGTGATGCCGCCGGCGGCGAGGGCCTCGTTCAGCCCGGTCTCCTGGGTGGCCATCGACTTGACCTTGACCACCCGGTCAGCGCCCGCTGCCCTGGTGAGCGAGGCGACGATCGCGTTGGCCTCGTCCGCGCCGTCCGCCCAGTGCACCTGGCCGCCGGCGGCGGTGACCTTCTCCTCCAGCCGGAGCAGGTAGTGGTCGAGGTTGGCCAGGGTGTGGTCCTTGATCGCCTTGGCCGCGGCCCGCAGGTCGTCCCAGTCGCTGAGCTCAGCGACGGCAGCGGCCCGCTTGGTGCGGATGGTGCCGGTGGCGTGGCTGAGGTTGGCGCGCAGTTGCTTGTTGGCCACCGCGCCGGGAGCCGCCTCGGGGAAGGACGGCATGCCGAGGTAGGCGGGCATGCTCATCCGGTGCTCGCCAGGATCTCAGCCAGGTGCATGGTGGTCACCCTGGACCGGCGGCGGGTCAGTGCGCCGCCGATGTGCATGAGGCAGGAACTGTCGGCGGCGCACAGCACCTCCGCGCCGGTGCTCAGCACGGCGTCGCACTTGTCGGCACACATCGCCGCGGACACCTCCGGGTTCTTCACGCTGAACGTGCCGCCGAAGCCACAGCAGACGTCGGCGGACGGGAGCTCGGCCAGGTCGAGACCGCGGACCGCGCGCAGCAGCCGGAGCGGGGCGTCACCGACCTGGAGCATGCGCAGCGAGTGGCAGCTCGGGTGGTAGGTCACCCGGCGCGGGAAGATGGCTCCCACATCAGTCATCCCGAGCACATCGGTGAGCAGGATGGACAGCTCGCAGACCCGCGGGGCGAGGGCGGCCACCGTTTCCGCCAGGTGCTGGTCTCCGCAGGCGGCCGCGAGCTGGGGGTGGTACTCGCGGACCATCGCGGCGCAGGACGCGGACGGGGTCACGATCACGTCGAAGTTGCCGAACGCCTCGGCGAAACCCCGCACCAGCGGCAGGGTCTGCGCCCGGTAGCCGGTGTTGAAGTGCATTTGCCCGCAGCAGGTCTGGGCCATGGGGAAGGCCACCTGGTGGCCGAGCCGTTCCAGCAGCCGTACGACCGACTTGCCCGCCTCCGGGTAGAGGGTATCGGTGAGGCAGGTGACGAACAGAGCGATTCGCATGAGCGCCTTCTGCCGGGCTCTGGCTATTACATCGGATGTCTTGAGGATAGGCATCGTCCTTGCCGGACAGCAGCAGCATAGTTCAGGATCGAATTCCGTCCCCTGTCCCGATGATCCGGAGAGGAACCGCATGACAACACCGCGACCTGCTGAGGCGATCCCGGTCCTCGGCCAGCACGGCGAATTCGCTGGCCTTGCCGCCGTGGTCACCGGCGGCGCCTCGGGGATCGGCCTGGCCACCGCCCGGCTGCTGGCCGCCCGCGGCGCGCGGGTGGCCGTTCTCGACCGGGACACCGCAGCCCTTGCCGACCTCCCGGTCCGCGGCGGGGCGGGCGCACAGCACCTCGGGCACGGTGTCACCTTGCTCGGGATCGCCGCCGACGTGACCGACGACACCGGGGTACGCCGGGCGGTCGGTGAAGCGGCCGAGACCCTCGGCGGCATCGATGTGCTGGTGAACAACGCGGGCATCGGCGCCATCGGCAGCGTCGAGGAGAACGACGACGACGAGTGGCAGCACGTGCTCGACGTCAACGTGCTCGGCGCGGTACGGGTGAGCAGGGCCGCCCTGCCCTGGCTGCGCCGGGCCGCGGCCGCCAGGGGCCAGGCCGCCATCGTGAACACCTGCTCGATCGTGGCCACCGCAGGCCTGCCGCAGCGCGCGCTGTATTCGGCCAGCAAGGGGGCGATCTACTCGCTGACCCTGGCCATGGCGGCCGACCACGCCCGGGAGCACATCAGGGTGACCTGCGTATGCCCGGGAACCGCCGACACACCCTGGATAGCACGGCTGCTCGGCCAGTCGCCCGACCCGGCGGCCGAGCGGGCGGCCCTGGAGGCCCGCCAGCCCATCGGCCGGATGGTGTCGGCCGACGAGGTGGCCGCCGCGATCGCCTACCTGGCCAGCCCGGCCGCGGGCGCGACCACCGGCATTGCGCTGGCCGTGGACGGCGGCATGGGCGGACTGCGGCTGCGACCGTCAGGCCAGGCGGTGCGGTAGGGCACTTTTGGGCCGGAAACACGCCCCGCTACGGCAGACCCCGGCAGGCCAACTCCCTGAGGGCACTTTTGGGCCAGAAACACGCCCCGCTACAGCAGACCCCGGCAGGCCAACTCCCTGCCAGGCGGCAGCGGACGCTTGACAGCAACCAAACATCGGATCTGATTTGGCAGAAGGCCAGCTCGTCGCAGCCTTCGAGCGCGCTTGTCGTGGCCTTCGAGCGCGGCTTCGCGAGCCCCTGAACGGCGTCCGCCAGGTGTCGCTTACCGGAAGAACAGGACAAATTTCTAGATTTCGCCGATGAACCGTCCTGCCCCGGGCGGCGAATAGGTCGCGTGTAAGGCGCGCGCAGGCCTGGCAGTCAGGCCACGGCGGGACCCTCAGTCCCCGGCAGCTACGTGTGCGCTCCCCGCGCCACTCGCGTCAGCAGATTCGCGGACTCCCGTCCGGAAAGGACCACCATGCCTGGTAACGATCAACCGAAGGGCCGACCCGATTTTCCCGCCGCTCCGGAGAGCCCGGAACTGCGGCAGATGTCGCGGCGGTCACTCCTGGGTGCCGCGGGAGTAGGCGCGGCCGGGCTGGCCGTGGGGGCCCTCGGTGGCCTGACCGCAGTGCAGGCAGCGACCACGGGAAAGCCAGCGGCGAAGAAGCCGGCCGCGGCCAGCGCGGACACCAAGAGCGAGCCCGCCGAGCGGGCGAACGCCGACGAGCACGTCGTGATCCACGTGCGGCCAGGACGCGGCGGCGAACTGGACGTCTATCAGGGAACCAGCCACGTCCGGGTCCACGACCCCGACCTGGCTGCCAGGCTCCGGCAGACCACGCGATGACTGGCCGCCATCCCTCAGTCCAAACACTGGCCAACCATCAAGCAGTGAGGTTATAGATGTCATCGCATCGCGAGGCACCGGAGATCTCCAAGGATCCGGTGGCCGACAGCACGGACTTGTACGCCTTTGTGAGCCCGGACAACCCGGACACGGTCACTCTGATCGCCAACTACCTCCCGCTGCAGGCACCGGCGGGCGGGCCGAACTTCTACGAGTTCGGCCAGGACGTGATGTACGAGATCAACATCGACAACGACGGGGACGGGCAGGCCGACATCACCTACCAGTTCCGGTTCGTCACCGAGGTACGCGACGAGGACACGTTCCTGTACAACGTCGGCCCCATCCTGTCGCTGAACAGCACCAACTGGAACCGCCGTCAGCTCTACAACGTCAGCACGATCATCGGCGGGAAGAAGACCATCCTCGCCCGCAGTCTGCACTGCCCACCGTGCAACATCGGCCCGCTGTCCACGCCGCACTACGCGAACCTGGGCGCGGCGGCCGTGCACAAACTGCCCGGCGGCATCAAGGTGTTCGCTGGCCAGCGCGCCGAGGGGTTCTATGTGGACCTCGGAGCGATCTTCGACCTCGGCAACCTGCGGCCGTTCGAGCAACTGCACAACCAGTACGGCATGCACGTGTTCAGCAAGGCAGCGCCCGGCGTGAACGACACGAACAACCTGAACGTTCACTCGATCGCCATCCAGGTGCCCATCTCCCATCTGGTCAAGTCCGGCAGCAAGCCCGTCATCGGGGTGTGGACGACGGCCAGCCGGCAGCGGGTGCGCATCTACGACGACGAGAACGGCGAGAGCCTGGACTCCGGACCGTGGCGCCAAGTGTCCCGGCTGGGGAACCCGCTGTTCAACGAGGTGCTCGTCCCGCTCGGCAAGAAGGACCTGTGGAACTCGGTGCCGCCGTCGGAGGACAAGAAGTTCGCCTCCTACGTCACCCAGCCCGGGCTCGCCGCCCTGCTCAACGATCTCTATCCCGGGGTGTTCCCCAACCTGGCCGCGTTCGTCAAGGCCGGCACCGCGCGCGTCGATCTGGAAGCCATCCTGCTGACCGGCATCCCGTCCGGCATCATCCCCGGCTTCACGAACTTCACCGGCTCCACGCTCGCCGACATGCTGCGGCTCAACACCTCGATCGCGCCCTCGTCCAAGCCCAACATCCTCGGCATACTCGGCGGTGACCTGGCCGGCTACCCCAACGGCCGCCGGGTGTTCGACGACGTCGTGACGATCGAACTGCGGGCTCTCGCCGGGCTGACCATTCCGCTGGTGGACAGCAGCTACACCCCGGACGCGGCGGCGAGCGCGGTCACCGACGGCCTGACGAACACCAGCGTCAGGGCCCCCTACCTCGACAAGTTCCCCTACCTCGGCGTTCCCTACGACGGCTTCCGCACCCCACACTGATCCCTCCCCGGTAGTGACCGGGCGCTGGCGGAACCGTGACCTGCCGCCAGCGCCCGGTCACCCGGATAGCGGCCGCATACTACGGAGGCCCATCGTCATGACAGAGACACAGCTCCCGCCGTCTGGCCCGGGCACCGTCGTGCTCAACCTCGGTGCCGACACCGGCGCCCTGATCCTGCACACCCCGGCCAGCATGGACGGGGATGAGATCGAGGTCAGCCGCACCGACGTGCCAGCCGCCGCGCGCACCCACTCCCAGGTCCGCGAGCGCCGGACCGGCAGCTCGATCCGGTACGCGGCGGTCTACCCGGACCTGCCCGCCGGTGACTACACGATCTGGCGGGACGCGGCCACACCGGCCGCCGCCGTCACCATCGCCGGAGGCAGCGTCACGAGCTGCCGCTGGCCCGGCTGACCGCCCTGGCCTGGTCAGCCGCCCTGGCCTGGTCAGCCATCCTGGGTTTGCTCACTATCCTGGGCTGGCGTGCCGTCCCTGGCAGGCATGCTGTCCTGAGCTGGCGCGGCATCGCCGGCCGGGGCTTCCTCGAGGGCGGTTAGGAGCACAGAGGCCAGCCACTCCTCCACGCTGGCGATATGCACGGTGGCCCACGACCTGGCCACCTCGGGATCGCGTGCGGCCAGCGCGTCCAGGATCGCGCGATGCTCGGCCAGCGTTCGCTCCTTGGCACCGGACTGGGTGAGGCCGCGCCATACCCTGGCCCGCGTCATCGGCCCGGAGAGGGTTTCCAGGAGGGAGCAGAGCACCGCGTTCCCCGAGCAGGCCGCGATCCTCCGGTGAAATTCCAGGTCGTTCGCGACCAGATCCTCGATCTCAGGCTGCGGGCCGAGGCTGTCGAGCAGCTCGCGCAGTTCCTGGGTCTCCTGCTGAGTGATCCGCTCGGCCGCCATGGCGGTAGCCGCGGGCTCCAGGATGCGCCGCACACGCAGGAACTCCAGCACGGTCGCGTCGCGGTGGAAGTCGACGATGAAGCTGAGCGCCTCGAGGAGCAGCGGCGCCTGCAAACTGGTGACGTAGGTGCCATCGCCCTGGCGCACGTCGAGGATGTTGACCAGGGCGAGTGCCCGCACCGCCTCCCGCAGTGAGCTGCGGGACAGGCCAAGCTCGGCGGCCAGATCGGCTTCTCTCGGCAGCCTGTCCCCGGCCCGCAGGGCCCCGGAGAGAATCATTGATTTGATCTTCTCGATCGCTTCGTCGGTGACCGCCACCGTCAGCCTCCGTCGCCCCTCGCTAACCGGCCACTTTCCGTGCGGCCACGCCGCATCCCCATCCCGACAGGTCTGATGTCTGGCCAGAGTATGGCACAACTGCGCTAATTTGCCCCCAGCGCAGGCCCGGGCGAGCCGATCTCCGGCGATCAGCGGCCGGACCGGAAGCGCGCCCGTCCGCGACAGCGCCGGGCGGCTGCAATCCTCCTCGCGACCTTCGATCGATCGGATTTCCTGCTGGTAGTGCCGGGTATGTCACAGTGAGACCACAAGATGTGATCACTATGGACATAAGTTTCTGCTGCCAAGGCTGGCTCTCGTGTCCATTGGTTCTTATTTTTGTACCATTGGGGCGTGTCGCGAGACATGTCCTGACGAAGGCGGCAGCGCTTGGCACGACTGGTTGCGATGCGATCACACTCGGTTGCCGAGCGACCCCGGCGGGAACGCCACGAGAGTCCTGCGGGCCTGAGCCAGAACGGATCGCGCCTATGCATGTGACCGGGGGCAGACACCAGAATTACCGTGCGGATACCGGCGCTGGCCGGCGCGCCAGGAGCGTCCACGGCAGGACGCGGGCGACGAGCCGCCGATGGAACCATCCTGAAATGGGGTATTGGCACAGATGAGCGGTTGGAATCCTCCGCCTGACGATCTTCGCGACACATCGGATGACCCCGAGGGCGAATCACGGCAGGAGGCCCCCGGCTACAGCTACGGGCAGACTCCCGGCTACGGGCAGGAGCAGCAGGGTTCCAGCTATTTCGATCCGCAATCGGACGGCCCCCGGTACGCCCAGGACGTTGGCTCGGGGACAGATCCGGACAAGCCCATGCAGGGCGGCCAGCACCGGCAACAGCAAGGCCAGGGATACTCGCGGCAGGCAGCCGGTTCCGGGTACGGCCAGCAAAACAGCCCGGAGCGGGGAGCACAGCCAGGCAGCCCGGGCTACGGGACATCAGCCGAGCCAGGCACGGGACCACAGCCAGGCAGCAGCCCATACGGCCAGCAAAACAACCCGGACCGGGGAGCACAGCCAGGCAGCTCAGGCTACGGGACATCAGCCGAGTCAGACACGGGACCACAGCCAGGCAGCAGCCCATACGGCCAGCAAAACAACCCGGACCGGGGAGCACAGCCAGGCAGCCCGGGCTACGGGACACAGTCTG
Source organism: Streptosporangiaceae bacterium (assembly GCA_036495485.1). Lineage (GTDB taxonomy): Bacteria > Actinomycetota > Actinomycetes > Streptosporangiales > Streptosporangiaceae > PALSA-505. The sequence goes on from DASXMU010000071.1 coordinate 7,951, forward strand.
GCCAGGGTCAGCAGCAGTGGCCTGCCGACACGGGATCCAGCACGGGATATGGCCAGAACCAGCCCGGCGGCTACGGTCAGCAGGCGCCAGGCTACCCCCAGGGATACGGGCAGCCGGGGCAGGGGTATCCGCAGCAGTCAGGCGGTCCCGGGTACACCCAGCAGCCCGGCCAGGGACAGGGACAACGGCCGGGCGATGCCGGTTCGGGCGGGGCCGGATATAGCCAGGGTCAGTCTCCTGGCTACGGTCAGCCGGGCGGACAGGGACACGGCCAGGACCAGCCCGGCGGGTATGGCCAGCAGGCACCGGGCTATGGCCAGGGATACGGGCAGCAGGGCGCCGGTCCCGGCTACGGACAGCCAGGCGGCTCGGGCTATGGCCAGCAGCCCGGCCGGGGCTATGCGCAATCAGGTCAGGATTACCGACGCCAGCCCGGCCAGGAATATGGTCAGCCGGGCAGCGCTGGGTACGGGCAGTCAGGCGCGCCCGGATACGGGCAGCCCGGCGGGACCGCACCGGGCAGCACCGGATACGGCGGGGCCGGAGCAGGCGGGGCTGCAGCGGGTGGCGCCGCAGCGGGTGGCGCCGCAGCAGCAGGCGCGGCCGGATATGGCGGCTCTACAGCAGGCGGGGCTGGGTATGGCGGCGCCGCAGCGGGCGGCGCTGGAACAGGCGCGGCTGGATACGGCGGCTCCGCAGCCGGGTACGGGCAGCCGGGCACCCCGGGCTACGGCCAGCCGGCCGCCGGTTCCGGCTACGGCCAGCAGGGCGCGACCGGATATCCCCAGCCCGGTCAGGGATATGGCCAGCCAGGCACCGCCGGGTACGGGCAGTCAGGCGCGGCCGGCTACGGCCAGCCGGGCAGCGGAACCGGCTACGGCCAGCCCAGCGGGACCGCACCGGGCAGCACCGGATACGGCGGCGCCGGAGCAGGCGGCGCCGGGTACGGCCAGCCGGGCACCGGCTCCGGGTACGGCCAGCAGCCGTTCCAGGGGCAGCAGGGCAGCAGTTACGGATACCCGGCGCCGGGCTCGGTATACGGTGCGCCAGGCGGGCCCGGGTCCGGGTCGCGCCGCCGGACCGGCCTGTGGCTGGGTATCGGCGGTGGCTGCGTGGCCGCGGCGGTGGCGGTCGTCCTCATCTTTGTATTCGTCGTGAATGGAACCAGCAGCGGCAAGAACTGGACGCTGATCGCGCCCGCGTCGGCCGGCGGCTTGAACCGCAACAACACGCCGGGCATTTCAAGTTCGCTGGGCAGCGCGATAGGCGGTGTCAAGTCCCAGTTCGATCAGATGCCCAATGTCGGTCACATAAAGTCCACCGTCGAAGGTGTCTACAACCTGGGGCACGGTCAGACCGGTGGAATTCCTCACCTTGTCGTGTTCGTGGGGCTCAACGGCACGTTCAACGATCAGGCGGTCCTCAACGGAATGGTGGCGGGCGGCGACAAGCTGCCCAAGGTCTCAGCTGGACCACATGGCGGCACGGCAGAATGCGGCACCGGCGGCTCGGGTAATGAGGTTTGCTTCTGGGTTACTGGGACCACGATTGGATTCATTGTGGTGGAACCCAATGGCGCAGAGGCAGCCAGCGCGCTGGATGGCCTGATGGTCAATATGCGCGCGGACCTGGAGCACCCAGCGAGCTGACCGGGCCATGCGCAGGCTGGTCTCGGATCACCGCTGGCACCGAGCTGACCGGGCCAGACGGCACCCCCGATCTCGCGCCGTGCCGATGCGAATCCGCGACGCTCTCAATACACCCGTCTTGCCTTCCATCTGCCATGATGACGGCGGCGCACTTCGCGGGTGGGGCGGAGAAAGAGCTAGCCCAGGCTGCCTACAGACAGTGAGCGTCCTTCAACCGATCGGGCTAGGTCAAGACCAGGGTCATCGCAGAAGGTTATTTTGAAGGACGCGAACGTTGAATAGGACACAGTGTCGGATGGGGTGCTGAACAGATGAGTGGATGGACTCCTTCTCAGAATGACCCCGGCTCGTCACCGAATGACTCTGATGCGTCATCGGACGATCCCGAAACCGGTGACGACTCAAGACAGCGCGAGGTATTCGGGTTGCCGTCCAGCCGGGGCAACGAGAACGCCAGCAGGCCCGAACCCCCGCCCCAGCCCGCTCCCCAGCCCGAGCCCCCGCCCCAGCCCGTTATCGCGCCAGAGCCTCAGCAAGACTTTGAGCCCCGGCCCGAGCCAATGGCGCAGCCCGGCTACACCAATCCGCCCGGATCACCGCCCCCGCCCGGCTACCCGGCTCAGCCCGGCTACGGTTACCCAACGGGCGGCATATACCCCGAACCGCCGAGGAACCGGGCCCGCACCTGGATCGGGATCATCGCCGGAATCGTGGTCATCGGGGTCATCATCGCCGGCGTCAGCGTCTACATACTGAAACGGTCGGCACAGCAGTGGACGCTGACCGCGCCGGGCAGTGCGGCCGGGCTGAGCCGGGACACCGGCTCGCTCGACCAGTCGGCCTTCGCCGGTGAAGTCTCGACACTCAGATCAGGCGTCACCAGCCTGCCCCACTACGGCAGCCTGAAGTCGACGGTCAGCGCGCTCTACACGCTGGGCCCAAATCAATCGGTCGGTTTCATCGGCTTCAACGGCACGTTCAACGTGCAGATCGTGCTCAAGAACGGACCGCACCTCAAGATCTCGAAGGCCAGCCCGGGACCGCACGGTGGCACGGCCGAATGTGGCCAGCTCAGCCCGGACACGCTATGCCAATGGTCCACGCCGACCACGGTCGGCATTATCGTCGTCATTCCGACCAGCGCGGCGGCCAGCCAGGAATCCATCGCAGCCGCCAGCAGCCTGATGCTCAGGATCCGGGGAGCTGTGGAGCATTCGGGTCACGGGAGCTGACCAGCCGCCGGGCCAGCCCGCAACCCCCGGTCGCGACAACGGTCACAGGGCAACGGTCACAGGACGAATGGCGCCTCGCCAGACTCGCTGGCCATCTCCCGCCCGGCCGACTTCCAGCCGAGCATTCCGTCGGCCACGTTGAGCGCCTGCCAGCCACTGGCGTTCAGTGCTTCGGCAGCACGCGCGGAGCGTCCGCCGGCCCTGCAGATGACGTACACATCACGGTCGCGCGGAATCTCACCGCACTGGTCGCCGAGCGCCCCCAGCGGAATGTGCCGCGCGCCTGGTACATGGCCTGCCGACCATTCGTCATCCTCACGGACATCCACAAGGTAAGCCTGCGTGGGGACCTCGGCCGCGGCCACCGCCGGCAATTCGTTCTCGTGATACATCGTCTCTCCTCCCCGCTCATTCTCTCATCCGTGCGAAATATCGCACTGTGAACGGCCAGGAACGGCTGGTATACCGAGCACCACCCGGCACACCGGCCATTCCACGCACGAGAGCCAACCCCGTCAGATCCCGGTGGGCACCCGGCCGATGTTGGCGAACGCGGCGGCCAGGTCATCGAAGAACATCACGCCGAACCGGCTCATCGCGATGTCGAACCGCGCTGGCCCGAAGGCGCGACCTGATCGGCATTGACACTCACCTCAGGCACACTACCCGGGACCGCTCAGAACAGGGGATCCTCGCCGGCCAGCCGCTCATACGCCGGGGCGAGCAGGTCGGCCAGATCCTTGCCGCGGATGGCGACCGGCGGCGGCTCGAACGAACGGAGCAGCAGCCCGGGCGCGGCCAC
>DASXMU010000072.1:0-1754 GCA_036495485.1 Streptosporangiaceae bacterium
CTGACTGATGCCGAATTCCGCGAGTGCGACTTGACTGGCGCCCATCTGATCGGGGTGGTAATGCAGGACGCCGTCATCGACGGGCTGGTGAGCAACCTGGTGGTCAACGGAGTCGAGGTGACGTCGTACGTCGAGGCCGAACTTGACCGGCGGCATCCAGTGCGGCTGCTGATCCGCTCGGCCGATCCGGCCGGCCTGCGGCAAGCTTTCCGGCAGCTGCGGGCCGGCTGGGCGGCCACGCTCGAGCGGCTCGGAGGTTTGCCCAAAGGTTCCGAACACCAGCGCGTCAATGGCGAGTGGTCGGCGGTGGAGACTCTGCGCCACCTGGTGTTCGTGCACGACTCGTGGTTCCGCCGCTGCTGCCTGGGGTCGGCCAAGCTGTTAACCGCGATCGGGCTGGCGTCCGGGTTCGTCCCCGACCAGGAGGAGCAGGGCCTAGACCGGGCAGCGGACCCGGGCCTGGATGAGGTGCTGGCCGCGCGTGGCGAGCAGGGCGCCGAGCTTGAGCGCTGGCTGTCGGCCGTGACGCCCGGTGAGCTGTCGGCGCCCGCGCCAGTGCCAGCGGGCCGGGGCTGGCCGCCGTACGCCAGGGGCAAGTCGGTGCTCGAGTGCGTGCACGTGGTGCTAGGCGAGGAGTGGGCGCACCACGGCTTCTGCGTGCGCGACCTCGATCTGCTCGGAAGATGACCCAGGCGCACCCGCGAACGAGCCGGCGTATACCCGCCCGGTAAATGTTCACGGTGAGCCACCCCTGTTACGAACGCCTGTTGCCATCACAGCGGTCGGGCGCAGAACCGTTCGTTACGTGCTCCCATTGCGCCTGCGGGGATGGCGTCATTGCCGCGCCGAACGGGTTGTTCGGTGCGGCGTGCTCTGCGGTATCTCCCGGACCGTGCGGCGTGTCATCGAAGGCTGGCTCACCGCCCAGGTCAAAGCGTGCTTGACTGATGCGTCGTGACCAGCGCGGCGCAGCTACTCGATGAGACCTGGCCGGGCCAGCTGCCGTTTGTGGGCAAGACACAGCCCTTGGCCAGGCCGTAGCTTCCACTGGCCGCACCTGCCCAGCAGGGAACGCGGCCGACGATGCCGCAACCTGGCACGGACGCTGCCATTTTCCATGCGGGAGGGCCCGGAGCACCGGAGCGGACCTGCGACGCGAGGGGTCAGGCGTGCCCGGATGGCAGATCGGCAAGACTCATCAGGAGATGATCTCATGCGCAAGGTAGTTGCCTACGAGTTGCTGTCACTGGATGGCGTGGCAGAGCAGCCGGATGAATTCGTCACCGATTTCGATGATGTGATGCGGGAGAACCTCGGACGCGTCATCATCACCCAGGACACCGTGCTTCTCGGGCACCGGACATTCGATGAGTGGGCCGGATTCTGGCCGGCCAGTGACATCGAGCCATTCGCCAGCTTCATCAACGGCGTGCAGAAGTTCGTGGCGGCCTCCGCAGCACCTGAACAGAGCTGGGCGAACACTGCCCTCGTCCAGGGAGGCATTCGGGGATTCGTGACCGGGCTCAAGCAGCAGCCTGGCGGCGACATCGGGGTCCACGGGAGCATCGCCCTGACCCAGTCGCTGCTCCGGGAAGGCCTCGTGGACGAACTCCGGCTTGTGGTCGCCCCCGCCGTGCAGATCCACGGCAGAAAGCTCTTCGACGGGGGCGTGCCGAAACGGCTGTCGCTGACCCGCAACCTCACGTCACCGGCCGGCTATATCCTGGCCGACTTCCTGGTCAGGAACTGACTCA
>DASXMU010000073.1:0-13126 GCA_036495485.1 Streptosporangiaceae bacterium
GGACACCCGGGCACAGTTCGAGGCCTACATCGCCAACGCGGACAGCAAGCCGACCCCGTCGACGGGAACCATCTACTGGCAGGTGAACAAGGGCTGGCCGAGCCTGCTGTGGAACCTCTACAACAGCGACGGTGACCAGGCAGGCAGCTACTTCGGCGCGCAGGAGGCCAACCGGGCCCTGCACGTGCTCTACAGCCAGGGCACCCGGACCGTCACCGTGGACAACCTGACCGGCTCCCGGCAGGCCGGCCTGACTGTCCAGGCCCGGGTCTGGAACCTGGCAGGGAAGTTGCTGAGCCACCAGCAGTCCAAGCCGCTCACCCTGGCCAGCCAGCAGGTCGCCGGTGACGTGCTGAGGCCAAGAGTGCCCACCGCGACCGCGCCGCCCCAGAAAGCTCGGGTCTACTTCGTCGAGCTGCTGCTGAAGCGGCACGCGGCCGTGCTCGACCGCAATGTGTACTGGCTGTCCACCCAGCCCGACGTGGTCGACTGGGCCACCACCATGGGCAGCCCGCAGGCCACCATGACCTCCTACGCCAACCTGACGGCGCTGAACTCACTGCCCAGGGCGGACGTCAGGGCCACGGCGGTCACCACGCACCAGCACGGGCCGGACGGCGCGGACCTGGTGACCAGGGTGACGATCACCAACACCTCGAAGCGGCACACGGCCGCCCTGTTCCTGCGCGCCGACATCCTGCGCGGAACGGCCAGCGGCCACGTGCTGCCCGGTGACAGCGAACTGGAGACAGCCACCTGGAAAGACAACGACATCACGCTGTGGCCCGGCGAGTCGCAGACGCTCACCGTCAGCTACGACTCGTCCGGGCTGGCCGGTGCCACCCCTGTGATCAGCCTGTACGGATGGAACGCGGCGGTCCGCAACATCGCGGCCCCCGTTCCCCAAGGAAAGGAATGCCTGTGAGACTCCGCAGACCCCGCATCCGCGCCGCCGTCCTGGCCGTGGCCGCCGCGACCGCCCTGGCCGTTCCGGCCTGGTCAGCGGCCACCGCGTCCGCCGCCCCGGCCAGCCACCCGGCCGGCCTGACCCATGCCAGGGTCCAGCTGCCGGTCTACGCGCCCTACTTCGAGACCTACCTGCCCAGCAGCATCTCGGCAGTGGCCAGGCAGTCCGGCGCGCACTTCCTCACCCTCGCCTTCATCCAGACACCCAAGAAGGGCTCCTGCACCCCGGCCTGGGACGGCAACGCAAAGGAGCCACTGTCGGGCGGGCATTACCTGTCCGAGATCGCCACGCTGCGCAAGATGGGTGGCGACGTGATCCCGTCGTTCGGCGGTTTCAGCGCGGACCAGGGCGGCACCGAGATCGCCGACTCCTGCAGCAGCGTGAGCAAGATCGCCGCCGCCTACGAGCTGCTCGTCACCAAGTACCACGTGACCAGGATCGACATGGACGTCGAGGCTAAGTCGCTGGGCCGCAAGGCCGGCATCAACCGGCGGGACGAAGCGATCGCCATGGCCCAGGCCTGGGCGGCCAAGCATGGCACAAGGCTGCAGGTGGACTTCACCCTGCCGGTCGAGCCGGACGGCCTGCAGGGCCCGGGCCTGGCCGTGGTCAAGAACGCCATCGCCGACGGCGTGCACGTCGGCGTGGTCAACATCATGACCTTCGACTACTACCAGACCCACGAGGGCGTGGTGAACATGCCAGCCGCCGCGATGAGCGCCGCGATGAACCTGCACAACCAGCTCGCGGGCCTGTACCCCAAGCTCGGCGGCACGCAGCTGTGGGCGATGGAGGGCATGACCCTGCTGCCCGGCATCGACGACCGGGGCAAGATCGAGACGACCTACCTGAAGGGCATGGCCGAGGTGCTGGCCTTCGCCCAGCACGAGCACATGAGCCTGCTGTCCGTCTGGGCCATCCAGCGTGACAACGGCGGCTGCCCAGGCAAGACCGACAGCAACACCTGCTCCGGTGTCAAGCAGGGCACCTGGGCCTTCAGCCACCTCCTGGAGCACTTCAACGGCTGAGCATGCCTGAGCGCTTGCCGGCGAGTGGAAGTCTCACCCGCCGGCAAGCACTCCGCGGTCGCCAGTGGCCGTGACGAAAGCTGCTAGCGCGTGGAGCGCTACGCGGCAGCGGCCGGGTCCAGGAGGGTGACGCTGTCGGCTTCGGCTGGCCCCGGGACGGGCTCGCCGGCCTGCCGGAGCAGGGCGAGATGATCGGCCATCGCCTCGATCATCAGCCGCTCGGTCTCGGCCCGCGTCTCGCCTGCGGCGGCCACGCCGGGCAGGTCGGGGGAGTAGGCCGAGTAACCAGCCTCGTCATCTCCCTCGAAGACGACTACGTAGCCCTTCATGGCAGCTCCCTCCGCAGGCGCCTACCTAAAGGATGCTCGCCCAGCGGTCCGGCTTCAAGGCCTGGAAAGCAAAGCCGGTCAGGTCTTCTCCAGGCCGCCGGTGGACGCCAGCCGGTCGAAGCATTTCAGCTTGATGGTCTCGTCCTGGGTGCCGTGCATGGACCCAGGGGTGAGCCGCAGGTCGCAGTGCCTGACGCGGAGCGGCCAGCATTCCGGATAGGCGATCTGGCGGCCGCCGGTCGTGCCCACGTGGCTGGCCAGGTTCTCCCACTGGTACTCGAACCCCTGCGCGCTGGCGAAGGTGTCCAGGTCAAAAGCGCCGAACCGGCGGGCCACCGGCGCGAACCTGGCGGTGTCGTAGGCGATGAGCTGGTCGACCACGCGGTTCACCGAACGCACCCCGGGCTCGATCCCGGGGCCGGTGTCGACCATGGGATGATCCCATTCCTCGTGATCGTCCACCTTGCTGACGAGCACGACCGCGGGATGCTGCACGAAGATCCTGGCGACCGCGTCGAGCACGTCGAAGTCCTCGTCGTGCTTCCAGATGAACGAGTCGTCGGTGAAGGAGATCAGGTACGGGCTGGTGGTCGTGAAGTGATGGCCATGGAAGTTGTTCGAATAGGCGCCGGAAAACGCGTTCCGCTCGGTGCGGCGGAAACGCAGCTCGTCCACGCCCAGGTCGGCGAGCCGGGGGAGCAGGCCGGCCACCACCTCGGTCTGGGACCGGTCGGCGACCAGCACGACCTCGAAGTCATGCCGGGTCGGCCTGGTGAGCGAGCGGATCGCCAGCGGCAGCGTCTGCTCGAGCAGCGCGGCTTCCTTATGGAACGCGCAGGCGATGGTGAACAAGGCCACGGGTTACCCCTGTCTGTCGATGTCTCCGGCGGGACGGGTCAGGCGACCGCGTCGGCAGCGAGGTGGGCGCCTCGCTGGTGCGGCCCCGCGTTGCCGGCCGTAGGGTGTGGTTCCGGCAGAGGAGGCGCTGCCTCCTCGAAGCCGCGGGTGATCCAGATCCCGCGCCAGACCGCGGGATCCGAGGGCAGGACGAGCTCGACGAGGCTCGGGCCATCGCCCCCGGCGGCCCGGCCGAACGCCAGGGCCAGCTCGGACAGGGCCGCCTGGATCTCGTGCGGCGGGCCGCCGAGCGGGACCGCGACCCGCTCCGCCCGGAGGCCCATCGCGGTGGCCACCGCCGCGTACCCGAACCCCGGCGGGTTGTCCAGGTAGGGGCGCGCGGCGCCGCCGTAGGAGGCGCGTGCCTGCTTCTTCAGCGAGACGGACTCACCGTTGTTGCACACCACGAACATGATCCGGGTCTGCTCCTGGACGGCCGCGACCAGGCCCTGGAAGGAGTTGGTGAAAGCCTGGTCGCCCAGTGTGCAGAGGACGCGCACGTCGTCGTGTGCGATGGCCAGGCCCGTCGCGTAGCCGAGCCCGGCACCGACGAAGGCACCGTGCCCGCCGAACACCCGCAGGCCCTCGGGGAGCTCGTCGTAGTACTCGGCGAGCAGCCCGCCCAGCATCTGGCTGTCGTCGACCAGCACCGGCCGGTGCCATCCGGCCAGGACGTTCGCCAGGACCCGGGTGAGCGACCGGCGCGCCTCGTCCACGGCGGGACCAGGCGGCTCGGGATTCACCGGGTCCGCGAGAACCGCGCCGGCCGGGAACCAGGGCGGCCTGGCGGCGCTGTGGGCAGCGGTGAGGGCGGCGGCCAGCTCGGCGAGAATCTCGGCGGGGTCGCCGGCCACCAGCGTGTCGCCGCTGGTCAGGTACTCGTTCTTGAGTGCCTTCAGCGGGTCGCTGTTGATGGCGATCTTGCGTACCCCGGGCAGCCGCCCGGCTACCCGTTCGTAGAGGTTGCGGTCCTCGACCGTGACCAGCACGTCACAGGCGCCCAGGAGCTGCGTGTGTGCCGGGTCGAAGGGGTTCAGCCAGCCCAGGAAGTGGCCGACCTCGCTGCGGCGGAGCCGTTCGAAGAGCATCGGGCCGCGGCGGTAGCGCAGCTGCAGGACGGGCGCGCCGGTGGCCCGGCTGACCACGTCCAGCGTCTCGCGAAGCCCCGGGTAGCGCAGTGCGTAGTCGTCGATCAGGAACAGTGGCCGCTCAGCGCCGCGCAGCACGCCGAGTGCGGCGTCGAAGGCCTCCCAGTCGGTGCCTGCTTTATCGTCGGCCTGCTCCGCCGGGGGAGAGCCGGCCAGGTCGCCGAGTGCGATCCACCGCTGCTCGGCCACGTCCTGCGGGACGCCGACAAGAGCCGGCCGGTGCGGCGGGGTGGCCGCGCAGGCGAGGGCCTGCCGGAGCCGGCTGACGAACTCCCTGGCCGCGTCCGCCCGCCGCAGCGGATCCGGCGGCACGCCCTCGGCCTGCCAGGACCAGTCCACGAACGAGCTCATCCCGCTCAGCAGCCCCGCTTCGCCGTGCGGGGGGAGGAACCGCGCCGAGGACGAGGACGGGAGGCCCACGATGAACACCGTTCCGGCCTCGGAGCGCCTGGCGTCGGCCACCGCGCCGGCGGCGTTGGTCAGGCCGCGGGCGCCATGCAGGACGGCCGCCGCGCGGTTCGGTCCCAGCAGCCCGGCGCCCGCCGCCATGAACGCGCTTTCCTTGTCGCCGCGGCCGTTGACCAGCCGGATGCCGTCGGCCTCGTGCACGGCGTCGCAGACGGCGATCTCGGACGTGCCGGCGTAGGCGAAAACCTCGCGGACGCCCGCCGCCGCCAGCAGCACGGCCGTGGCCTCGGCTCCGGTGACCCACAGCCGCCAGCCGAGGATCGTATCGACAACCGCCCGCGCCGCCTGGCGGGCGGTCTCGGCGCCATCGGGGTTACCGGGGCCGGGTGCGCCGCGCAGCGCCCCGGCGATCAGGTCTTCCGCGTGCGCCCGCCCGGCCGCCAGCAGCTCGGCGCAGCGCAGTGGGCTGGGCTCACCATCGCGGCAGCACAGCCCGAGGATGTCCCGGGCCTGGGCACCGGGCGCCATCCCGGCGATCCACGAAGGAACACGCTTGTCCTGCCGTAGGGCATGGTTCCGGCGAGGAGAACTCTGCAGGGCGTGGTCCCGGCCAGGAGAGCTCTGGAGGGAGTGGTCCCGGCCAGGAGAGCCTGGTGTACCCGACATTGACTGTCATCCCATCGGCCGGCGGGTTCCCGCGGGTGGCTTCTGCGTCAGAGGGCACGCATCAGGTCGGTGAACTGTTCTCCCATCCGGCGCAGGCTGTACCGGTTCTCGATATAGGGGCGCCCGTACTGCTGGCACTGCCTGCGGCCGGCGCGGACCGCAGATAGCGCCTCCTGTGCGAGCTGCCAGGCGGGCAGGGCTGGGTCGGCGTGGTAGAGGCCGTGGTCCGCGGGCAGCATCTCCTTGAGGAAGCCGCCGGAATGCGACAGCACCGGCGTCCCGCAGGCCACCGATTCGGCGGCGACCAGCCCGAAGCCTTCCACGGCGGTGCCCAGGCACAGGGTGAGATCCGCGTCGCAGTAGATGCCGGGCATCGCCGAGCGCGGCTGCCAGGGCAGGATCTCGACGTCGCAGGCGCTTTCTGCGGCGAGACCGCGAAGGCCCTCCTGGCTGAAGCCGTCCGGCTGGTCGAAGATCACCAGGGTCGCGGCGTAACCGGCCGCCGTCAGGGCAGATGTCAGCTCGGCGGCGCGGGCGAATCCCTTGTCCAGCGTCGGGCGGCTGGGGATCAGCAGCCGCAGCGGCCGGCTGTCCGGCCGGTCACCGTTGGGGCTGAACAGGTTGGTGTCAATGCCGTTCTCGATGACGGTGACCTGCGGGTTGCTGCCGACGGCCTCGCTGACCTGCCGCGCCACCATGGATGAGGGCACGACGAGCCGGTCCCAGGAACGGTGCCGCATGATGTCGTGGGTGTGCGGGTATCCCACCCCGCCCATGAGCACGACACGCGCGGTCGGCGTTGGCATGTCGAGCGAATTCTCCACGCTCATGATGACGTCGGCGGACGTCACCGTTTCCATGGCCGCGGCCGTGAAGTCCGGCCTGATATGGCCGAGCTGCTTGAAACCGTGGTCGCCGAGCCGGAAGCCGGGCACGATCTCGGCCGGGTAATCCGTGGCCGTGGGCTCGGCCGGCTCGCCCAGGAAACCGTGGAGAACCGTCACATCATTTTCTTCGGACAGCCATCGCACGACATCCACGGCGATCACTTCGGCGCCGCCGATCGCACGGGCTGGGTTGAAAACGGGCACGTGCAGGAGGCAGATCCGCTTTCGCTTCACGGCGCTGACTTCACCTAACGGGACAAGATGGACGATATGTGATTAGTTAGGGAGGTTTCCTAATTTAACGGATCGTAGGGGTTGGGCCAACCGGTGTCAACTGGCATGATCACGTAATCCTCAGGGCATTGTGGCACTAAAGACGCTTCGTGATCATGGTTTCGCTGGGCTCCGCCGCGGCCGGGACGGGTGCCCGGCGGCGGGCCATCGCGCCCGCGCTCACCAGGATGGTGGCCGCCAGGGCGGCCACCACGATGAACGAGCCGGACAGCGAGATCGCCGCGCCGATCAGCCCGATCGTGCTCGGCGCGGCGAACTCGGCGCTGTAGGCGATCGTGGCGACCCCGGCGACGCCCTCACTCGCGCTGGGGGCGGCTTTCGCGGCCGCGACGAAGACCAGCGGCACGATGACCGCGACGCCCAGGCCGATGCCCATGAACCCGGCGATGGCCGTGACCGGGGTGCGGGCCACGATGACCGCCGCCGCTCCGGCGGCGGCGATGGCGCCGCTGATCCGCACCGACCAGACCGGCCCGAGCCGGCGGATGACCAAGTCGCCGCCGAGCCGCCCGACCGCCATGCTGAACGCGAACGCGGTGTAGCAGGCGGCCGCGACACCGGGGGAGGCGTGCGTGATCTGCTTCAGGTAGACCGCGCACCAGTTCTGCCCGGCCGACTCGCAGAAGATCGCGCAGAACCCGATCAGCCCGATGGCCAGGATGCCGCGGTTCGGCAGGACGAACCGCGGCGGAGCCTGCGCCTGCGGCTCCCGTGGCGCATGCGGCAGCCACAGCCCGGCGATCAGGCCCGCCAGCAGCAGGACCGCCGCCACCGCGGCCAGGTGCAGCCGGGCGTCGATCCCGGCCTGCGCGGCCCAGGCACCGACGGCGCCGCCGGCCAGGCCGCCGACGCTCCACATGCCGTGCAGGCCGGAGATGATCGACCGGCCGGCCCGCTGCTCGAGGGCGACGCCCTGGGCGTTCATCACAACGTCGGACATGCCGGCCATGGCACCGTAGGCCGCCATGCCCACGCACAGTACCGGGAGGTCCGGGGCCAGGGCGGGCCCGGCGACGGTGCAGCAGAACACGGCTATCAGCAGCCGGGTTGCGGCGACCCCGCCGAGGCGGTGTGCCAGCCGCCCGGCCATCGGCATCGCGACCAGGGAACCGACGGTCGGCGCCAGCAGCGCCACGCCGAGCGCGCCGGCGCCGATGTGCAGGTGCTCCTCGATCCACGGGATGCGGGTGGAGAAGCTGCCGCAGACCGCCCCGTGCACGGTGAAGATCGCCGCTACGGCTCTCCTGTCCCGCCGCGGCCTGTTCTTCGCATGCATACCGGGCGCGTGGGCAGGCGTCATGCCGTACCGGAGCCGGGCGGCCACAGCAGCTCGTAGGCACCCAGGGCATGATGACGGGCGGTGGCCTGCCCGGTCACCAGCTGCTGCCAGTCGGTGCCCGGCCATTCCATCCGCACCTGCGACTCGTAGCAGCCGATGGCGTCGAGCTTGACCTGCAGGTGCCCGGCCCCGGTGCCCGGCGGCGAGCCGATGACCGATGGATGCGGCGGAGGCCGGCCGAGGCCGTAGGGCAGGTCCTCCCAGAGCAGCAGGGGGTGCCCAATGGCGGCAGCCGTGACCGCCTGGCGGGTGATGCGGTGGTCGACGTGCTGCCCGATCGCGGCGCACGTCCACACCTGGGCCGGGTTCAGGTTCTGGATCAGCAGGCCCACCTCGCGGATGATATCGGCGGTCAGCGTGGTCTCCGGTGGCAGCCCCCGGCCGAACATGGCCAGCGGATGGCGGCACAGCCAGCCAGCGGAGCTGCGCCGGTAGATGGCGTCGAGAAAGTCCAGGTGTATCGCCTTGGCGCCGAGCACGGTGAGCGCGGCGAAGTCCTCCTGCCGCCGGACGCCCACCGGGTCTGGGCCAAGGCCGCACCGGCTGTGGAAGTCGGCGGCCACATCGGAGAACGGCGGCTGCGGCTTGCCCGCGAAGACGGTACAGACGACGACCTGGCTGCCCCCCGCCGCGAGCGCGGCGATGGTGGCCCCGGCGGACATGACCGCGTCGTCGAGGTGAGGGGAGACCAGCAGCACCGAGGCCGGGATCCGGCCGCCGGGCCCGGCGGGAGTCATCATGACACCGCCGCCGTATGACACATGAGTGCTCACTCCAATCAATGTCAATGTAAAAGAAATAACTGCGCAAACCCGGCGGGTCTCGCCAGGGCACGGCTGATGCCGCCGGGTGAGTCAGCCCGGCGTGAACCCGGCCTGGTGCGGCGCCCTGGTGTGGCCGCCGCACCGGGACGCTCAATGCAGCAGGCCGTAGCTGAGCCGCTCGCCTGACGCGCCGGCATAGACCCGCTTGTATAGTTAGGAAGTATTCCTAACGAGACACATGCTGCCGGATCTATGCCCTCCTCGTCCACACGAAGGCCGCAAGCGGGGGCAGCAGGGGCCGGTTCATCACCCACCGCCCCGCAAGCTGGCGCCATCCTTCCCGGTCAGAGCCGCTCCGGCCGAACTCATGCCGGGCTGGCCCGGCCGGTCAAAAATCCCCTGGCAGCGCGTACCAGCGAGCACTCACCGGAGCGATCTGGATGCACCACGAACGCAAACGATTGGCAAGAGTGCTTGACCGGTGCGGATGATGAGGCGTACTTTTCTCTTAGTTAGGAAAGTTCCCTAACTTTCACTGGGAATCTGGACCAGGCTAGGGAACGGCGGGCAGGACCGGGAGAGCCGTCCGCACTGACAGGCAAGGCACACGTGCGGGCAGAGCACGGAGGCTGCCGGCACAGCAGAGCACGATACATGGGCCGGCCGAACGTGGTGGTGCCGGCGCAGCAGGGCGAGGAGTCACTAGCACAGCAAGTGAGGCAGACGTGCAGGCAGGGCTAAGCAGGCAGAAGCGAAGCGATAACAAGCAGGGCCGGGCCGGGGGCAGGCCAGAAGCAGGGATCCACGGCGAGGAGGCAGCATGCGCAGGATGAGGGAAGGAGGGGACTGGCGGCCGGGCGCTGTCCCGGCAGAGCACGCCGTTCCCGCCAGGCCCTGCCTGGCAGCCCAGGCCTCCCCGGCCCGGCCATCGCACCCCTTGCACACACTGTCACCTCAGGGCACGCGGGCACCCGCAGCGTCCGCGCAGAGTGCCCAGGCCATGGTCCAGCTCGGCTCGCCGGGGCAGACCCTCTGGCCGGCCAAGGTGCACCGCAGGTGGCTGGACCGGGCCTGCGCGGCCACGGCGGATCCGGGCATCCCGGCCGAGGACCGGCTGGCGCTGACGGTGGACCGGGTGACCGCGCTGATGCACCTGGGCGAGGAGGCCGGGTGGGTCGCCGCCGCGGGGTTCCCGCACGAGGTTACGGCCCTGACGGAGGCCGGGGAGGTGCTCCGTGGGTGCCTCAACATCGGCGATTCTGCCATGCGGTGGGGGCGGTACGACGAGGCCAGGTGGCGGCTGGACGCCGCGCTCAGGCTGGCTGACCGGCACCACTATCCGCACATGCGCGCGCTGGTGCTCAGCACGGTGATCCATCTTGACTGGTTCGGCGGGGCCTGGGCCGGGCTGGCCCGGCGGGCCGACGCGCTGTCGCAGGCCGGGGAGCCGTCCGTGCGGCTGGACGCTGTGCTGGTCGCCGGGCAGCTGGACATGGCCGATGGGATGTACCACTCGGCCGGGGAGAAGCTCGAGCTCGTCCTCGGGGAGGAGCAGCGGCGTGGCGTCGCCTACCTGTCGGCCGAAGCGGCCGCGGCACTGGCCCGGCTGCGGCTGGCCGACGGCCGGCCCGGCGAAGCCAGGGCTATCACCGAAGAGCCGATGCGGGTCATCGCGGCCAAGGACATCTGGCTGTGGGCGACGGAGCTGGCCCCCGTCCGGATGCAGGCGCTGACCGCCGAGGGCAGGGTAGCCGAGGCGGTGAAGCTGGTCGCCGGGTTCGCCCGCGGGCTGCGTGGCCGCAGCGTCCCCGCGCCGCGGGCCGGCCTGATCACCTGCCAGGCCATTCTGGCCGAGTCCCGGGGCCGGATGGACCGGGCGGCCCGGCTGTTCGCCGAGGCCGCCGGCGCCTGGGACGCGCTGCCCCGGCCCTACGCCGCTCTGCTGGCCAGGGAACGGCACGGGCACTGCCTGATCGGCGCGAGCCAGCGCCGGGCCGGCATCACCGTGCTGCGCGATGTGTTCCGGGGCCTGACTGCCCTGCCCGCGCGCGGCGACGCGGTCCGGGTCATGCACACCCTGCGGGACCACGGCATCGAGGTCAGGATGCCGGTCCGTGTCGGCCCCGGCCAGGCCGGCCAGTTTTCCGCCGGCCAGTCCGGCCGTGCCAGCCAGGCCGGCGCCAGTCAGGCCGTCCAGGCAAGCCGCGCCGGCGTGGTCCGTTTGCATGCGGTCCGCCCCGCGCTCAGAGGCGTGCGAATCGCGAGCGGGGAGGGGAGCGTGAGCGACACGGGCAGCAAGCCGGGCGGGGGGAGTGCGGGAGAGCAGCCTGGCGTGGCCGGGGAGCCGGCCGCTGGGCTCGCGGACGTGATCGAGATGAGTGCGGCACACCCGGCGGCTCAGGCCGCGCCTGCGGGAGTCACCGGGCTCCCAGCCCGGGCGTCGGCCCGCACCGAGGAGATCGCCGGGCAGATACAGCGTGCCTATCCGGGATACCACGTGTGGGTATCCGACGCCGGATGGTGGTACGCGACACGGATACGTCCCTGGGCGCGCGGTCAGTCAGCGACCGTGCATGGACCTGGGCCTGGGGAACTGACCGGCGCGCTGGCCGCCGAGGAGGCCGCAACGCTCGGCCGCGCGATGGCGGGCGCGCGGTGAGCGTGCCGCCGGGGGGCCGGAGAACTCCCGGCGGCACGCTCACCGCGCGGTTGCCCAGCCATCCACCTGATGACCCGCTGGCCAGCGCACCGCTGGCCAGCGGCGCTGTAGATCCTCAAGAACGCTGCATTCTCGGCTTCTCGCCCTTCCTAGACGCCTCTGGTGGCGGCAGGGCTGGCCCCGGATTGGCCGGCGTCCTTGCGACCAGCCTGGCCGTGTCCGTTCGGTTGCATATCATCATTCAGCGCAGCGAGCGCTATAGCGCTTTCTTTGCCGGAACCATACCCTACGCTGCTTTCTTTGCCGGAACCATGCCCTACGGCAGGAGACTGGCGCACGCCGGGCTCATCGGGGCCGTCGTAGTAGAACTGCTTGCCGCGCAGCAGCGAGACGATCGCGCCGATGACCGACATGGCGGCGGCCGCGGTGAACACGATGATCAGGCCGTGGTGGAACGGCGCGGCGATGAGGTGGGGGAAGAACTGCTTGCCGGTGAGCACGGCGGCGTTGTGCGCCGGGAGCGCGGCCAGCGTGCGGGCGCCGAGCAGGTGCTGGATCGGGTTGTAGCCGAGCAGGGCGGCGAACATCGTGCTGACCGGCGGCAGGTGGGCGACATGCGAGGCGATGGCGGCGGGCACGCCCTGCGAGCGCAGCCCGCTGGTCAGCGTGTGCGGCAGGGTGGAGGCCAGCCCGGCGATCATCAGCGAGAAGAAGATGCCGATGGACAGCGACATGCCGGAGTTCTGGAAGGTGGCCCGCATGCCCGAGGCCGAGCCGCGGTGCCTGGCCGGGACCGAGCTCATGATCGCTGAGGTGTTCGGCGAGGCGAACAGGCCGGAGCCGACGCCGTTGCCGAAGATCAGCAGCGCGAACGTCCAGTAGTGGAACTGCACCGGCAGCAGAATCAGGCCGGTGAAGCAGAGCGCGGCCAGCAGCAGCCCGGAGGTGGCGAACGGCCGCGGCCCGAACCGGTCGGACAGGTACCCGGAGACTGGCCCGGCGACCAGGAACCCGGCGGTGAGCGGCAGCATGTAGATGCCCGCCCACAGCGGGGTCACCGTGAAGTCGTAGCCGTGCAGCGGCAGCCAGACCCCGGCCAGCCAGATGACCAGCATGAACTGGAGCCCGCCGCGGGCGATCGCGCCGAGCAGGCTGGCGATGTTGCCGCTCGCGAACGCGCGGATCCGGAACAGGCTCAGCCGGAACATCGGGTCCTTGACCCTGGTCTCGATGAAGCAGAACAACCCGAGCAGCCCGACCCCGATGAGCAGGCCGCCGAACACCTCCGGATTGCCCCAGCCGGTGGCCGACGTGCCGTAGGGGCGGATGCCGAAGGTGATGGCGGTCAGCAGCAGCCCGGCGCCGGCCGCGAACGTGATGTTGCCGAGCCAGTCGATCCGGGCCTTGCGGGTGCTGGCGATTTCCCGCAGGCTCTTGTACGCCCAGATGGTGCCGAACACGCCGATCGGCACGTTGATCCAGAAGACCGCCCGCCAGTCCCAGGCCGCGAGCAGGCCGCCGAGCAGCAGGCCGACGAACTGGCCGGAGATGCCGGCGATCTGGTTGATGCCCAGCGCCATGCCGCGCTTGTTGGCCGGGAAGGCGTCGGTGAGGATCGCGGCCGAGTTGGCCATCAGCATCGCGCCGCCGAACGCCTGCACGAACCGCCAGCCGATCAGCCACAGCGCGCCGCTCGGGCCGTAGAACGGGTCAAGGGAGAGCCCGACCGAGGCGAACCAG
>DASXMU010000074.1:0-3694 GCA_036495485.1 Streptosporangiaceae bacterium
GGGGTGGCGGCCTGGCGTCACGGCGACCTCGACCAGGCCACCGTGCTGCAACTGCGGAGCCTGCGGCAGTGGGAAGGCCTCAACGAGCGGATGGGTCCCACCTACTGCCTGGAAGCGCTGTCCTGGATCGCCGCGTCGCAAGGTCAGCCCGAGCGCGCGGCGATCCTGGTCGGCGCGGCCGCCAGCCTGTGGCAGTCGATGGGAACGACGGTCGACGGCTACCACCACCTGGCGGGCTACCACCAGGACTGTGAACGTCAGACCCGGCAGGCGCTGGGCGAGGCGGCATTCGAGGAGGCATACCACCGCGGCATGCAGCTAGCCCCGGCATACACCGTCGCCTACGCCCTGCGGCAGCCGGAAAGGCCGCCGGTCCCGGCTGTCCCCGCTGAGATGCCGCTGACGCCCCGCGAACTGCAGGTGGCCCGCCTGATCGCCACCGGCCACAGCAACAAGCAGATCGCCGCCGACCTGGTGATCTCGCAGCGGACCGCCGAAGGACACGTGGAGCACATCCTCACCAAGCTCGGCTTCACTTCACGAGCGCAGGTCGCCGTCTGGATCACCGCGCCACCGGAAGGTACGGGCTCCTAGGCGAACAATGTCTCGAACCTGCGCGACACGAATCGCCGGCATCGGTGCGGACGAATTCGTCGGTGCCCTCGCCCACGACCGCCGGGATGGCCGGGCCTCGCCCGGCGTCGTCATGCATGAACACCGTTAGCAGCGTGCTGCCCGTCGCCTTACCGTCGCCGCGGTCAGTGACCGTATGCCCGATATGACATGCCTGGTCCTTACGCCCGAGCCGACGCGCCCCCGGCCCCACTCGCGGATGGCGTCGCGGCCGGTCAGTGGCGTGCCGCTGGTGTCGAGGACGCCATCGGGCATGAAGAGCTGCCACACCGCGTCGGCCCGGCCGTGGTCAATACGCCAGGAGATCTCGACGACCAACCGGGACAACGCGACATGGTCGGCGTCGGAAACGAGTTGTTCAGGCAAAGCGGCCTCCACTTCGTGCGGCTCCGGTAGCGATCAAAAGCCGGCTGGCGACGCAACTCTAGGTCCCCGCCGGCCGGATCTGGGGCGGCGCCTATGCAGATAGGTAGTGGTATGGGTATTTGTCCCCTCGCCGCCCCGGTGCGTCGGCAGACAGGCTGACCGGTACGAAGACCACGTCAGGTCACGCGGCAGCACCCAGGAGGCGGCCATGAGCGCCACCGAAACACACAGCCCGCTCCCCGGCGCGGGCGCCGGGGAGGCCGGCTTTCACTTGGAGGTCCAGGCAATTCCCGTGTCCGACGTCGATAGGTCTAAGCAGTTCTACCTGGGCCTGGGCTGGCGGCTCGACGACGATATCGCCCCCTTTGACGGCCTGCGGATCGTCCAGTTCACCCCGCCGGGCTCGGGATGCTCGATCAATTTCGGCGTCGGGCTGACGACGGCTGCCCCGGGCTCGGCCCGGGGCGGGCTGATCGTCACCGACATCGAGGCGGCCCATGACGCACTCGCCGCCAGCGGTGCCGAGCCCACCGGCATCTGGCACGGCCCGCCGTTCCCTCCCGAGGCACGCCAGCCCGGCCCCGACCCCGACCGCGCCAGCTACGGGTCGTTCTGCTCCTTCACCGATCCCGACGGCAACACCTGGTTCGTCCAGGAGGTCACCACCCGGCTGCCCGGCCGCATCGACGCCACGGGCACGGCATTCGCGACTGCGGCTGACCTGGCCAGCGCGCTGGCGCGGGCCGAGGCCGCGCACGCCGAGCACCACAAGCGCGCCGGGCGGCCGCATCTGCTGCACCGGACGGGTCACGACGAAGACTGGCCCGCCTGGTGCGCCGCCTACCTGGTGGCAGAGCAGACCGGGACGGACATGTCCGCGTGAGCACCGTGCTGCTGGACTTCTGCGCCGCGGTGCATAGCGCCGACGGTCTCCGACCATGGCAAGAAAGGAATGCGAGTGAACACCGCTAAAGGCAATCGAAAGCAATCCGGAGCCGAACGTTCCGATGACGCTGGCGCCGCGATGCCGAGCCGACGCCGCGTCCTTGGCGGCCTCGCCGCCGTGCCTGCCATTTCCCTCCTGTCCGGCCTGGCCGCTTCGGCCGCGGCACCGTCAGCGTCGGCAGCCACGGCAGCACAGGACGTGGCGGCCGCCGGCGGCCTGGTGCTCGGACCGGAACGGCGCTACGCCGCCCCGCTGCTGGCGCCAGGCACCCGCCTGGTGCTGCCCGCCGGGATCAGGGCCAAACCCGTCAAGGACTACTACACCCGCCCGCGCCTGGCAGGGGCGGCGTCGGCCTGGCCGTACCTGACCGCCGCCGACGGCAGCAGGGTCGACGCGTCGGTCATGCCGGAACGCGGCGCCCCGACCCGCTTCGCGGTGCTCAGCGGCTTCACCGACGGCTGGTACGAAATCCGCCTCGCCGGCGGCCGGGCCGACCGCGTCACGTGGGACGCCAGCGCGATGCCGTTCCTGTGGCTGTATGGCGAGTTCGGCGCGACCAAGCAGAACCCCTACGACCGGTTCTACTCCCTGGCGCTCCAGCCGATATCCCGCAACCCGTACTCCGCCACTATCCGATAGGAGCACCATGTCTCACCACTTCGACTGGACTCCGGAGACGCAGGACGTCTCGGACGTCCACTGCTTCGCCGGGGCCAGCGACGACGAAGGCCCGCGCATGGTTATCGGGATGAATGCCTCGCCGGCGGTCGGCGCCGCGTGGGATCCCGGGACCTTCTACGAGCTCAAGCTCGACCTCAACGATGACCTGATCGAGGACATCACCTGGCGCTTTACCTTCTCCCCAGCCAACTCCAGCGGCAACCAGACCTTCCAGGTGGCGCAGCTCACCGGCCGGGAAGCCACCAGCCGCACCGCACCCGGCCAGATCATCGTCGGCCCCGGCGCGGCGACCAGTCAGGTCATCGAGCTGAAGAACGGGATCAAGATCTTCGCCGGCGAGCGCCGCGACTCGTTTTTCACCGACGTCCGCGTCCCCCTGTCTATCCGGGCCGTCCTGCCGCCGGCGCATAGCGCCAGCGCCGACCCGAAGCTGGGCGCCCTCGGCCCCCACTTCACCGACAACCCGTTCCTGAACCAGAACGTCCGGCTCGTCATGGTCGAGCTGCCCGCCAGGATCACCGGCCTCGACCCGGTCCAGTGCTGGGGGACCACCGCGTTCTTCGACACGACGCATACTCCCAACGCCTGGGTCCAGGCCCAGCGCGCCGCGATACCCGACGTCTCGGTCGTCTTCGACAACGGCAACAAGCCCTACCATCCCCGCATCAACGGCACCGGGCCCAGCGAGGATCTGGACGGCAGGCCCGAGAATCCCGCCACCGGCCCCGCCTGGGGAGTGTGGGGCACGGTCAGGGACCAGATCGCCACGGTCGTCAAGGCCCTGGGCACCTACAATCAGGGACCGCACGCCTTCGCCACCCCGCGCGCCTACGGCGCGTGGGCAGCGGACATTCTCCTGCCCAACGTGCTGCGCTTCACGCCCGGGACCACCGCCCTGTGGGACCCGTGGAACGGCAGCCAGAACGGCAAGGGCTTGCGCGAGGAGCTCGCGTCCAACTTCGCCAAGATGATCGTCAACCAGGACTTCAGCACCGGACTCACCCAGCCCGCGGATCTCCTCGACTACTTCCCGTACCTCGTCCCGCCCGTGGCTAGCTGAGCGGGAAC
>DASXMU010000075.1:0-7748 GCA_036495485.1 Streptosporangiaceae bacterium
ATCGGCATGTTCGAGACCTCGGTCGCCTTCCAGGTCATGCGGGTGCAGGGCATCGCCAACAGGTACTTCGGCGGTGACTCGCACCACTTCGGCGTGCTGTCCGGCCCAGGCAAGGTGTGGCTGCAGTCGATGCCGCTGCCGATGCTCGCCGCGTCGCTGGCTCCCTACCTCGGTGACGCGGGCGGCCGTGGCAAGGCGATCGAGGGCGGCGCCATCGGCGGTGTCATCAGCGACCTGCTGCGCTGACCCGCCTCACCAGAGCCCGGCTACCTCCTGGGGACAGGGTACCGGCGAGACCATCAAGCGGATTCCCGGCCGGTCCGGCCGGTTCGCCTGGTCCGGCTGGTTCGCCGGACGCGCTGCGGCTCGCCGCCGGTGATCGCCCCGGTGACGACAACCCCGGCCAGCACCAGTGCGCCACCGGCCACCGTGCCCACCGACAGCCGCTCACCCAGCAGGAGCACGGCGCTCACGACGCTGACCAGCGGTTCGAGGTAGAGCAGGAGGCTCACCCGGGTGCTCCCGCCGTCCAGCACAGCCCGGTTCCACAGCAGCATCCCGGCGACCGTGCTGCCGAACGCGAGGAAGACGAGCTCGCCCCAGGCCGCCGGGGGCAGCACGGCGAGCCGGTGCGCGGAGATCATCCCGGCAAACGCCAGATAAGGCAGCGCCCCGGCCACCGTGGTCGCCGCCGTGGCGGGCAGTGCGCCATAGGCCTGGCTGAGCGGGCGCAGCGCGATCGTGTACGCGCCAAAGGCGAGCGTGCCGAGCAGGACCAGCCCGATCCCGGCCAGGTTCCGGGTGCCCGCCCCATGGGCTACCGCCTGTGGCCCGGCCAGCAGCAGCACACCACCCAGCGCCACGGCACTGCCCAGCCAGGCCCGGCGCCCGGGCCGTTCGGTGCGGAACGCTGCCGTGATCAGCAGCACCCAGAGCGGTTCGGTGGCCAGCAGCAGCCCGGCCGTGGCGGCTGGAACCCACTGCAGCCCGACGGTGACCGGCAAGTTGTAGCCGACCGTCCCCAGCAGGCCCGCCGCCACCAGCCTGACCAGCGAGCGCCGGTCCAGCCGCCGGAACACCGGCAGGGCCCAGGGCAGCAGCACGAGCCCGGCCATGGCCAGCCGCAGCACCAGCAGCGGCAGCGGCGCGAGCTGCGAGACCAGCGCGCGGGTTGCGACCGGTGCAAGGCCCCACATGACCACCGCTATGAGCCCACCGCTGGTGGCAGTGAGATTCGTCCGGGTGGTGGCAGGATCAGTGGGTACCGGCCGGCAGCCGTTGGTCACTATTGCAGTGTGCGTTTACAGCGTCCGCTGCGCGAACCAGGTGAACGTCGCCAAGTACCGCGCCCGGCGGTGCAGCGCGGGCACCGCTGATCCCGCGCCGCCGCCCCCGCGGCTAGCCCATTCACTCAGGGCGCCTCACCCACCGGGCGCGCTAACCTTCGAGGTCGCTCCCCAGGAGCGCTGTCATTCGCCGTCGCAGGTCGGAGCGAAACCGCTCTTCCATAAGCTCGCCGTTGCTGCTACGGGCAACGATCAACACGCGTTCTGAGGCGAAGTCAAAGGGTATCTTGGGTGAGTTCTTTTCTCTGATCGGAATCCATCCGGACGGTACTGTGACCGGGGAGTTGGTGAGCGAGTGAAGCATGCCTGCCTCGAAGAGCACATTCGCATTATCTGTAAACTTGGCGCTGCCGTCGGCCGCTGGCTCAGAAAAGTAACAGAGCCCAAATCTCGATCGGGTGATCTCCTCGATCAGCCGCATCGTAATCGAACCTGATTCTTCGATCCTGTTCCACTGGATTATCCGCAACGCATCGCTGGATTCGGCTAGCACTTCCTGAATGACGCCTATGACCTCATCGGGCGCCCCTGCAGGGAAGGCCACGAATATCTGCGGTTTGGTGAGGCGCGGGAATTTCGTGCTGGCTAAAATAGCTTCCAGGTCAGATACCGCAGCCCGGGTGCCCACCTCCTGAGACCTGTGCGTCTGGCGAAGCTCCAGCAGTATGGCCAGGGCGTCAGCCAGTAAAAGTAGTTCATCCTTTGCGACATCGGTTATCTCGAGATAGGCCGAGGATTCCAAGTAGATGACGCCGAGCGCACGTGACCAATGAACCAGAGGCACGATGATTGAAGTCTTCAGGTCACGGCTTATCGGAGCGGCATACTTCGGCAGGTCGGTGACACCAGACCAGAGGTCTGTGTAGCCGCCGGCCCGGTGCAAAGATCTTCGCTCGTCATTCACAATCCAGAGCGGTACGTTCCGGTCAAATGAAACGGATATCTGGGAGGTATAACTCCCATCAGGCGCGCGGATCGCGGTAGCATGTTGTTCGTTCTCGGTACTCCAGAGCGTCCGCAGGCCAATCCGGCCGTCGACTATCTGCTGGTCGGCTAAGCTGAAGTAGGTTGCTTCCAGCTCGTTCCGCACGTACAGGTAGATGAGTTCCCGCACTTCTTCGAGTGTTCGCTCGTCCACAATATCGACAGATCTGGCGAAATGTCGTAAATAATCACCGAAAGTTCTGACGCTTTTCGCCATTGGTCCCCTCCAAGGCAGCCTTTCCTGGTGTTTGACGATAATTGCTATAATCGCCACTCCATAGGATCGCACATTAGCACGGTCCACGGGAGGGCGGTAGCCGCCGGGCGGGGGGTCAGGCTCAGGGCCGCCGCAGACCCGCACGGACAGTAAGTAACCTGAGGGTCGCCCGGAGTGGGAGCCGTCGACCCGGGAACGTATGGCGTGCTTCAGGGATGATCGCTAGTCTTGGCGCGTACACGAGAAGCTCTCGGCGGATCGGCTCGTCCGGTGAGAGAAGATACTGCTTAACTCAGTCGCCTTCCGCACGGCAACATAGCTACTTCAGGGTCGTTGTGCTCATGTTCTGAATAGTCGAGGGAGAGTTAGCCCGGATCGCGTTTCATGGCGTTCGTATGCTACCCGGAACGCCCGGTCAAGGTTAATCAATAAAATAAGGACGCAGGTGGATACTTCAGCCGCAATGGCAGTAAGAGACGTTGGATCTGATATGGGCAGAAGTACCATATTCAGAGACCGCGAAGAATCTGAGTTCTATGCCCAGTGCGTCAGGGATTTCTTGTTCAGAAATGCTTATGAGCTGCTTGAAAATAAAGATATTGTGGAGCTGGGTGTTGGGACCGGTGAGACAATTGCCGAGCTGCTGAAATATCATCGCTTCACTGGGAAGATCCGCGGCTATGAGATTGATCAGGACTCCTACGATTATGCCGATAAACTGGCTATGGAGCATGCCGTGGCCGATCGCTACATGGTCATCAAAGAAGATTTCTTCGAGGCCATCCAGAGCCCTGTGGCCAATGGGTGCGTCATATCGAACCCACCTTATATCCCGGCTCCGGACCGATCTCTGCGGATGCCTTCGCTGTGGGGCGGCAGTGATGGCAGCCAGGTAACCAAAAGAATCATGGATTGCGGTTTCGAGAGTATGATCCTGCTCGTTTCCAGCTTTTCTAATCCACTCGATATCATAGCGCACGCCTCGAAGTGTGACTACCGGGTCATCGACTTCGCCGTCCGGACGATGCGATTCGGGCATTACAGCAGCGAACCTAAGGTGCGCAAACGTATTGTGCAACTGAGCAGCCGGGGTCAGGCTTTTGTATCACCCGACCGTTACTGCGTCGCGGGTGTGGCCTGGGTAAAAGGCCAGGGCCCGGTAGACCTCAGCGGCTCATTGGCCCGCGCGCTGACATGCTTGGTGTACTGACAAGCCTGGTGTGCTGATAGCAGGTGCCCGGCTGATCCTGGGTCAGGCGCCTGATCATGGTGTGCGCTGGCACTGGCCCAGGCGCCCGATGAGTCTTGCGGCACCCGGGAGTCCGTTCGGGAAACCCCTGGTGATGCTTGAGTGAACGTTTGACCAGGCTGAGGTCAGCTCGTCCGGCCGAAAAATCCCTTTATCTATTGTGAGGGATTGATGAACGGCATCTCGGCTGGCTCACCGCGCACGCTCCCGGTGGCGGCCACGGCAGCTTGGCTGAGCGCCGGCGCCCTGCTCGCGGGGCTGCTGGCCGGATGCGGCGGGAACAGCCCCAGCCCGGCGAACTCGATCACGGTGAACACCGCCACCTGTGGCGGTCAGTGGAGCCCGGTCGCGCCGGGCTGGCACACCTTCCATATCCAGAATCAATCGACCGAAGCGGCCGAGGTCGACCTCATCGATCCCGCCAGCGGCGCGATCTACGCCGAGCTGGAGGCCAGTGGGCCGAACACGGTCAACCCGCTGCAGGTCGACGTGGGCTCGGGTTCGTATGCCTTCCGGTGCCTGCTCGAAGACACCGATCCGGTCACCGGGCCGACGGTCCGGATTCCCGGGCACGTCAGGGGCGCCGCCGCCATTTTGCCCGTCACCACCGATGACCTGATCCAGCCCGCCCGTGAGTACCGGACCTACGTCACGGCCGGGCTGAACGTGCTGCTGGCACAGGTGAAGAAGCTGGCGGCCGGCATCGGGTCGGGCAACCTGGCCGCCGCCCGGGCAGCGTGGCTGCCCGCACACCTGACCTATGAGCGGCTCGGCGCCGCCTACGACTCCTTCGGCAACTTCGACGGCGAGATCGACGGCCGGGCCACCGGGCTGGCCGGCGGGGTCAGCAGCCCGCAGTTCACCGGCTTCTACCGGCTGGAATACGGTCTGTGGCACGGGCAGAGCGCCAGGCAGCTCACCGGTCTGGGCAATCATCTCGTCAAGGACGTGGCGGCGCTGCGCGCGGCCTGGCCGGGCATGGAGATCGGCCTGCTGGACATCGGCCTGCGCACCAACGAGATCCTGGAGAACGCGCTGGAGTTCCAGCTCACTGGCACCGACGACTACGGCAGCGGGACAACGCTGGCCACGGTCGGCGCGAACATCACCGGGACCAGGGAACTGCTGCAGATCCTGCATCCGCTGCTCGCCGCCCGTTACACCGGTCTGCCCTCCGTCTACTCCTGGCTGGACCGGCTTGAGGGCCTGATCACTGCCCAGCATCATCGAAGCGGGAGCTGGACCCCGATGAGCCAGCTCAGCACCGGCGACCGCCAGATGATCAACGCCACGCTCAGCCAGACACTCCAGGAACTCGCCCCGATCGCCGTGATCACCGAACCCAGGAGAACGTGATGAGCGAGCCTGCCGGGCCGGCCGCCAGCGTTCCGGCCGCTCCTTCGCCCGGTTCTCCAGGCCATGCCCCCGCCAGCCCACCGTCCCGGCCGGCCGGGAGTTCGCCGGATGACCCGCCAGTGGCAGGGCCGCCGTCCGGCGGATCCGGCCAGCGTCCGGTCCCCGCCCGGCGGGCGTTCCTGCGCGGAGCGCTGGGCGTGGGGTTCGCCGGTGCCGCGGCAGCCGGGGCTGGCGCCGGGTACGCCTACCGCGCCTCCCGGCCCATACCCGCCGCCGCGACAGCCGCCGAGACGGCGCAGGCCGGGGTCCTGCCCGCGGTTCCGTTCCACGGCCGGTACCAGGCCGGCATCCTGCCCGGTTCGCAGCGGCAGACAGCCGTCATCTCGTTCAGCGTGACCGCGGCCGGGCGAGGTGAGCTCCGGGCCCTGTTTCAGACGATCACCGACCGCGCCCGGTTCCTGGCCGCGGGCGGCACAGCACCGCCCGTGGGCATCAGTGCGCCGCCATCCGACTCCGGGATACTCGGGCCGGCCATGGAGCCCAACGGCCTGACCGTCACGGTCGGCGTCGGCGCCTCGCTCTTCGATGACCGGTACGGCCTGGCCGCCCTGCGTCCGGCCAGGCTCACCCAGATGCAGCCGTTCCCCGACGACAACCTGGATCCCGCCCAGTGCAACGGGGACCTGAGCTTGCAGTTGAACGCGGGCAGCGCCGACACGGTATTGCACGCGTTGCGCGACATCACCAGGCACACCCGCGGCGGCATGCAGATCCTGTGGCGCATCGACGGGTTCACCAGCCCGCCCCGGCCCGCGGGTACCACACCGCGCAACCTGCTGGGCTTCATGGACGGAATCGCCAACCCCGACGCGGGCAGCCCGGCCGCCATGGACGAACTGGTCTGGGTCACCTCGTCGGCGAGCCATGAGCCCGCCTGGACCGTGGGCGGAAGCTACCAGGTCATCAGGCTGATCCGGATGCTGGTCGAGTTCTGGGACCGGGTCGACGTCTTCGAGCAGGAGAACATGATCGGCCGGCGCCGGGCCACCGGGGCCCCGCTGGACGCCAACAGCGAGTTCGCCATCCCCAACTACCCGGTGGACCCGTCGGGCGCGGTGATCCCGCTCACCGCGCACATCCGGCTGGCCAACCCGCGCACCCCGCAGAGCGGCTCCAGCCGCATCCTGCGCCGGGGCTACAACTACGACCGTGGCATCGACGACGTGGGCAACCTCGACCAGGGGCTCATCTTCACCTGCTATCAGCAGGACATCAAGCGCCAGTTCGAGGCCGTGCAGACCCGCCTGACCGGCGAGCCGCTGGTGGACTACATCAGCCCGTTCGGGGGTGGCTACTTCTATGCGCTGCCCGGCGTGCGGAACGCCAGCGACTACTACGGACGAGCCCTGCTGACCTGACGGGTCCCGACGCCGTCTCTTGGCCGCTTGTTTTCCTTTTGCTCATTTTGCGGGTGTCTGATCGTTCCCCGCCGGCGACAGTCTTCGGTCTAGGTCTGCCGTGCCCCCGCCACGGTTCCTGCTTGTCATGCTGCGATCGCGTACCCAGGAGGGGAGCAATATGGGCGCCAGCCCAGCCAACAACCCGATCAGGCGGTTGAGCCAGCGCCGCGGAATGCGCAACACGGCGCTGGTGGCCGTGCCCGCGGTCGCCGCGGCGCTGACCGTCAGCGGTATCTCGCTGGCCAGTTCGCCGAACGTCCTGCCCGCCAACGCGGTCCCGGTCCCGGCAACGGCGCCGGCCTCGCTGTATCACGTCCCGAACACCAATACGCCGATCAAGCATGTGGTCGTGCTGTTCGACGAGAACGTCTCGTTCGACCACTACTTCGGCACGTACCCCAACGCGGCCAACACCGACGGCTCGCCGTTCCACGCCAAGCCCGGCACCCCTGCGGTGAACGGGCTCACCCCGGCGTTGCTGAACGACAACCCGAACGAGTTCAACCCCGTCCGGCTCACCCACTCCGAGGCGCTCACCTGCGACCAGAACCACAGCTATGGGCCCGAGGAAGCGTCCTTCGACCAGGGCAAGATGGACATGTTCGTCCAGGACACCTCGGTCGACACCTGCACCGGCCAGCCCCTGCTGTTCGGCGCGCCCGGCCTGGCCATGGACTACTTCGACGGCAACACGGTCACCGGGCTGTGGAACTACGCGCAGAACTACGCGATGAGCGACACCGACTTCGACACCGACTTCGGGCCGTCGTCGCCTGGCGCGATCAACGTCGTCTCCGGCAACGCCAGCGGCGGGTACGCAGCAGACGCGAACGACACCAGCACCCCTGGCGTCAAGACCACCGCCGCGGGCAGCGTCTCGGCGCTTGGCTCCGACGGTACCGGGACGATCTACGGCGACATCGACCCGTTCTACGACCAGTGCTCGGACGGCAACCACACCTCCACGAGCCCTGAGGGCGTGCTGACCGGCGAGAACATCGGCGACCTGCTTAACGGCAAGCACGTCACGTGGGGCTGGTTCCAGGGCGGCTTCACGCCGACCTCGACCAACGCCGGCGGCGCTGTCTGCGGCTCACAGCACGAGCTGACCTCGAACGGGCAGAACGTGTCCGAGG
>DASXMU010000076.1:0-17856 GCA_036495485.1 Streptosporangiaceae bacterium
GCCTGCCGGCGGCGCCGGGAGGCCGCGTAGCGATCCGCGGGGCTAGCCGTCTCGATGTCGCCGCCAGGCGGTCCGGGGGTGATTGGGCCATCGGGGCCTGGGGTGTCCCCGGGGGATGCTGTGTCCCCCCTGGCCGGCACAGTCATGGCCCCAGCCTAAGCGGGTGAGGTTAGCGCAGGCTCCGCCCGACGCCGGGCATGTGTCCCGATCGCATCATTCGCGGGGGTTTGTCCCGGCGTCCACGGCCGGGTCAGCCCGGTCCTCCAGGTTGAACTCGGCCACTTCCTCCGGGCTCAGGCCGGGGAAGGGGTCGGCGGCCAGCAGCCGGGCCCGGTGCCGGTCGTTGAAAAACGCGAAGACCTCGGCCATCTCGACCAGCGCCACGCAGGGAATGGCCAGCAGCAGCATGCTGATCGGGTCCGGACTCGGCGTGGCCACGGCCGCGAACAGGAAGACCCCGAAGATGATCATCCGGCGCCACTTGGCAAACCGCTCATGGGGCAGGACGTGGGCCAGGTTGAGCAGCACGAATCCCAGCGGCAGCTCGAACGCGATGCCGAAGATCGTGAGCATCGCGATGGCATAGCCGAGATAGGTGTTGATCGTGATGATCGGCACCACGCCGTGCGGGAGCAGGGCCAGCAGGAACCGCAGGCCCTTGGTCATGGCCAGGTAGGCCAGCGCGCCGCCCAGCACGAACAGCGGCACGGCCGCCCCGCCGAAGAAGTAGGCCCAGCGCCGCTCCCGCTTGTACAGGCCGGGGGCGATGAACGCCCAGAGCTGGTAGAGCCAGAACGGCGAGGTGATGATGACGCCCGTGATGATCGCGAGCTTCAGCTTGAGGAACAGCGCGTCGAAGATACCGGTGACGAACAGGTTGCAGCCCTTGGCACCGCCCTGGATCTGGACATGGGCGTGCTGCGGCAGCTTGCAGTACGGCGCCTCGATGAAATGCCAGATGTGCGGGTACAGATACCACCCGACGATGGAGCCGATGGTGATGAACAGCACCACCTTGAACACGCGGTTGCGCAGCTCACGGATGTGCTCCATGAGCGGCATGCTGCCGTCCGGATTCTGCCGCTTGCCGGGCAGCCGAACACCGGGCCGGACGGGCGGATTATCCAGATTGTCCTGCGTGTCCATGTCAGCAGACCGGGGCTAGAACGGCTGCTGGCCGTGCTGCGCCTCGGACATCGGCGCACCAGTGCCGCCGACGGTCGCGCTGTTGCTGCCGCCGTTCTGCCGCTGGATGTCGTTGAGCTGCCGCTGGAGGTCGGCGAGCTGCTGGGACTGAGCCTGCTGGGACTGAGCCTGCTGGGCCTGAGCCTGCTGCACCTGGGCCGGGTCGAATGCCGGCTGGGCCGGGGTCAGCTGCGGCGCGGGCAGGGTCGTCTGGTGGAGCATGGCCTGGACTTTGGCGTCCTGGGCGTTGTTGTCGTCGTCATCATTCATGCCCTGCACGGAGCGCTTGAAAATGTGCATGGACTCACCGAGCGACTTGGCCGCGCCAGGGAGTCGCCGTGCACCGAACAGCAGCAGAACCACGATCAGCAAGATGATGATGTGTGGTGCGCTGGGATCGAACATGTCAGCCCCAATTCAGCCGATGGTGGACCGCAGGCCCGGATTCTCGATTCGGAGTCTACACGCGACACCTATAGAAACCCGACTACCTGTCGGGCTGGCAGATCAATGGTGACCTGTGGATGAACCGGGTATAGCGGATCGTTATGCGTACTGGGCCAGCGCGGCCTCGGCGTCGGCGGCGATCTGGGCCACCACGTCGGGCGGCCCGGTCACCTTGCCGTCCCCGCCCAGCCGCAGGGCCAGGCGGCGCACCCACTGGGTATCCGGGGTGCGCAGGCTGACCCGCAGCCGGCCGTCGGGCAGCTCGGCCACCTCGTCACAGGGGAAGTACTCAGCCACCCAGCGGCCCGCGGTGGACAGCTCCAGCACCACCCGGACGTCGCGCGGCGAGGGCCGGAACAGTCCCTCGTCGACATCCCTGGGCTCGGCCTCGGGGGGTACCTCGGCGGCCACGTCGAGCACCCGGACGTCGATCATCCGGTCCAGCCGGAACAGCCGGACCGCCTCGGCCCGCCGGCACCAGCCCTCCAGGTAGCTGCGGCCGTCCACCATGACCAGGCGCATGGGGTCGACGTCGCGCTCGGTGGCCTCGTCCCGGCCCGGCACGTAGTAGGACAGGTGCAGCCGCCGCGCGCTCTCCAGCGCCGCGGTGACCGTGGGCAGCGCCGCGTCCGCGGACCGGGTGTCGACCTGGACGGCGACCTGGGCGCTGGCCGCTCCCGCCGTCCCGGCGGCCGCCTCCAGCTTGGCTATGGTGCGGCCCAGGGCCGAGCGGTCGCCGATGCCGGGCAGCTCGGCCAGCATCCGGAGCGCCACGAGCAGCGCGCTGGCCTCGTCGATGCCCAGCCGCAGCGGCCGGTCGATGGACTCGGCCTCGCTCACGACGATCTCGCCGCCGTCGTAGGACAGGTCGATCGGGCAGTACGGGTCGGGCGAGCGCAGCTCGACGCACCACAGCA
This sequence comes from Streptosporangiaceae bacterium, assembly GCA_036495485.1. Taxonomy (GTDB): domain Bacteria; phylum Actinomycetota; class Actinomycetes; order Streptosporangiales; family Streptosporangiaceae; genus PALSA-505. The sequence goes on from DASXMU010000076.1 coordinate 2,550, forward strand.
GGTTGAGGTCGTCCACCAGCTCGCGCTCGCTCACCCCGAACGCCGTCGCGGTCTCGGCCAGGCCCACCACGTTCCGGCTCACCACATAGGGCACCAGGGCGAGCAGCCGCTGCAGCCGCTGGGTCCCGGTCTGCGCCGTGGATCCCGATCCGGTCACTGCCTCTCCCTCAAAGTCTCGGGTTCTTCAAGAAACCCACAGCGGTTGCCGCAGTCCCACCTGCACCGGCACCCGGACAGGCCCCAGTCGCCTGCCCTGGCTAGCCGGTCTTGAAGAACCCTCACTGGGGCACTCCCTTCAGCCGGCCGATCACGGCCTCCCGCAGGTCCGGCGGTTCGAGCGCGATTACGTCCGGGCCGAACGAGGCCAGGTAGTCGCCGAACCACTCGATCTCGCGGAACGGCACCTGCACCTCGTCCCAGCCCTCGCCGTCCGGCCGCTGCGCCACCGCGCTGCGGCGCAGCCCGTAACCGGCCCCGGTGCGCACCCGCAGCCGCGCGGTGCGCTGCGTGGGCGGGCTGAAGTCCCAGTCCTTCACCAGCTCCCGCACGTCGCTGCCAGGCGGCACGACCACGCTGCCGGCCGGCCCGCTGAACGACACCGTTCCCTCGATCCGGCTCAGCCGGAACACCCGGCCCGCGTCCCGGTCGGTATCGTGCCCGGCGACGTACCACCGGCCGTGCCGGTTCACCACGCCCCAGGGCTCAAGGCGCCGCTGCTGGGTGCCGCTCCGGCCGGCCGCCCGGTAGGCGAAGGTAACCGGCCGCCGGTCCCGCACCGCCTCCCAGAGCGGGCCGAACGAGGGTTCACCGGTCTGCACCCGCGGCTCGATGCCCGGCTGGGTGGTGTCCTCGGCGTCGATGCCCGCGGCCCGCAGCTTGAGCAGCGCGCCGGCCGCCGCGCCGGCCAGCTCGGCCCGGCGCCACACCCTGGCGGCCAGGCCCAGCACGGCCGCCTCATCCGGCTCCAGGGTGATCTCAGGCAGCTCGTAGGCCTCCCGCTGGATCCGGTACCCGGCCTCTTCGTCGCCGGCCTTGGCGCTGTCGGTCTCCAGCGGGATCCCGAGTTCGCGCAGCTCCTCCTTGTCCCGCTCGAACATCCGCTTGAACGCGTCGAACGAGTCGGGGTACCCGGGAACGGCCTCGCGGATCTGGGCGGCGGTCAGCGACCGCCGGGTCGAGAGCAGGCAGACGACCAGGCCGAGCAGCCGCTCTGTTTTGCGCCGTGACATCGCCGTCCCCTCCGGAGCCCCCTGCATTATTGTCCAACGTCGGCGGCGGGTGCTGCACTCCGATTGGACGCACGCGGCTGGCCGATCTGACGCTACCCTGCCCGGGTGATCAGATGGCGCGACGGTGTGGTGACCGCGCAGGGCCGGCAGTGGCCGGGCGCGGCCGAGCTCGAGGTGACGCAGGCGGACGGCAGCACCTGCCGGGCGCTCGCCTACCCGGCCCTGACCGGCCTGCCGCAGCCCGGCGACCGGGTCCTGCTGAACACCACAGCCCTGGCCCAGGGCCTGGGCACCGGCGGGTATGCGTTCGTGGTCGCCGTCCCCGGCCGGCTGCCGCCCGACCCGCCGCCGTCAGGGCACCTGGTCAAGGCCAGGTACACGCCGCTGCAGGCGACGGTCCAGGGCGCCGACGAGCAGGGCTCCCCGCACCACGAGCTGCTGCGCGACGCCGACGACCTCGGCGCGATGCCGGTGATCATCGCCGACCTGCACTCGGCCCTGCCGGCCGTGCTCGCCGCCGCCCGGCAGGCACAGCAGCCCGATCCGCCCCGGGCCGTCTACGTGATGCAGGATGGCGGCACGCTCCCGGCCTGGTTCTCCCGCACCTGCGCGGCGCTGCGCGAGGCCGGGTGGCTGGCCGGCACGGTCAGCGTCGGCCAGTCGTTCGGCGGCGACCTGGAGGCGGTCACCCTGCACACCGGGCTGCTCGCCGCCCGCCTGGTGCTCGGCGCCGACCTGGCCGTGGTCGCCCAGGGCCCGGGCAACCTGGGCACCGGCACCCGCTGGGGCTTCTCCGGCGTTGCCTGCGGTGAAGCGGTCAACGCCGCAGCCGTGCTGAACGGCCGCCCGGTCGCCTCGCTGCGGGTCAGTGACGCCGACGCCAGGCAGCGCCACCAGGGCATCTCGCACCACAGCCTCACCGCCTACGGCCGGGTCGCGCTGGCCAGGGCCGACGTGCCCGTGCCCGAGCTGCCCGGCGCGCTTGGCGCGCTGGTCCAGGAGCAGGCCGCCCCGCTCGCGCAGCGGCACAACCTGGTCAGCGTCCCGGTCGACGGGCTGCAGGAGGCGCTGCGCGCCTGCCCGGTCAAGCTGTCCACCATGGGCCGCGGCCTGGACCAGGACCTGGCCTACTTCCTGGCCGCCGCCGCCGCTGGCCGGCACGCCGCCGCGCTGCTGCAGCCGGGGGCGGGCTGACCCCGGGAGCTATCCTCGGGCGGTGACCGATTACGTGGACGCTCCCGGACTGCAGGGCGAGGTCGTGCTCATCCGCGACCGCTATGGCATACCGCACATCCGGGCCGGGTCGGCCGCCGATGCCTGGTTCGCGATGGGCTTGGCCTGCGCGCAGGACCGGCTGTTCCAGATGGAGTACGACCGCCGCCGGGCGGCCGGGCGCTGGGCCGAGGTCGCCGGGCCCGCCGCCGTGCCCGGTGACGTGCTGGCCCGGCGGATGGCCCTCACCGAGGCCGCGCACGCCGACCTGGCCGTCATGTCCGCACCCGTGCGCGAGATGTTCGAGGCCTATGCCCGCGGCGTCAACGTGGTCATCGCCTCCGGCGCCCGCCCGGCCGAGCTGCCAGATGCCGTAGGGCGTGGTTCCGGCGAAGGAAGCACTGTCATCGAGCCCTGGCAGCCGTGGCACTCGGTCGCCGCCTACAAGGTCAGGCACATCCTGATGGGCCAGTGGCAGCACAAGCTCACCGAGGCCTCGGTGCTGGCGCGGGTAGGCGCTGAGGCGTTCAGCCAGCTGGACACCAGGTCCCCGGCGGGCTCGGCGCTCACCGTGCCGCCCGGCGGCCGTCTCTCCCGGGTGATCGCCGACGCGGTGGACGACGTCGCCAGGGCAGCGCCGCACCTGGGCTTCCTCGCCGAGGCCGAGCCGGGCTCGAACGCCTGGGCGGTCAGCGGCCGCCGGACCGCCCACGGCGGCGCCGTGCTGTGCAACGACTCGCACCGGCAGCTCGACGCCCCGAACGTCTACTGGCAGTGCCACCTGGACTGCCCGGACTTCCAGGTGATCGGCGCCGCGTTCCCCGGCGTGCCCGGCTTCCCGCACTTCGGCCACAACGGCCAGGTGGCCTGGGCGATCACCCACGCCAGCGCCGACACCCAGGATCTATACCTGGAACAGTTCGACGAGAACCGTCCCGGCTGGTACCGCACCGAGGATGGCTGGAAGCAGGCGGAGCAGCGCACCGAGACGATCACAGTCCGCGGCGCCGAGCCGGTCACCACCCAGATCTGGACCACCAGGCACGGGCCGGTCGTGCACGGGGATCCGCTGACCGGGATGGCTATCGCGCTCAAGTACACGGCCACCTGCCGCCCGGGCCGCGGCTTCGAGCCGCTGCTGCCGATGCTGGCCGCCCGCGACGTACGGGAGCTGGCGGACGCCCAGCGGGACTGGGTGGACCCGGTGAACAACCTGGTCACCGCCGACACCGGCGGCGCGATCGCCTACCAGACCCGCGGCGAGCTGCCGGTCCGCTCCTCGCCCGCGCACCGCAGGCTGCCGGTGCCCGGCTGGGACGGCGGGTGCGAGTGGACGGGGCTCGTGCCGTTCGGGCAGATGCCACGCTGCGTCGATCCGGACGCGGGCTTCGTGATGACCGCGAACAACGCGATCGTGGACGGCGACGAGCCCTACATCACCTGCACCTTCAGCCACCCGTTCCGCGCGGAGCGGCTCCGGCAGTGCCTGACCGCCACGCCGCAGCACACCGTGGCCGGGCTCGCCGCCCTGCAGGGCGACATGACCTCATGGGCGGCACAGGCCTGGGCCCGGCTGCTCGCGGATCTCCCGGAACTTGTTCACGAAGACCAAGAAAGAGCACGGCTGGCCCTGGCCGGCTGGGGCGGCGAGCTGCGGGGTGATTCCGCCGCGGCGCTGCTGTACGGCTGCTTCACCCGGGCGCTGGCCGAGGCCCTGTACCGGCCGCTGACCGGTGACGAGACCTGGCACTGGCTGACCTCGGGTCAGGTCCCCCCGGCGGATACGGTCATCCGCCGCTGGCTGGCCAACGACATCTGGGAGCTGCTGGGCGGCCCGGTGCCGGCGGACCAGGCAGGCAAGGACGCGGCGAAGCAGCAGCGGGTGCGCGACGCGCTGCCCGCAGCGCTCGCCGCCGCCTGGCGTCACGCCAGCAAGCCGGCCAGGCGCTGGGACGACACGCACCGGACCAGGGCGGTCCACCCGCTCGCCGGGCAGGCACCGGCCCCGGTCGGCATGGGCGGCGACGGGGACACCATCCAGGTGGGCGCCTTCAGCTGGCAGCAGGGAACGCCCTTCGACGTCATAAGCCTGTCGGTCTACCGGCAGGTCGTGGATCTGGCCGAGCCCGCCGCCGCCAGCTTTGTCATCCCCGGCGGCGCCTCCGGCGACCCGGCTAGCCCGCACTTCGCCGACCAGCTCGCCCAGTGGGCCCAGCACCGCCGCGTCCCCATGCTGTTCGGCTGGCCCGCTGTGGAAGCGGCGGCCAAGGCCACCACCGTCCTGCGGCCCGGAAACTGAGCCACCCAGGCCAGCACCGCCCGCCCACCCATGTCGTGGTTGTGGCTACGCCCGCACTCTTGCGCGGGCGTAGCCACAACGAGCACCTTCCCCACCGCTCCCGCCGGCCCGGGGGCTTAGGCCCCGGGCCGCGAGGCGTGCGTCAGGCGGCTGTGCCCGGGGCGTAGGCGCCGAGGATGTCGACGACGAAGACCAGCGTGTCCGTTCCCTTGATGCCCGCCTGCGAGCTGCCCGTCTTGCCGTAGCCGTCTGAGGGCGGGATGACGAGCATTATCCGGCTGCCCACCGGCTGGCCGGTCAGGCCGAGATCCCAGCCCTTGATCACCTGTGACGGCGTCGAGTCGATAATGAAGCCGAACGGGGCGGCGTTCTGCCACGAGGAGGAGAAGGGCTTGCCGGTGCGCCAGATGGCCCCGACGTACTGCACGACGACGCTCTCGCCCTTGGCGACCTTCGGGCCGGTGCCCTGCGCCAGTATCTTGGTCACCAGCTTGGACGGTGGCGTGCCGCCCTTGGGGATCGTGATGGCGGGTGGCAGGCCGGCCTTGACGGTCGGCAGGCTGCCACCGCCGGTCGAGACGATCTTCCCGGTGGCCGACGCGTCCGCGGCGTACGCCTTGATCATGTCCACCACGAACACGAGCGTGTCGCCCGGCTTGACCCCGGCCTGGCTGTTGCCCGTCTTGCCGTAGCCGTCGGCGGGCGGGATGACGGCGAGCACACGGCTGCCGACCTTCTGGCCGGTCAGGGCGGTGGCCAGCCCCGGCAGCAGCTTACCGCTGAACAGCGCGGGCACGGAGGTATAGGTGCTCTGCGCCAGCTTGTGCGTCGTCCCGCTCCAGACGTAGACGACGTAGTTGCCGATCAGCGCGTCGGTTTTGGCCAGCGCTGGCCCGCTCCCATGGATCACGGTCTTGACATCGAGCCCGGCGCCAGCCTTCTGGCTGGGTATCTTGACCGTCGGCTGTTTACCGAAGGTCCCAGTGACGCTGACCGTGGGGCCGGCGGCGGTCTTACCGCTGGCCGAACCACCGCATCCGGCCAGAGCAATGGAAAAAAACAGTACAGGGGCGGCAAAAAGTGCGAAACGTCGCATGACCATCCTGATTTCGTTACGTAGGCGCGCGGCCACTCTACCGGTGTTGGGTACGGCCGCGTACCCCGTCCCTAGGACTGGACGCCGCCGCACCTTCCGCGTTCACCTACGAGATTGAGTTGTTCGAGGGGCATCCATAGAGGCTGGAGAGCAGTCCGGGGACAGCAGCAACCGCCGCGAGGTCCGGAAGCAGCCCTACATTCCGGCGATGAGCTTTTCCACCCGTTCGTCTGCCGAGCGGAACGGGTCCTTGCAGAGTACGGTGCGCTGGGTCTGGTCGTTCAGCTTCAGGTGCACCCAGTCAACGGTGAAGTCGCGCCGCCGCTCCTGGGCCCGCCGGATGAACTCGCCGCGCAGCCGCGCCCGTGTGGTCTGCGGCGGGATCGACTTCGCCTGGAAGATGTCCAGGTCGCGCACGGCCCGCTCGACCGCGCCGCGTTTCTGCAGCAGGTAGTACAGGCCCCGGCCGCGGTGCACGTCGTGGTAGGCGAGGTCGAGCTGGGCCACCCGGGGGGCGGCCAGCGGCAGGTCGTGCTTGGCCCGGTAGCGCTCGATGAGCTGGTACTTGGTGATCCAGTCGATCTCGCGGGCCACCATGCCGAGGTCGCCGGACTCGACCGCGTCCAGGGTCCGGCGCCACAGGCTGAGCACCTTGCGGGAGACCGCGTCGCTCCCCCGCCGGTCCACGAAATCTGTCGCCTTCGCCAGATACTCGCGCTGAATGTCCAGCGCGCAGACCTCGCGGCCGTTGGCCAGCCGGACCTTGCGGCGCCCGGTCATGTCGTGGCTGACCTCCCTGATGGCCCTGATCGGGTTCTCCAGGCTGAGGTCGCGCATGACCGTGCCGGCCTCGATCATGCGCAGCACCAGGTCGGTCGAGCCGACCTTGAGCAGCATGGTCGTCTCGCTCATGTTCGAGTCGCCGACGATGACGTGCAGCCGCCTGAAGCGCTCCGCGTCCGCGTGCGGCTCGTCCCTGGTGTTGATGATCGGCCGGGACCTGGTGGTCGCCGACGACACACCCTCCCAGATGTGCTCGGCCCGCTGGCTCACGCAGTACACGGCGCCGCGCGGCGTCTGCAGCACCTTGCCGGCGCCGCAGATGATCTGCCGGGTGACCAGGAACGGGATCAGGATGTCGGCCAGCCTGCCGAACTCACCGTGCCGCCCGACCAGGTAATTCTCATGGCAGCCGTAGGAGTTGCCGGCCGAGTCGGTGTTGTTCTTGAACAGGTAGATGTCGCCGGCGATGCCTTCCTCGCGCAGCCGCCGGTCGGCGTCGAGCAGCAGCCCTTCCAGGATCCGCTCGCCGGCCTTGTCGTGCGCGACCAGATCCAGCACGTCGTCGCACTCGGGCGTGGCGTACTCCGGGTGCGAGCCGACGTCCAGGTAGAGCCGTGCGCCGTTGCGCAGGAAGACGTTGCTGCTACGGCCCCAGGACACGACCCGGCGGAACAGGTACCTGGCCACCTCGTCCGGCGACAGCCGCCGCTGGCCGTGGAACGTACAGGTGACGCCGTACTCGTTCTCCAGGCCAAATATCCGTCTGTCCACACCGCAAGGCTACGGCCTATATCGCGCTACCAGTCCACTGCGATGTACTTCGTTTCGCTGAATTCGAGCAAACCTTCGTGCCCGCCCTCACGACCGGTACCAGATTGTTTCACTCCGCCGAACGGTGCCGCGCCGGAACGGACGGACGGCAGCACGTCCGGAATGCGGACAGACGGGACAATCGTGGCCAGCACGTGATCGGCGCGTGCTTGTGGCGTTGACACCTGCGCGAAATCGTTACCGTGATGCGATCGCGAAGGAGACTGCCGTTCACGCTCAGCCGGATGGGCAGAGCGCCGGGGGTGGCCGGCCATGATGGAAGCGGAAAGGGGGGCAGGGATGGCAGCGCTTGATTCGCCGGAAAGATACCCTACGGTGCTTGATTCGCCGGAGAGATACCCTACGGCAGGACTCGCTGAGCTGGGCGCGGAGGCGGCGCGGGCACGCAGTTCCTACGGCGACGACGCGCTGATCGTCTGCGACCGGCTGGTGCGTATCTTCACCGCCGAGAAGATCGAGGTGCAGGCGCTGCAGGGCCTGGACCTGCTGGTGACCCAGGGCGAGCTGACCGCGATGGTGGGCGCGTCGGGCAGCGGCAAGTCCACCCTGATGAACATCCTGGCCGGCCTGGACACCCCGACCGCCGGTGCGGTCCGCGTGGCAGGCTATGACCTGGCCGCCATGGGAGCCAGGCAGCGGCTCACCTACCGCCGGGGCACGATCGGCTTCATCTGGCAGCAGACCTCGCGCAACCTGCTGCCCTACCTGACCGCCGAGCAGAACATCACGCTGCCCATGCGGCTGAACGGGGCCGGCCGCCGCAACCGCGGCAAACGCGCCGCCGAACTGCTGGGCGTCCTCGGCGTCGCACACTGCGCGGCCCGCAAGCCGGAGCAGATGTCCGGCGGTGAGCAGCAGCGGACGGCGATCGCGGTGGCGCTGGCCAACGACCCCAGGGTGCTGCTGGCCGACGAGCCGACTGGCGAGCTGGACTCGGCCACCGCCGCCGACGTGTTCGGCGCCCTGCAGACCGCCAACACCGAGCTGGGCGTCACCGTGCTGGTGGTCACGCACGACCCGGCCGTATCCTCGATGGTCCGCCGGGTCGTCGCCATCAGGGACGGCCGGACCAGCACCGAGACACTCCGGCACTCGACGACGGACGCTGAGGGGCAGCAATCCGACCATGCCGTGGAGTACGCGGTACTGGACCGGGCCGGGCGGCTTCAGTTGCCGCGCGAGATGACCGGGCCGCTGGGCATGCGGGACCGGGTCAGGCTGCAGGCCGAGCCGGACCACATCGGTGTGTGGCCGGACGCGCCAGGCGGGCCGGGTGGGCCGAACGCGGCGGGCGCGGGCGGCGCAGCCGGCCCTGCGGCGGCTGGGAAGGATGAGGAGAACGGGTGAGCAGCACCGACACGCTGAACCGTGGTGAACCGGTGGCTCCTGCCGTCCCCATGGTGTCGGCCACCGGGGTGACGCGCACGTTCGGCAGCGGCTCGGCCGCGACCCGGGCGCTGCGGGGGGTGACGTTCGACATCCCCAGAGGCCAGCTCGTCGCCCTGCGCGGCCGGTCCGGATCCGGCAAGACCACCCTGCTCAACATCATCGGCGGCCTCGACTCCCCCGGCGAGGGCACCGTCTGCGTGGACGGCAGGGACGTCACCGCGATGAGCGAGCGGGAGCGGATGGGGCTGCGCCGGTCCTGCGTCGCCTTCATCTTCCAGTCGTTCGGCCTGATCCCGTTCCTGTCCGCCGCCGAGAACGTCGGGATCCCGCTGCGGATCACCGGGATGGCCTCCCGGGCGCGGGAGGAGCGGGTCAGCCTCATGCTGGACATCGTGGGCCTGGCCGGCCATGCCCGCCAGCGCCCGGGCGAGCTGTCCGGCGGCCAGCAGCAGCGGGTGGCCATCGCCAGGGCGCTGGCCGGCAGCCCGGAGCTGCTGATCGCCGACGAGCCCACCGGGCAGCTCGACTCGGAGACGGCCGGGCAGATCATGCGGCTGCTGCGGACGGTGGTCAGGTCCGAGGGCGTGACCGCGCTGGTGGCCACCCACGACCCCACCCTGATCGGCATCGCCGACGCCGTCCTGTTCCTCGAAGACGGCACGATCGTCGGCAGGGAGTAGCCTTTCCGCATGCCCCGGTTGTCCCGTTCTCACAAGGTCGCGATCGCGGCGGGGGGTGGCTTCCTCGCGCTGCTCGGGGTGCTCTCGGCCGTCCTGGCACCCAGCGGCTCACCGGCCGGCGCCGGGGCTTCGCCGGGCGTTGCGGCTAACCGCTTCACCCTGCCCGCGCTGGGTCATCAGGGACACGAGGTGTCGCTCAGCCAGTTCGCCGGGCGCCCTGTCCTGATCAACTTCTTCTCCTCCGACTGCGCCGCCTGCAAGCGGGAGACCCCGGAGCTGGCCAGCCTCTACCGCGCTCACCACGGCCAGGTCGCCGTCGTCGGCATCGACGTGAGCGACAGCACCGGCGCGGCGCTGTCCATGATCCACCAGTACGGCGTGAGTTTCCCGGTCGGCGCCGACCCGATGGCGGAGACCGCCTCCGCGTACGGGGTCACCGCGCTGCCACAGACGTTCTTCCTGGACGCCGCGCATCGCATCGTCCAGCGCACGTTCGGCGCCCTGAGCGCGGCAGTGCTGAACACAGGGCTCAGCCGGATGCACTGACCGGACGGAACTCTTACTCTGTCCCGTCGTCGCTGGCCTGCTTGCCGGCGGCCGCGGGCGGGGTCTTGCCCTTCGCACCGGCCTCTGGCGGGGTGGCCTTGTCCTTCGCGGCGGCCTTCGGGGACTTCGCCTCGGCGAGCAGGGTTTCCAGGCGCTTGCCGGTCAGCCGCCTGAAGCGGCGGTGCTCGCCCGACCTGTTGAGCATCGCGACCTCGAGCTGGGCCGCGGTGACGTCTCCGCCGTTGCCGTTCTCCTGGCCCGGCAGGGCGCTGAGCGCGACGCCCAGCGCGGCGGCCAGGGACATGCCGTCGGTGTACCGCTCCTTCAGCGCGGTGGCGACCTGGTCGGCCTGGCCGCCCATGGCCACGTACCCGTGCTCGTCGGCCACCGAGCCGTCGAAGGTGATCCGGTAGATCTGGTCCCGCTCGGGGGCCGGCCCGACCTCGGCCACCACGATCTCGACCTCGTAGGGCTTGCTGCTCTCGGTGAAGATCGTGCCGAGCGTCTGGGCGTAGGCGTTGGCCAGGCCCAGGGCCGTGACGTCGTTGCGGTCGTACAGGTAGCCGTTGAAGTCGGCGTAGCGGACGCCGGCCTTGCGCAGGTTCTCGAACTCGTTGTACATGCCGACGGCGGCGAACGCGATCCGGTCGTAGATCTCGCTGATCTTGTGCAGCGCCCGGGACGGGTTCGGTGCGACGAACAGGATGCCATCGGCGAACTGGATGACAATCGTGTTGCGGCCCCGGGCAATGTTCTTCCGCGCGTAATCCGCCTTGTCCTTCATCGCCTGTTCGGGCGACACATAGAAGGGCATGCTCACCGCTGAGGTTTCCTTTGCTCGTCTGGTATCTCACCAGACCCTACTGGGTCTGGCACCGGCACAAAGCCTGACCCGCCATGGATCGGGTCCGGGGCGTCCCTAGGCTGAACCTGCCCCAGCCCGGCGCGGGGGTCCGGGGGGCGTCCCACCGTAAACCGCAAAACGGACCCAGCCCCGGTCGTGGGGGTCCGGGGGCTCGGCCCCCGGGAAAATACTGCGGGCAACGGCGAAACTGGCCGCAGGCCAGTGAGCAGGGTTGCCCGCCCCGGTCGGCTGTTACTGGCCGCCCTTCTGGACGTAGGACCTGACGAACTCTTCGGCGTTCTCCTCGAGCACCTCGTCGATCTCGTCGAGGATCGCGTCCACGTCGTCGGACAGCCGCTCCTGCCGTTCCCTGACTTCCTCGGTACCGGCCGGCTCGGTTTCCTCGGTCTCCTCGGTGCGCCGGGTTGGCTGCCGCTGTCCTGACGTGTCCTTTGTCGCCATTCCGTTCCTCCCTCTCCCGGGTTGACCCCGGGTCAGCAGGCCTCGCCGTGGTCCCTACGCTCTCAACGCTATCTTCGCCCGGTGACATCCCGCCCAATCCTCAAAGCCCGGTAACGATCGTGGCACGGCCGGAGTGGCATGAACGGGAGGGCTGACGGCTAATCGCGGCCGGTGAGGGCTTTCACGAGGTCAGCGGCGCTGTCGCAGCGGTCCAGCAGGCCGCCGACGTGCGCACGGGTGCCGCGCAGCGGCTCCAGTGTCGGCACCCGCTGCAGCGACTCGCGGCCAGGGATGTCGAAGATCACCGAGTCCCAGGAGGCGGCCGCCACGGCGTCGGCGTACTTCTGCAGGCAGCGGCCGCGGAAGTAGGCGCGGGTGTCCTCCGGCGGCTCGTACACCGCCCGGGCGATCTGGGCGTCGTCGGTCAGCCGCACCATCCGGCCGCGGGCGGCCAGCCTGTTGTACAGCCCCCGGTCCGGCCGGATGTCGGAGTATTGCAGGTCGACCAGCTGCAGCCGGGGATGCCCCCAGCCGATCCCGTCCCGCCGCCGGTACCCCTCGAGGAGCTCCAGCTTGGCCACCCAGTCCAGCTCGCGGGACAGCGTCATCGGATCCTCGGCCAGCCGGTTCAGCACCGACTCCCAGCGGTCCAGCACGTCGATGGTCATATCGTCCGCGCCGGTGCCGAAGCGGTCCTCCACGTACTTCCTGGCCCGCTCCAGGTACTCCATCTGGAGCTGCACGGCCGTCATCCGCCTGCCGTCCCGCAGCGCCACCAGATGCCTGCAGTCGCGGTTGTGCGAGATCGCCCTCAGCTCCGCGATGGGCGCCTCCACGGCGAGATCCCCGTCCAGGAACTTGTCCTCGATCATCGCGAGCACGAGCGCGGTGCTGCCGAGCTTGAGGTAGTTGGATACCTCGCTCATGTTCGCGTCGCCGATGATCACGTGCAGCCGCCGGTACTTCTCCGGGTCGGCGTGTGGTTCGTCCCTGGTGTTGATGATCGGCCGCTTGAGCGTGGTCTCCAGGCCCACCTCGACCTCGAAGAAGTCGGCCCGCTGGCTGATCTGGAAACCCTCGCCCCGGCCGTCCGCGCCGATGCCGACCCGCCCGGCCCCGCAGACGACCTGCCGGGACACGAAGAACGGGGTGAGGTGCCTGACGATGTCCGCGAACGGCGTCGCCCGGCGCATCAGGTAGTTCTCATGGCAGCCGTAGGAGGCGCCCTTGTTGTCGGTGTTGTTCTTGTAGAGCTGGATGGCTGCCCCGCCGGGCATGTCGGCCGCCCGGGTGGCGGCCTCAGCCATCACCCGCTCCCCCGCCTTGTCCCAGGTCAGAGCGGCCAGCGGGTCGGTGCACTCGGGTGCCGAGTACTCCGGGTGCGCGTGGTCCACGTACAGCCTGGCCCCGTTGGTCAAGATGACGTTGGCCAGGCCGAGGTCCTCGTCGGTGAGCTGGGAGGAGTCCGCCGCCTCCCGGGTCAGGTCGAACCCGCGGGCGTCGCGCAGCGGGTTCTCCTCCTCGAAATCCCAGCGTGCCCGCCGTGCCCTGGCGGCGGTCGCCGCCTGGTAGGCGTTGACCACCTGGGACGAGGTGACCATTGCGTTCGCGCCTGGCTGGCCGGGCACGGCGATGCCGTACTCGGTCTCCACGCCCATGACCCGCCGAACGCTCATGACCCAAAGCCTAGCCGCGCCGACGACAACATGAGGGCAGCGAGGGGTGAGTCGCGCCAGGTAGCCGTGACGGTGGAGCCGTCACGCCGGGGAGTTCCGGGCCATGGGGTCCGGGGGTATCCCCCGGGGATGGCAGAGCGACCGCCCGGAGCGGCACTGCCGGCCAACGGTGAAGCCGATCGCAGATCGGCGAGCATGGTTCGCCGCCCCGTCAGCCCGTTACAGGTACTGACCCGTGTTGGAGACGGTGTCGATGGAGCGGCCCGCCTCGGTGCCGTGCTTGCCGGACACGAGCGTCCTGATGTAGACGATCCGCTCACCCTTCTTGCCGGAGATCCTTGCCCAGTCATCCGGGTTCGTGGTGTTGGGCAGGTCCTCGTTCTCTTTGAACTCATCGATGCAGGATGCGAGGAGGTGCGCGACACGAAGCCCTTTCTGGCCGGTCTCGAGGAATTCCTTGATCGCCATCTTCTTCGCCCGGTCCACGATGTTCTCGATCATGGCGCCGGAGTTGAAGTCCTTGAAGTACAGGACCTCCTTGTCGCCGTTGGCGTAGGTCACTTCGAGGAACCGGTTGTCCTCGGTCTCGCTGTACATCCGCTCGACCACACGCTGGATCATCGCCTCGACCGCGGCCACCCGCGAGCCGCCGTGCTCGGTCAGGTCGTCGGCGTGCAGCGGCAGGTCGACCAGCACGTACTTGGAGAAGATATCCCTGGCCGCTTCCACGTCCGGCCGCTCGATCTTGATCTTGACGTCGAGCCGGCCCGGCCGCAGGATGGCCGGGTCGATCATGTCCTCGCGGTTGGACGCGCCGATCACGATGACGTTCTGCAGGCCCTCGACGCCGTCGATCTCGCTCAGCAGCTGCGGGACGATCGTGTTCTCGACATCGCTGGACACGCCCGAGCCGCGAGTGCGGAAGATCGAGTCCATCTCGTCGAAGAACACGATCACCGGCATGCCCTCGCTGGCCTTCTCCCTGGCCCGCTGGAACACCAGCCGGATGTGCCGCTCGGTCTCGCCCACGTACTTGTTGAGCAGCTCAGGGCCTTTGATATTGAGAAAGAAACTCCTGGCCTCAGTCGCCTTGCCTTGGCTGGCCTCGGGCACCTTGCCCGGGGCGGCGGCCTCCGGTGCGTCCGCGCCGTCCTGCGCACCGGCCAGGTCGGCCGCTGCGGCAGCCGCGGCGTCGGCCGCCGCAGCCGACTTGCGGGCCACCTGCTTGGCCAGCGAGTTCGCGACCGCCTTGGCGATCAGGGTCTTGCCACAGCCGGGCGGGCCGTACAGCAGCACGCCCTTGGGCGGCCGGAGCTGGTGCTCCCGGAACAGGTCGGCATGCAGGTAGGGAAGCTCGATCGCGTCCCGGATCTGCTCGATCTGGCTGCTGAGGCCGCCGATGTCGGAGTAGGTGAGGTCGGGCACCTCCTCCAGGATCAGCTCCTCGACCTCGGCTTTGGGGATCCGCTCGTAGACGTAGCCCGAGCGCGGCTCCAGCAGCAGCGAGTCGCCGGCCCGCAGCGTGCTGTGCAGCAGCGGCTCGGCCAGCCGCACTATGCGCTCCTCGTCGGCGTGCGCGATCACCAGGGCGCGGTCGCCGTCCTCGAGGATCTCCTTGAGCATGACGACCTCGCCGGCCGTCTCGTAGCCCTGCGCGATCACCACGTTGAGCGCCTCGTTCAGCACGACCTCCTGGCCGGGCTTCAGCTCATCGAGGTTGACCGCGGGGCTGACGTTGACCCGCATCTTGCGGCCGCCGGTGAAGACGTCCGCCGCACCGTCCTCGCAGGCGTTGAGGAAAACACCGAAGGCCGATGGCGGCTGGGCCAGCCGGTCGACCTCCTCCTTCAGTGCGACGATCTGATCGCGCGCCTCCCGGAGCGTGCCGGTCAGCCGCTCGTTCTGGCTGGTGACCGTGGCGATGCTGGCCTCGGTTTCACGCAGCCTCTCTTCGAGCAACCGGACATGACGCGGCGACTCGGAGAGCCTGCGGCGCAGTGCGGCGATCTCTTCCTCAAGGAAAGAGATCTGAGTCGTGAGGCCCTTGACCTCGTCCTCATGCCGCGCGCCGCGCGCACCTTCGTCGCGAGCGGCCACGTTCCCTCACCCACCTTCCCGAGACTGACTCAACTAGACCCTACCTACCGGCGCGGTGGTCCTAACATCGAGACGCCCTTCTGTTCGCATTCTCGCGTCACGATATGGAAACATTCGTAACGTTTGCGTTGCCGCTTGCAGCGTCAACTGCTTCTCCGGCCGT
>DASXMU010000077.1:0-41557 GCA_036495485.1 Streptosporangiaceae bacterium
GCCGCTCACCCGGTACGCCGTGACGGTCCCGCGCACCGAGCCGATCGCCTTCCCATCGTGCAAGATCACATACCGGTCGGGCAGCGGCCCGGTCGCCGGTCCTGACCAGGTGAACGCTGCCGAGCTTGGCGTCGCCGACCCGGCAAACAGTCCGGCCGGCTGCAGCAGCGGCTGAACCCGCCACGGCGCCCAGACCAGCAACCCGGCAGCCAGCCCGGCGACGGCAACGAACGCGATCCCCGCAGCGACCCACCTGCGCCGCCGCCGCGACCCGCCGGGCGCGGGCCCGGCAGGCACAGGCGGCGCAGGTACAGGCTGAGCGGCAATGAACTCCGCGGGCAGCGGTACAGCGGCTCCAGGCCCAACGGGCCCGGGGGCAGGAGTGGCAGGCTGATCGGAGACCGCCGCAGCGGGACCGGCATCGACAACCGTGGCTGCAATGGCCGATGTGGGTCGGTCCGGGCGGACTCGACGCGGTAGCGGGGGGACTGGTGGACCGGCTGCCGTGATCTCGCCGCCGGCTCCTCCGTCTGCTTTCTGGCCCGCCGAATCCTGCCTGCGCGAATTCCCCCCGAGACCCATCATCTGTCTCCTTTGGCCTGGTTAGACATTGAGATGCCCGATGACCGTTTGTGGTGTACGTATGGGAGAAATAGTTGTCCGATGCTACAGACCGTTGCGGCTTCACGCTGTTGTCTTGGGCGGATCGACGCGAACCGGGCGAACCGTGGAGGCCAGCATCCCCGGTGACACGATCAAGATCACCGGCGCCAGCCGTGAGCAGGATCAGCGGCGGGCCGCGGTCAGGGCGTCGTCGAGGGTGGTGAGCAGGAGGTCGGCGTGCTCGCGCTGGAAGATCAGGGGTGGGCGGATCTTCAGGACGTTTCCGGCCGGGCCGGTGGCGCCGAGCAGGATGCCCCGGTCGCGCATGGCGTCGGTGACCTGGCCGGCCAGGACAGTGGCCGGCTCGCGGGTGGCCGGGTCGGTGACGAGCTCGGCGCCGAGCAGCAGGCCGATGCCGCGGACGTTGCCGATGACCGGATGGGAGCCGACCAGCTTCAGCAGGCCCTGCTGCAGGTAGGCGCCGACCTCGGCGGCGTTGGCGACCAGGCCTTCCTCGTCGATGACGTCGAGAACGGCCAGGGCGGCTACGCCGGCCACCGGGTTGCCGCCGAAGGTGCTGAACAGCTCGGCCCGCTCGGGGATCGCGTCGAGCAGGTCCGAGCGGACCACCAGGGCGGCGACCGGGAAGCCGTTGCCCATCGGCTTGCCCATCGCGACCATGTCGGGTTCGATCCCGGTCGCCTGGGAGCTCCACAGGTGCACACCGGTCCGGCCGTGACCGGCCTGCACCTCGTCGGCGACCAGCAGGCCGCCCTGGGAGCGGACCCGGCGGGCCACCTCCCGCAGGTAGGCAGGCGGCGGCACCAGGATGCCGTCGGCAGTGCAGGCCGGGTCGGCATACATCGCGGCCAGGCCGATAGTGCCGAGGGAGCGGGCCGCGCCGTCGATATGGTTTGCATACCGCTGCGGCCAGTTCCCGTCTTCCCGCCGGTAGATGCCGCGGTAGGCGTCGGGTGCCGGGATCGTGGCCACGTGGGCCGGGCGGTCGGAGCCGGACCATACCTCGGCGGACAGTGCGTGGGTGGCCTCGGTCAGGCCGTGGTAGGCGCAGGCTGTCACGATCGCGCCGGACCGGCCGGTGGCGGCGCGGGCGATGCGCCAGGCCAGGTCGTTCGCCTCGCTGCCGGAGTTGACGAACATGACGGCGTCAAGGCTGGGCGGGAGGGTCGCCTTGAGCCGTTCGGCCAGCTCGACGATGGCCTCGTGCAGGTAGCGGCTGTGGGTGGCCAGCAGCCGCTGCTGGGCCGCGATCGCCCGGGTGATCCGCGGGTGGGCGTGGCCGGCCACCGCCACGTTGTTGTAGCAGTCCAGGTAACGCCTGCCGTCGGCCCCGAACAGCCAGACACCCTCGCCACGCACCAGGTGCACCGGCTCGGAGTAGAACAGTGGCGAGCGGGGCAGCGCCCGCCGCCTGCGTTCGCGCAGCCCGGCGGTCGCGGACCGGTGGTAGGGCAGCCCGCGGCAGGCGTCGGCGAACCGCCGGGTGACCTCGTCGGCGCCCATGGCCTCGATGGCGTCCAGGAAGACCTGCTTGCCGGGGCCGCTGTAGTTGGCGTGGTCCGGGTACAGCCCATGCCGCCATCCGATGATCGTGACGGCCATGGCGAGCCTGGCCGCGACCAGGTCGGCGAGCAGCTCGGCCTCGCCGTCCTCCAGCGGGGTCACGCTCACGTAGCCGCGGATCATCTTCTGCGCGGCGGCGATGGCGTCGGGGCGGCCGTGCAGCACGTCCGCGACAGCGACGGCCAGGTCGAACACCAGCGGCGCGTGGGTCATGTCACCGAAGTCGACGATCCCGCTGACCTGGAGATTCTCATCGAGCAGGACGTTGTCCAGGCTCATGTCGGCGTGAATCACCTGGGCGCGCAGGCCGGGCAGCGCCGGGGTGACCCTGGCCTCGAACCGGTCCAGCACCCGCCCGGCCTGCTCCCGGCGCGCGGTATCGGTCAGGTGGGTGAGCAGCGGGCGCAGCTCCAGCAGCCGGGTGAGGTCCCAGAGGATCTCATAGTCGGCTGCCGGGTGGAAGAAGCCGCGCAGGGCCCGGCCCAGGCGCGCGGTCGCCTGGCCGAAGGAGTACAGCGCCGCATCGGTGAGCGCCGCGGCGGGGGTGGCCCGGCCGGGCAGGAAGGTGAACAGCCGCACCGGGTAGTCCCGTGCGTCCGGACCTGGAACCTCGATCCACGGCTCCCCTGCCGTCGCCGGCAGGGTGCGCATGACCGGAAGGCCGGGGTCGGCCTGCTCGATGTGTGCGAGCGCCGCGGTCTGCATGGTCACGGTGGCCAGGCCGTCCGCGGGGTTGGAGATCTTGAGCAGGAAGCGCTGCCCATCGGGAACGTCGACGCGGAAGTTCTGGTCGCGTTCACCGGCGAGCGGGGTCAGGGACCCGATCAGGCCGAAGTTCTCGCTGAGGATCCGCCGGGCCGCCGCCAGCCCGAACGCGGGCGGCGTGCTAACCAGCGGGTCGAGGCGCTCCACCAAGGATCCTTTCAAAATCATCAAAACGATCATGAAACTTGACTCTGAACTGCAACAGTGTTCAAGGGAGGCGAAATTTGAAAGGATCTTAAGGCCGAAGGCTATCTTGCCGGATATGCAGGCCAGTCATCTGCGCATCGCACGGCCGAGCCGTGACCTGGCCACCGCCCAGTGATTTTCTTTCTTTAAAATGAAAAAAAAATGATCTTCAGATGTGGGGAGGCGGGAAAGTGGGCCAACCTCAGGCCCCGGGAGCAGCCGCGCCGGGGGCGTGCAGGGCGGCCTGGTCGGCCAGGGCGATGACGAGCTGGCCTTCCACGGTGGGATGGAACGGGGCGGCGGCGTGCACGCCCTGGACGTAGGGCTGCGGCGTGCACATCTGATGGCCGGTGAAGTTGGGCTGGGGCGAGGGGAAGCCGAACTGGGCGGCGCCGGAGGCCAGCACGTCGTTCAGCGTGTTCAGCCTGGACGTCAGGGTCTGCAGGTTGGCGGCGGTCAGGCCGACCTGGCTGAGGCAGCCGGGCTGCGTACCGAACGGGTTGTAGTAGCGGTTGATGAGCACCTGGGGGTGGCTGGGCAGGGCGGCCAGGCGGCTCAGCAGGTCGAGGTAGTTCTTGCTGAACGAGGCGAGCTTCTGCTGGAAGTAGGCGGTCGTGGCGCGGTCGTCGCAGTGCGCCGCGGCCGCGCAGTAGCGGGCTTGCACGTCCCAGTCGAGGTCGTTGGCACCGATGCTGACGATGACCACCGCCGCGTTCTTGGCCTGCTCCTCGACGGCGAGCTGTGGCGGCAGGCGCTGGCCGTCGCGGGTCTGCGAGCCGAGCAGGCCGTTGCTGATCGTGGCGCTGTCGCAGGCGAGGTTGAGCACCTTCCAGCCATCCGCGGCGGACAGGTCGGCGGCGTAGGAGTCGGCGCTGCGGCCGCAGCCCCTAGCGGAGGCCGAGGCGCCTGGCACCGCGGCGAGCCCGGCCCCGGCCGCGGTGGAGTCGCCTATCACCACGGCCTGAACCCCCGGCAGCGGGTGGCCGACCGGGCGGATCGGCGGCGGGCGGGACTGGCTGCCGACCAGCTCGCTGAGCGAGTGCACCTGGCGCAGCAGGGCGGGCGCCGAGTAGGCGGTGATCATGATGGCGCCCAGGTTGATCGCCTCGGTCACGAGCAGGCCCGCGGCCAGCAGCTGGAGCGTGCTGCGCAGCCCGTGGCGGCGCCAGCCCGCGACGGCGCCGACCAGGACCAGCGCGCCCGCCCCAGCGATCACTATCTCCCAGGCGAAGTAGCTCTTCCAGCCGGAGGCGAGGCTGGCACCGAGGCGGCGTTCGGCACCGGCCGGGTGGTTACCTTCGACGAACGTGGTCAGCTGGCTGTTGATGGTGACCTGGGAGAGCTGCAGCCGGGGCCGGACCGGGCCGGTGAACCGCTCGTCGGTCGGCAGCGCCTGGCCGAACAGGTCCACCTGGCCAGGGCCGGACAGGCTGAGGTCGGGCGCGCTGGCGCCCACCTCGATCATCTGCCCGGCCACGACTACCGTCTGCAGCGGCGTCACCTGCAGCGCGATCGCGATCGCGGCGCCCGCGGACAGAATGAGCAACAACAGCCCAGCCAGCCAGCGCCGCACCAGCCGGGCCCATTGGCCAGTCGGGAGCATGCCGCCAATCGTTCCCCGTTCCTGGCGAACCCTAACGGCACAACGGCGTACTCCTGACGTTTGCAGCGGGGAAACGAGGGCTAGCCGCCCAGCTGGCCGTTGGCGTCGAGGCCCCGGGCGGACCGTCTGGGGCGTGGACGGCCGGGCGGACCCTCTGGAACGCGGACGGCCGGTCAGTTCCGCTTGGCCCGATCGGCGGGATGGGCATGGTGCTCGCCGGTGCGGGCGGGCTTGCGGCCCGGATGCGTAGCCTGCGGTCCGGTGCTCTCGTTGCGGTTCCTGGGCCGCGCGGCGGCGCGTGGCGGCAGGCCGGGAATGGTGAGCGGCGGTCGCTGAATCGCGGGGATGACGGAGGTCAGCGCCTTGCTGGCCCGCACCGACGCCCGACGGTGCACCTGCTGCTCCTCGGCTCTCACGGTGGCGGCGGCCAGCCGGGCACGCATCGCGCGCCGCCGGCGGGCCCGTGTCAGTGCCTTGACGACGTGATCCGCCGTGAAGAGCACGAGCAGCGCACCAGCAAAGCCAGCCAGGAGCAGAGCAGCCACCTATTTCCATCCTTACCGTGAGGGACATCCGGACATCCTCACCCTATGTGAGCGATGTCCCCGGTCAGTCCCGCAAAGGGGTGGCCGGGCGCCCGTACCTCAGCTGGCGGCGTCGTGCCCGGACCGGTCGCCGGGGTCAGCCGGCTAGCACTGGCCCGATCCTGTCGTCGTGCCGCCGCCACACAGCGCGACGATGCTGTGGGCGGCAGGTATCTGGGTTGCGGCTGGAACGGCCAGCGCGGCCGTGGCCAGTGCTGCGGCGATGAGTATCCGGCGCGCCATGGCATCCTCCGGTGTGCAGTCAGAGCGTGGTGCTGCCACAGTAACGCTGGGCCCCGGCGTCGCCCGGCTGGCTAGTCCGTTTCGGGATCCTCCCCGGTGAGGCCGTCGACCGATTCGCGGATGAGGTCGGCATGGCCGACATGGCGGGCGTATTCCTCGATCATGTCGATGAGCAGCCGGCGCAGGCTGGGTGCCCGGCCGTCCGGCCAGCGCTGCGCGGCGAGCTGGTCCAGGCCGCCATCGGCGAGGGCCTCGGCGACCGCGGCGCGGGAGCGGGCCACCGTTTCCTGCCACAGCGACATGAGCTGCCCGGGGGTGTCATCAGCCGCGGAGTGCCACTCCCAGTCGGGGTCGGCGTCCCAGTCGACGGTGTCCCAGGGCGGGCTTTGCTTGCGGCCGTGCAGCTTGACGAGGAAATAGTGGTCCTCGACCATGGCGAGATGCTTGAGCAGGCCGCCCAGGGTCATAGTCGACGGGCCCAGGGTGGCCCGCAGGCCTGCCGAGTCGAGGTTGCCGCATTTCCAAGCCACATAGCCGCGCTGACGCTCCAGGGCGCCAAGGAGCGTGTCGGCCTCAGAGCCGGCCACCGGCGGCTCGCACAAGATCGGGTCAGTGTCCATGGGCGGCAGGTTAGCGTGTATTGCGGACGATTTAGTTCCGGGATTGGAGGGCGGGTGAGTCCCACCGCGAGGGCGCTGCTGGCCCTGGAAATGATCACCACCCGGGGGCCAGCCCCCGGGTCAGCCCCGAGGTGATCACCCAGCTCATCGAGGCCCGCACCGTGGCACGGCGGCTGCGGCCAGCGGCTGCAGCAGGACAGCGATCGCTGAGCGCCACGGCACCGGTCAGCCGGTGCGTTCCAGCAGCAGGGCCAGGGCCGGGCAGTCGGTGACGGCGCGCCGGGCATGAGCGCGCAGGGCCGGGGATATGGGCTCGGCCGAGATGATCGGGTAGCCCCACTCGTCGAGGGTGATCCGCTCCGGCAGCAGTTCGGCGCACAGGCCGTGGCCGGAGCAGGCGGTGGGGTCGACCCGCAGGTAGGTGTCCATCGTTACCTCCAGTCACGCCGGGCCGAGGGGGCCGCGTAGCCGCTGCCGGGGACCGGCAGGAACGGCGCGGCGGCCGGGTCGGCGGCGCAGCGACCGCGCAGGTGCCGGCCGGTCTCGGCGGAGAACGCGGCGAGCGCGCTGCGCACCAGGCGCACCGTGCCGTCCGGGTGGTGACAGGCGCCACGGCCGGTGACCAGCCCGGCCCAGCGCTCCAGGTCGTCCAGGCAACGGCGGTCAGCCCCGGGCCGCGCCAGCACCGCGAAGGCGGTGGCGATGCGGGGCAGCCCGTTCAGGCACGGCCCGCACTGGCCAGCCGACTCGGCGGCGAGGTAGCGCAGCACGCGGGCGGTCTCGGCCAGGCCGCACCGGTCCGGCGGAAGCGCGGCGAGCACACCCGCGCCCACCGCGGCACCCAGCGGGCGGAGCGCGGCATTGGCCAGCGGCAGGCGCGCGGCCTGCTGCACCGGGATCCAGGTTCCGTGATAGCCGCCCACCAGCACCGCCTGGGCGGGGGCACGGCCCAGCAGGCCGCCGAGCGGCAGGCCAGCCGGCACCTCCCGTACCACGGTGACCCCGTCCGCGCGGTGCGCGGTGACGATCACGCTGCCCGGTTCCGCGGCCGTGCCGACCTGGCGGAACCAGGGGGCGCCGTGCCGGGCGATGAGAGCCAGGTGAGCGAGCGTCTCGACGTTCTGCACGAGCGTGGGAGCGCCGCCGGCGCCGCGCTCATAGACCGGCGGGCGCTTGAACCTGGGCCGGGCCAGGCCGCCGCCGATCCGGCTGGCCAGCGCGGATTCCTCACCGGCCAGGAACCGCGGCGGCGCGGTCACCAGCTCGACCGCGACCCGGTCCCAGCCGGCCGCCGCCCGCTCGGCCAGCGCGTCCGTCAGCCGGCGCCGCAACTGGTCGTGCCGGTGCAGGTAGAGGCAGGCTCGCCGCGCGCCGACCGCGGCGGCGGCGAGTTGCAGGCCGTCGAGCACCAGGTGCGGGGCCAGCCACAGCAACTGCTTGTCCTTGTGGCTGGCTGGTTCGCTTTCGGCGCCGTTGCCCACCGCGACCTTGCTGCCGGGCTGCCGCGCGACTGCGGCCAGCTTGACCGCGGTGGGGAAGCCCGCCCCGCCACGCCCGGTCAGCCCGGCGGCCTCGATCTCCTCGATCAGCGCGCCCTGGTGGGGCAGCGGGCCGTGCGTCCGCAGGTGTTCGGGGAGGTCAGCGCCACCGGGACCGAGCAGCCGGGGCAGGCCCTGGGGTGCGGTCACCCCGGGGAATTCCATCATGGCCGTGTTGCTCATCGGGTGGCGCCTTTCTCAAGCAACCTGTCGTCGATGAAACCGCCACCCACGGTGAGCGGTGTGCTGGCCGCCCGCCGGGCCACCACGATCCGGCAGCCGGTAGCCGCGACCACGCTGAGCACGCACGCGATGGTGAGGCCGAGCAGGTACCCCGACCGCAGGTCGGCCGCGCTGGTGACGGAGTGCAGCACGCTCACGGGGAAGGCCGCATAGGCCAGCCAGTGCACGCCACGCCACAGGCGCCTGCCGATCCGGGCTCTGAGCAGGCTGGTGACGATCAGCGCGGCGATCAGGTCGAGGGCGATGGCGCCGAGGCCGATCTGCACGGGTTCGTAGCTCGACGTGAACGGGATGATCGCGGCGGCCAGCCGGATGCTGACGTAGCTGTCGGCTATCGCGGTCAGCACGTGGATGACCAGGAAGACCACGGCGACCAGCGAGAGGCTGCGGTGCAGTCCGGTGACGGCGAACCTGGGCAGGCCGGGAAGCCGGCCCTGCCGGTTGACCAGGATGCCGAGCAGCGCCACGGCCGTGAACAGGACGAGGCAGACGGCACCGGTGGCACGGCTGGCGTACCACAGGGCCGTGGACTGGGTGATCCCGCTCACGACGGCACCTCCTGCGATGGCCACGCGGCGGTGGCGGTGACCCGTCCGTCGGCCGCGACCAGGCGCGCGGCGAGGTGCTGGCCGTCCAGCCAGCCGGGTGCGCTGGCGCCACGGATGATGGCCGTGGTGCTCGCGATGTTCGCCTGAACGGCCGTGTCCGCCAGCACCGATACGGTGCGCCACACCGCCCTCGCGGGCATGCCGGTCCTGGGGTCCAGAATGTGGTGCAGGGTGAGCTGCCCACGCCGCCAGCGCCGGGCCGCGATGCCCGAGGTGCTGACACCGCCACCGGCGACCGCGATCAGCTGGGACGGTCCCACCGGGGGCTCGTCCGGGTGCCCGGTGATGTCCTGGATCCGCACCCGCCAGCCGCCGGGCGGAGGCGGCCCGCCGACCGCGATGTCCCCGCCGAGGCTGACCAGGACCCCGCAGCCCAGCCGCCGGGCGAGCCGGGCCGCGGCCCGGTCGGCAGCGTGCGCCTTGGCGGTCGCGCCGAGATCGAGCCGGACGCCGGGCGGCACGGTGAGCCTGCGGCGTTCCCGGTCCAGCTCGATGTCGCGCCAGCGCGGCTGGGTGCGCAGGCTGAGCCGGACCGGCGGGCCGTCCCTGGCCACCAGCGTGAAGTCACGGTCGTAGCCCAGCGCGGCGAGCTGGGTGGCGACGGTGGGATCGAGGTCGCCGTCGGTGACCTCGGCCGCGTGCAGGGCGATGCCGACCACGTCCGCGAGCAGTTCGCTCACCGGCACCGCCGTCCCGGCCCGGCGCTCGGCCTCGGCCAGCTCGGAATCGGGTCGGAAGCGGCTGCAGGCCAGGTCGAGTGCGGCGATGTAGCTGGCCAGCAGCCGCCGGCCCGAGGCCAGCCGCGCCGGGTCGGTGACGACCAGGCGGACCGAGGTGCCGATGGCGTCCCAGCCATCCGCCGCTGGCGGCCCGCCGACCGCGCGGACGGCCATCATCATGACGCCCCCGAGGTCGCGTGCCCCCCGCCGGACGAGGATGAGCTGCCCGGCGAGGACGAGGACGAGCCACCGCCGGACTGCGTACCGGCGGAGCTCCCACCCGAAGACCCGCTGGACGTGGACCCCGAGCTCGCGCCGCTGGAGGACCCCGAGCTCGCGCCGCTGGAGGATCCTGCGCTCGACGAACCCGTGCCCGCCGACCCGGTGCTTGTGCTGGTAGCCGTGCGGGCCGAGCCGGGGAGCGCAGCGGCGATGGCCCCGGTCGCGAGCACGCCCGCCACGCCGACGCTGGCTGTCACCACGGACAGCCGCCTCATCCCCCGTCGCCTGAGTGCCGATGGCGGCAATGACCGGCCGCCTGGATCGCTGGACATCGGTGGTTCCCTTCCTGGCAACTCGGTGCTGGCTGCACCGATACCGACAATGCGGCAGCAGGCGGAAGGCAACCTCTTGCATGGTTCTGAGTTACTTCTGAAGGCCAGCCGGTTCGCAGACGCTGATGTGGCGCCAGCTTGCGGCGGTGAAGGGCTCACCGGCGGCGGGCGCGGGCTGTGAGCGTCAGTTGGGCGGGGCGATGCCAGGCTTCCTGCTCGCGCCGAACGCCCAGCCCTGCACTGTGCCGGGCGCCGGGTGGTAGGAGCCAGCACCCTTGTTGCTCAGGACCCAGGTGCCGTGCGCCTTGGCGTGCGAGTACGCCCAGAATGCCTTGGCGGGTGCACCGTTGCACGGGTTGGGCAGCTTGTCGATCCGGCAGACGAAGCCGGGGATCTTGGGCACGAAGGAAAAGGTGAACCCGGCGCCCTTCAGGGCGTCGAGCCCGGTCTTGGGAGTACCGGGGTCGCAGGCGATCACGATCTTGCCGCCGAGCTTGGTGAAGTCGACGACGACGGTCACGCCGGCCGTGCCCTTGCAGGCGCCGGACGTCGCGGCCTTGACGACGGCGGCGCTGGCCGGCGGGGTGGCGATCATGGGCCTGACGCCGAACACGGTGATCCCGAAGACGGGGAGCGTGGCGAGCATCGTCAGTGCCCGGGTGCTGGGTTTACGCATCAGATGGGCCTTTCCGGTCCGGGTGGATACCGGGACCGGACCGCCGCTGCGGCCGGACTCCGGCCCGCGGACCACGACGGGATGGGGAGCAGTGACGCGACGATCGTGGGTATTCGGGCTCACCGGCGGCCCCGAAGGCCGCCGTATACCGTTGCGGGTCAGCGCCGGAATCTCACCGGACTTCCCCCACCATCTCGCCTATTCAGTTCGCGCCAGCAGGCGTTCCAGTCGCCACTCTCCAGCACCGCCACGAACGGTGTCAATACGCGGGTGTGCCATGACGCATGAACTTCGGATTGCCCAAAGGCTGGCCTGCGCCAACTGGACGGTGTGCTTGAAGTGACGCTGCGTATTGTTGACGGCGACGCATTGTGTGTGGTCAGATGAGGCCAATTCAGCACATCAGGGGAAGCCGGTCGAATTCCGGCACTGACCCGCAACCGTGGGCCCGCATGCAGATGCGGGCGAGTCGGAGCACCTGGCTGGATAGCACCACCGTCCTAGCGTCGTCGAGGTCTGCGGCGTGGAACATCGGGTTACTCCGGGCAGTCCCCGTCCGGGTGGGTCTGGGTTTCGCGCCGTGCCGCACCCCCGGGGGGAGGCCCATGCCGCTCGCCCGCCCAGTCGAGGGCTGCAGAGCACGGGTGCGCAGCCGTGTCCTGATCCCAGCGGCCCTGGTGGCGGTGAGCGCGCTGGTTCCCTCGCTCGCGGCTTCGGCAGGCACCGGCCCGGACCTGGCCACCGGCAGCGCGTACCTGGCCGCGCCGGGGAACCTGATCCACGGCCACTACTACGAGTCCTTCCCTGGGTTCGCCGACTTCGGGCTGACCATCAGCGCGGCGCTCGCGCTGGCCGCGACCGGCGGCCAGAACCCGGTGCTCAAGGGGATCGTCACGTTCCTCGGCGACGGCGGCAAGGACCCGCACGGCGTCACGGTGAACGCCTGGACCGGCATCGGCACCCACGACGTCACCGGCGGCTCGATCGCCGATGAGGCGCTGCTGGCCGAGGTCGTGGGCGACAGCCCGCGCGGTTTCGGCGGCCACGACCTGATCACCGGGCTGGATGCCGCGGTCTGCGCGCACGCCTCGCCCGGCCACGGCACCAGGTGCCCGGCCGCGGGCAGCTACGTCAACTCCTTCTCGGTGTTCGACCAGGCGCTCGGCATCCTGGCGCAACTGCGGGCGGGCCAGCCGAGGCAGGCGGCGGCGCCCATCAGGTACCTGGAGAGCCTGCAGCACGCGAACGGCTCGTTCCCCAGCCTGATCCCGCCCACCGGCGACCAGGACGTGGACAGCACGGCGATGGCCGCGATGGCGCTCGCGCTCGCCCCGGGCAAGCAGGCCGCGGCGGACATGGCGGCCGGCCTGGCCTGGATCGCCAGCCGGCAGGAGGGCAACGGCGGGTTCCCCGGTGCGGCGGGCGAGTCGGTCAACTCGGCGGGCCTGGCCGTCCAGGGCCTGACCCTGCGGGCGGCGCGCTACCGGTCACAGATCGGCGCGGCCCTGGGCTTCCTGGCCAGGGAGCAGAACAGCAACGGCGGCTTCAACGTCACCGCGGCCGGGCCGCGGGGATCCAACGTCCGGGCGTCCGCCCAGGCGCTGGGCGGCGCCGTGGGCACCTCGCTCGGCACCCTGCACCGCAACCTCAGCGGCACGCACACCCCGCCGCCCACGCCCACGCCGGCGCCTACCGCGCACCACACCCATCCGGGCACGCCGGCCCCGGCGCAGGTCATCGCCAGCCCGGCCGCGCCCAGCACCAGCCCGGCGACGTCGGCGCCGGCGCCGATGGCCGGGGCGGGCACGCCGCCGGGCGCGGCCACCTCCCCGGCGGCGCACCGCGCGTTCGCCGACGCGAGCAGCGACAGCGCCGTGGCCGCAGACCTGTGGTGGGCAGTGCTCGCGGTCGCGGTCACCGGCGGCGTGGTCATCTGCCTGCTGCTGCTGCGCCGGCGGCGGCTGTCCCCGGCCCACCCGGTGGCCGGGGGACGCCGGTGACCGGCTGGCCGCGCCTGGCGGCTGGGCTCCTCATCGCGGCGGCGCTTGGAACCGCCGCCGTCACCGGCTCGCCCGCGCGGGCCGCGCCGGAGCCGGCCGGCGACTGCACGACGACCTCGGGAGTGATCGTCGCGGTCGACTTCGCGCACTGGGGCGGCCCGGTGCTGCGCTCCTGCGGCACGACGCCGACCAGCTCGTACACCCTGCTCAACCAGGGCGGCTGGCACACTACGGGCACCGAGCACGACGGCCCGGGGTTCATCTGCCGGATCGGCTACGCCGGGTACCACGGCGGCACCCAGTACCCGGCGCCGGCCCAGGAGCCGTGCGTGCTCACCCCGCCGGCCAGCGCCTACTGGACGTTCTGGTACGCCAATCGCGGGCAGAACAGCTGGAGCTACAGCCAGGCCGGGGCCATGGGCATCCAGCCAGCGCCGGGGAGCGTGGAGCTGTGGGTGTTCGGCGGGACGAACGTGAGCGGCACCTCTGGGTCAGCCGTCCCCGCCCTCACCCCCGCTAGCCTGCGCGCTACGAACACGGCTCCGCCGGGCACCGTCCGGAATTCTTTCTTTCCAAATAAAAAGAAACCGACCCCAACTGGGCAGACGCCGTCAGCCACCCACCCAGCGGCCCCGTCACACACCACACAGGCGGGCGGCGCGGCGACGACACCGGCGGCGGCCGTCCGCAACGCCCCGCCGACGGCGGCCAGCGCGCCGGCCAGCCATGGGTCGGCCTTCCCCGCGCTGCTCGCGCTGGTGATCGTGGCCGTGCTGGCGGTCATCGGGATCGTCGCGGCGGCGCGGCGGCCCCGGCGAGAGCAGTGAACGCACCGAACCGGCTCCCCCGCGGGCTGCATCCGGTCGCGTGGTGGCTGTGGGCGATCGCGCTCGCCACGGCGGCCAGCCGGACCACCAACCCGCTGCTGCTCCTGCTGATCTTCGCCGTGCTCGGCCTGGTGGTGACGCTGCGGCGGACCGACACACCGTGGGCGCGCGGATACCGGTTCTACCTGATCATGGCCCTGACCGTCATCGTCATCCGGATCGTGTTCCGTGCGGTGTTCGAGAGCGGGGTGGCGCCCGGCCAGGCGATCCTGTTCCGGCTGCCGCACATCCCGACGCCGCCCTGGTACTCCGGGGTGCAGATCGGCGGGCCGGTGTCGGTCGCGGGCGTGCTGTCGGCCACCCTGGACGGGGCCAGGCTGGCCTGCCTGCTGTGCTGCATCGGCGCGGCCAACACGCTGGCCAACCCCAAGCGTGCGCTGCGCGTGCTGCCCGGCGCGCTGTACGAGCTGGGCGTGGCGGTCACCGTGGCGCTGTCGGTGGCGCCGCAACTGGTGGAGAGCATGCAGCGGGTGCAGCGGGCGCGGCGGCTGCGCGGGGCAGGCGGGCGCGGGCTGCGGGCGCTGCGGGCGATCGCGATCCCGGTGCTGCACGACGCGCTGGAACGGTCGCTGCGGCTGGCCGCGGGCATGGACTCGCGCGGCTACGGGCGCACCGGCGGGGCGACCCTCGTGTCGCGGCGGGTGACCGCGGCGCTGATGCTGACCGGGCTGGCCGGGCTGTGCCTCGGGGCGTACGGGCTGCTGGATGCCACTTTGCCGCGCGGGGTGGGGTTCGGCGGGTTCGGCGTGGGGGCTTTGCTGTGTGTCGCCGGGCTGGCGCTCGGCGGCCGGCGGGTGGCGCGCACCCGGTACCGGCCGGACCCGTGGCGCTGGCCGGAATGGGCGGTCACCGGCTGCGGGGTAACCTGCGCCGTGGTGCTGTGCCTGGACCTGGGTGCTCCGGCGGGAGCGCTGAACCCGGGCTTGTACCCGCTGAGCTGGCCGCCGCTGCCGCTGCTGCCCACCGCGGCGATCCTGGTGGCGGGGCTGGCCGCCATCGCCGCACCGCCGCCACCGGCGCCCGGGACCGCTGGCGGTGCTGCCGTAGGGCGGCTTTCCGGCCCGGCGCGGGAGGCAGCACTGACCGGTTCGGGGGCCGGGCAGTGATCGAGTTCGACCGGATGGGCGTCCGGTACGACGGCGCGGCCACCCCGGTGCTGCGGGAGGTGAGCCTGCGCATCGAGGAGGGTGAGCTGTGCCTGGTCATCGGGCACACCGGCAGCGGGAAGTCGACGCTGCTCGCGGCCATCAACGGGCTGGTGCCCTACTTCACCGGCGGGACGCTGGCGGGCCGGGTCGTGACCGGCGGCCGGGACACCGCCCGCTTCAGGCCCAGGGAGCTGGCCGACGTGGCCGGCCTGGTCGGGCAGGACCCGCTGGCCGGGTTCGTCACCGACACGGTGGAGGAAGAGCTTGCCTACACGATGGAACAGCTCGCCATCGACCCGGCTGC
Organism: Streptosporangiaceae bacterium; assembly: GCA_036495485.1. Classification (GTDB taxonomy): domain Bacteria; phylum Actinomycetota; class Actinomycetes; order Streptosporangiales; family Streptosporangiaceae; genus PALSA-505. The sequence continues at coordinate 14,866 of DASXMU010000077.1, forward strand.
TATGCGAGCCCGCCTCGAAGAGACTCTTGACCTGCTGGGCATCGCCGACCTGCGGCACCGGGCGCTGCGTACGCTGTCCGGTGGGCAGCAGCAGCGGGTCGCGATCGGCGCGGCGCTGACCGCGCATCCCCGGATCCTCGTCCTGGACGAGCCGACCTCGGCACTCGACCCGGCCAGCGCAGAGGACGTGCTCGCCTCGATCACCCGGCTGGTGCACGACCTCGGCGTCACCGTCGTGCTGGCCGAGCACCGGCTGGAGCGGGTGCTGCCCTATGCCGACCGGGTCGTCTACCTGCCCGGGGATGGGACGGTGACCGCGGGGGATCCGGTTCGCGTGCTGGCAGCGGCGGGGGTGGCGCCGCCCGTGGTCGAGCTGGGGCGGCTGGCCGGGTGGGAGCCGCTGCCGCTGTCGGTGCGGGACGCCCGGCGGCAGGCCCCTTCGCTGCGTTCGCGGCTGCCCTCGGTGCCACCGGCCGCACACCGGGTGGGCCACGCTGGCATGGCGGCGCCGCCGGCACTGACCGCGCACGGGATCGTGGTGCGGTATGGCGGGCTGATCGCGGTGCGGGATGTGAGCATGACGCTGCGCCGGGGCGAGTGCACCGCGCTGATGGGGCGCAACGGGTCGGGGAAGTCGTCGCTGCTGTGGGCGGTACAGGGGTCGGGGCGGCGGTCGTCGGGCACGGTGGCCGTCGCGAGAGCACCGGCGGACCCGGGGAAGCTGCCGGCGGCGGAGGCCAGGCGGCTGGTCGGGCTGGTACCGCAGACACCCGCCGACCTGCTGTACCTGGACACGGTCGCGGCCGAACTGGCCCAGGCCGACCGCGACGCTGCCGGGGCAGGCGCTCCTGCCACACCCGGAGCGGCCAAGGCACCAGGAGGCAAGGCGCTGGGAGGCAAGGCGCCAAGGGCCAAGGTGGTCGATGGCACATCGACCACCTCAGGTGGCGGTCAATGGCCCATCCACCACCACGGCGCGCAGGCGATCCTGGAGGGGATCGCGCCCGGGGTGCCGCTGGACGCGCATCCCCGCGACCTGTCTGCCGGTCAGCAGCTCGCGCTGGTGCTGGCCGTGCAGCTCACCGCCGCGCCTGCGGTGATCCTGCTGGATGAGCCCACGCGGGGGCTGGACTACCAGGCGAAGGCTGGGCTGACCGGCACGCTGGACCGGCTCGCCGCGCGGGGGCATGCGATCGTCGTGGCCACCCACGACGTCGAGTTCGCCGCGCGGAGCTGCGACCGGGTGGTCGTGATGGCCGAGGGAGAGATCGTCACCGACGGGCCGGCGGCCAGCGTGCTGACCGCCTCACCGACGTTCGCGCCGCAGGTCGCCAAGGTGCTCGCGCCGCTGCCCTATCTCACGGTGGGCCAGGTCGAAGCGGCGCTTTCCCCGGCGGGCGCGCCGTGAGCGGCTACCCGGAGGCCATCCGCAGCGCGATCCTGGTGCGGCCGCGCTCCACGATGGCCATCGCCATGGCGTCGTTCCTCGGCTTGGTGGCGTTCCTGTGGCCGTTCGTGGTCGCGCCGGGGACGTTCGCGTCGACGGAGACGCCGCCGCTGATCTTCGGCGTGCTGCTCGTGCTGGTCCTCGCCGTGGTGTTCGCCGAGATAGCCGACGGCGGCATCGACGCGAAGGCGCTGGCCATGCTCGGCGTGCTGTCCGCGATCAACGCCGCGCTCCGGCCGCTCGGCGCGGGAACGGCCGGCATCGAGACCGTATTCTTCATCCTGGTGCTGGCCGGGCGAGTGTACGGGGCCGGTTTCGGCTTCGCGCTGGGCTGCACCTCGCTGTTCGCCTCGGCGCTGCTGACGGCGGGCGTCGGGCCGTGGATGCCGTACCAGATGTTTGGCTGCGCCTGGGTCGGCATGTTCGCCGGCCTGCTCCCGCCGGTGCGCGGGAAGGCCGAGATCGCCATGCTGGCCGGGTACGGCGCGCTGGCTGGTTACGTGTTCGGCTTCCTGCTCAACCTGTCGTTCTGGCCGTTCTCCCTGGACCCGGCCAGCTCCATCGCCTACAAGGCCGGCCTGCCGTTCGTCGAGCAGTGGCACCGCTACCTGCTGTTCGACGCGACCACCTCGCTGGGCTGGGACACCGGCCGGGCGATCACCAACGTCGTGGCGATCCTGCTGGCCGGCCCGGCCGCCCTGGCCGCGTTCCGCCGCGCCGCCCGGCGCGCGAACTTCCGCCCCTCGGTCAGCTTCGCCCCCCGGCCCGGATCCGGCGGGTCATAGCGGGCTCCAGGGATGACGACGCGACGCTGGCCGGCTTCGACAGCCAGCCCGGCCACCGCTGGGCCGTCCTGCAGGACCCCGAAGACAACGAGTTCTGCCTGCACTGAACCGAACAAGTGCGAACGGCGGGAGGGGGCCTGGAGAAGCACCGGCCGATCAGGCAGATTGCGGTAGCGGGGGGACCTCGGCGGGGCCGAGCCGCTGCACGCAGGTCACTCTGGCACCTGGGATTGCTGTCTCGATTGCTGTTATCGCGCTGGCGACCGCTGCGGCGAAACTAGGCGCTTCCCTGTCGAAGATGGCGCGCTGAACTCCAGATTCGCTTGTTAGCAGAGCGTCATCACAGCCCGCCTCGTACAGTGCGTCAGCATGGACGCCATCCGGGCTGGTGAAGTCGGCCCCGGTGACGACCACAGCAAAGGAATGGATCACCCTGTCACCCCCAGACCGGCCGGTGCGGACATTTGTCCACCTGCTCACGTGTACGCTTCCCAAGCGTAGCCGGGTCCCGTGGAGTGGACCATGCGGTGACCGCGTGCTCGCCGGACGGGCAACGGACGATGGCCCATCGATGCCCTCGGTGGATCTCTTCCACCCTCCAGCCCGCGGATACGGCAGCCCGGAGAGCGGACTCGATGTCCTTCTTGGGATGGCGGCGACGCTGAGGCACGCGACGATGCTAGGAGCCGGTTACGACAACCGCCGCGCGGGCTGAGTTCGCCGTCATGCGGTTATCCCGGGCACTGTGGGCCACGATGCCCTAAATTCGGCATCGTGACATCGCTGCCGGACTGGGCTATCTGGGGAGTCGCACTCGGCTCTCCGCTGCTCAACGCCGTGGTCACCGCCGTCGGTCAGCGGGTGAGCCGACGCGGCGACCGGGAGCTGGAGACCAGGTCCAGGCGCGAGGAGGTCATGCGCACGCTGCGCTGGGCGGCCGAGCTCGCCGTGTCGGACGAGGTGCACAAGGCCAGGCTCGGCAACCAGGAGCTGAAGGCCCTGCTGCGCTCCAACATGCTCAACTCCGCCGACCGCGACTTCATCTTCGCCGCGCTGGACGCCTCCCTGGAGGAGCCGGTGCAGGCGATCGAACTGGCAGGCGATGACGTGGAAGTCGTCGCCAGCACAACTGACCTTAGCGATACCGGGGAAGTTCTCATACCATCAGAAGAGGAGAGCTGAGCATGAGGGGGTACCCGATGCCGAAAACGAGGGTCGTGGTGACCGATGCCCAGGTCGATGCGGCCAGGATGATCGTCGAGCACGACAAAGACCTGGGCCGCGAGACCTCCGAGGCCATCCGCAAGATCGCCGAAGCAGCTCCCACGGCCGTCAAGCCCAGCGCCAGGAAGCGGGGCGGCTGACCAGCCTTAGAGGTCCGCGAGCTGCTCCTTCAGCCGGTGCAGCCGCTCGGGCCGCTCCGCCTGGAAGCGATCGAGGGCGGCCAGGATGTGCGCCTCGTCGAGGTGCGCCTCCGCGATCACCTCGGCCAGCGAACCGCCCGTCCGCCACCGGTCGTCCCAGTCTGACGACAGCGAGTATCCCCTGACCAGCGGCCCACCCGCCCAGTCACCCATCAGCTTGAACGCGCCGTTGGTGATGACCATGGCATCGAGCCGCCCGGCCGGGCCGATCACCGACTCCCGGTACTCCGCGGGCTGGCGGGCGAACAGCTGCGGGCTGAGCGCCGCGACGATCTTGACGTTGATGCCCCGCTCGTCGAGCTGCGGCAGCAGGTTAACCAGGTTCCGGGTGGGCAGCGTGCCACGGATGTAGACGGTGCCGCCCTTGGGCTTGTCCGGCCGGTAGTCGCGCAGCACGTAGGCGCCCCTGGCGGCGGCCAGGTGCGACGGGATGCCGAGCGCCTCCCGGTCGGGGATCTCGACCGGCGGGCGGGTGAGGTGCAGCGCCACGATCGGCACGTCGAGCGAGAACGCGGTGCCGAGCATGACCGGCACCTCGTTGTACTCCCACGGGTGCAGGTCGATGACGTGCCCGTCCGGGAAAAGCTGGGTGACGCCGATCGAGAAGATACCGAAGTGGGTGCGGGAGTCCTCGGCCGTCTCAGGCCCGGAGTGGCCGGCGATCCACAGCACCTTGCCGACCTTCAGCTCGCTGTCCTGGGCGAGCTGGCTGAACAGCCGCATCAGGCCGTACTTGAGGTAGGAGAACGAGCCATAGGTGGAGCAGGCGCCCCAGTACCCGTCGAACTCCCCGAACGGATCGGTGGCCATGTTGACCGTGGCCAGCCCGGCGACCAGCCCGGCGTTGGAGAACTCGGTGATCTCGGTGGGCAGCAACGCCCCGGCCGGGTTGTCCACCCGCTCGTACCAGCCGGTGCCCTTGGCACCGTTGAAGTCCTGGGCGAACCCGGCGATGTTGGTGGACTCGGCCAGGTCGGCGGAGGCGGCGATGAACAGCGGCCGGCCGTAGTCGCGCAGCGCCAGTGAGTTCACGTACGCCCCCCAGGCGGCCAGGCCGGCCCGGTTCGGCGCCTTGTCCCCCGGCTTCTTCCACATGCTCTCCGGGTAGCTGGCCACATCGAAGATCCGCCGGTCTTTGAACACGCCCGCGTGCTCGCCGCCGAGCCGGAAGCCGTCGATGTCGTCGGGCACCGTGTCCGCGATCGCGAGCAGCCGGTCGGACAGCCAGGTCACCAGGTCGTCGTCGTGGTGCAGCACGCTCATGGCGACGCGGAGGTTCGCCTCCGCCTGCGCCGCCACCGCCGCCGGGCCGGACGGGGCAGGTGAGTCCACGCCCTCGTAGGTCACGCCGTGCCTGGCCATGAACTCCTTGCGGCTGGCCCAGAACGGTTCGGCGTTCATCGGCCACGCGGTGCCGTGACTGGCCGCGTCGTACTTGCCGTAGCCCCGGCCCTTGCGGGTGACGAACCAGGCCATGCTCGGCACCTTGCCCGGGTTCGCCCCGCAGGCCACCTCGAGCACCGCCTCGGTGACCGGCCCCCATTCCATGCCGTGCTCGGTGCCGTTGACCCGCCACTGATAGGGCACGAACCAGTCCTCCGGCGTGCCGGGGACCACCGTGTGAGCCGCCCGTGGGTCGATGCCGAAGTCGTTCCAGTCGACCATGAAGACGAGGTTGTCCAGGCCGAGGCCCCAGGCCATGTTCTTGACCTCGTGCGCCGAGCCGGGGGTGAGCCCGCCTTCGCCCTCGAACACGAAGACCTTCACCGCACCGGCGCCGGCCAGCTTCAGGCTGAGCGCCTCACCGGCGGACGGCGGCATGCCGTGCCCGGACGGGCCGGTGTTGAACTTCAGGAACAGCGTCCTGCCTTCCATCTCCGCGTGCCCGGGCAGCCCGCCGTGGCGGCGCAGACGCAGCAGCCACTCCCAGGTCAGCGCCCACCTGCCATCGTCGGGAAAGGCGAACTCGGGTGCGCCGGTGCGCTCGTGCCGGGTCCTGACTGCCTCGTTGAGCACCGCCAGCGTGGCGTAGACGAGCGGCACGGTGTGCCCGGCCGACAGCACGAACCGGTCGCCGAACCGCCGCCACGGCCGCAGCACGTCCCAGCGCATGGCGCCGGACAGCAGCAGCGACACCATCATGTGCACCTTGGACCTCGACCCACCGGGATGCCCGCTCTGCCGGTAGTTGAGGGACAGGTCAATGCACTCGTCGATGAGTTCCTTGACCAGCTCGTACCGGGCGAAGTCGGGCTCGGCGGCGGCGTACAGCAGCCCCGCGTCCAGCTCGCTGCCAGACCGTGCGATGAGCGGCGACCGCAGCCCTGTCCCGTCGGACGCGAAGTCCATCCCTGCACCTCCATTGCTGCACGGGCTTTGCTGCTCCTATTAGGAGCTTTCCGACTCTAACCGGCGAATCGGACTAGCCCTATCATCGGGCCATGACTGCTACCACCCTTGCAGACAGGATGGGCCGGCTCGGCACAGAGTCCGCCTTCGAAGTGCTTGCCCGCGCCAAGGCCATCGAGGCCGCCGGCGGGAAGGTCATCCACCTGGAAATCGGCGAGCCCGACTTCCCGACGCCCAGCCACATCGTCGAGGCGGCCGTCGAGGCGCTGCGGGCAGGCAACACACACTATGTGCCCGCGCCCGGCATCCCGCCGCTGCGCGAGGCCGTGGCCGCCTTCCTCGAACGCACCGGCAGGATGCGGGTGCCCCCGGACCGCGTCATCGTGACCCCAGGCGCCAAGCCGGTCATGTTCTTCACGATCATGGCCCTGTGCAACGAGGGTGACGAGGTGCTCTACCCCGATCCGGGTTTCCCGATGTACGAGTCGATCACCGCGTTTACCGGCGCGGTCTGCGTCCCGGTCCCGCTGCGCGAGGGCAACGACTTCCGCATCGACGTCGACGAGCTGGCAGGCTTGATCACCGACCGCTCCAGGCTGCTGATCATCAACTCCCCGCACAATCCCTGCGGCAGCGCGCTCACCAGGGAAGACTGCGAGGCGATCGCCGAACTCGCGCTCCGTCACGACCTGACCGTGCTCTCCGACGAGGTCTACTGGGCGATCCGCTACGGCGACAAGCCGCACGCCAGCGTCCTCGACGTAGACGGCATGGCGGACCGCACAATCCTGCTGGACGGCTGGTCCAAGACGTTCGCCATGACCGGCTGGCGGCTCGGCTTCGGCGTCTTCCCGTCCGCCCTGGTCGAGCCGGTCACCCGCCTGGTGATCAACTCGGTGTCCTGCACGTCGGCGTTCAGCCAGTTCGCCGCCGCAGCGGCCCTGACCGGCCCATGGCAGCCGGTCGAGGAGATGGTGGCCGAGTTCCGCCGCCGCCGCGACGTGATCGTGGCCGGCCTGAACGACATTCCCGGGATCACCTGCGTCGAGCCCCAGGGCGCGTTCTACGTCTTCCCGAACATCGCCGGCACCGGCCTGACCTCCGCGCAGCTCCAAGCCCAGCTCCTGTCCGAAGCCGGGGTCGCCGCCCTGGCCGGCACCGCCTTCGGCCCCCACGGCGAGGGCTATCTGCGGTTCTCCTACGCCAACTCGGTCGAGAACATCCAGGCCGCGCTGGACGCCATCAGAAAGCAGGTCACCTGAGGTATCCACGGGGTTCGCCTGTATTCGTTCGGTAATATTTTTTTTGGGAAAAAGAAAGAAAACCGCCAACTGAACCCGGCCGGGACAACGGCGATCAGCCGGGACGAGGCGTGGAAAACCACGTGCCGCCGGCGCGGCCTGTCGGTCATGATGGGCCATGCCCGGGAACCCCAAGCTCGCCGCGATGCGCGAGCACTACGAACTCGGTGAGGAACAGGACCGGCTCGACGGGCCGCAGGGACAGCTCGAGTTCGAGCGCACCAAAGAGATCGTCCTGCGCCACCTGCCGCCAGCGCCCGCCGTCGTGGCCGACATCGGCGGCGGCCCCGGCCGGTATTCCCTGTGGCTGGCCAGCCTGGGCTACCAGGTGGTGCACCGCGACCTGATGCCACTGCACGTCAGGCAGCTCCGGCAGGCGGCCGGCGGCGACCCGCGCATCCAGTCGGCGGTGGCCGACGCCCGCCAGCTCGACCTGGCCGACCGCAGCGCCGGTGCCGTCCTGCTGCTCGGCCCGCTCTACCACCTGGACCAGCGGCGCGACCGGGTGCAGGCGCTGACCGAGGCTCATCGGGTAGTCCGCCCTGGCGGCCCGGTCATCGCGGCGGCGATATCCCGTTGGGCGGTACGCATGGACGGAATCCTGCGGGCGCGCCTCTACGAGACAGTGCCCGCCTTCGAGGCCGAGGTCTCATCGATCGAGCGGACCGGCCTGCTGCCGCCGTTCTACCAGGGCTCATTCTGCGCCTACCTGCACCGCCCCGGTCAGCTCCGGGCCGAGCTGACCGCCAGCGGCCTGCGGTCCGTCGAGGTGGTCAGCGTCGAGGGCCCGGCGTTCCTGCTAGCGGACCTGGGCGCACGCCTCGCCGACGCCGAGTCCCGGCGAGTGGTGCTGGAAACCGCCCGCGCCCTGGAACGAGTCCCCGAGCTGGCCGGGATCGGCACCCACCTGATCGCGGCCGGCCGGCGTGCTCCTGCCGATCAGACGGTGGTCCCGATGCCGCCGTCCACCGGGATCACCGCGCCGGTCACGTAGGCGCCCGCCCGCGAGGCAAGATAGATGGCGACCCCAGCCATGTCGTCCGGACGCCCAATCCGCCTGAGCGGGGCCGCCTCGGCGATCGCCTCCCCGAACGCCTCCAGCGTCGCGGCCATCATCTTGGACTCGAACGGCCCCGGGGCGACCGCGTTCACCGTGACGTGCCTCGGCCCCAGCTCACGGGCGAGCACCCGGGTCATATGGTGCAACCCTGCCTTGGTGGCCGAGTAGGCATAGGTCTGCAGCGGCGGCACCCGCAGCCCGTCGATGCTGCCGATGTTGATGACCCGCGCCGGGTCATCGCGCGTCCCGGCCTCCTCGAGCAGCGGCAGAAACGCCCGGGTGAGGTAGAACGGCGCCTTCAGGTTCAGGTCGGTAACCTTGTCCCAGGCGGCGGCCGGAAACTCTTCGATCGGCGCCCCCCAGGTAGCCCCGGCATTGTTGACCAGCACGTTCAGTGATTGCTCCCGCTGCCCGACCTCGCTGGCCAGCCGCAGGCATTCCGCCTCGGTGGACAGGTCAGCCGGAATGGCTGCAACCCTTCCGTACTGGCTCAGCTCCTGTTCGGCGGCGGCGCACCCCTCGGGCTTGCGGGAGCTGATGTAGACCCGCGCCCCCGCTTGCAACAGCCCACGCGCGATCATCAGCCCGATCCCCCGGGTCCCCCCGGTGACCACGGCCGTCTTGCCGGTCAGGTCGAACAGATCCATTGCTCGCTCCATTATCATCCCAGCGGTGCCGCACTGGCCATTGGCCGGAAGCGTACGCGACCACCACAGTCGGCCGCCCGGGTGAGCAGGATCAGAAGAGCGTCGCCTGCTTACGTTCGGCCGGTTCCTCCAGGTCGAGCAGGAACCGCTTGCGCCCGAGCCCGCCCGCGTAGCCGGTGAGCTGGCCATCCTTGCCGACAACCCGATGGCAGGGCACCACGATCGACAGCGGATTGCGCCCCACGGCCGCACCGGCATCCTTGGCCACAACCCCCTCGCCAAGCTCCTTGGCCAGCTCACCATAGGTCACGGTCTGTCCGTACGGGATTCTGTCGATCAGCTCCCAGGCCCGCTTCTGAAACTCATCCCCACGAGCGTCCACCGGCAGTTCGAACCGCTCCCGCTCCCCCGCGAAGTACTCCCCGAGCTGCCGCTTGACCTCCTCGAACCCAGCCTCGGTCCGCACACCGAACGAGGCCCGATCCGGCGCGTACCAGTGGTGCGGAAAGTACACCCCGATCAGCCGTCCCTCATCCGCGACGAGGGTGAGCTCCCCGATCGGTGAGTCCATAACGGTGTGCGTGGCAGACATGTCAGCCCCTCCAGTTCGCTTCCACTGCCTGGTAAACGCCCGAGCCCACCGAAACGTGAGGTCGGTTGGCTATAGCTAATAATCTAGCTGACTAGTTTGCTAGCATGGAGTTGTGGGTGGTGAGGACATCAAGCAGTTCAACGTGTATCTGCCGGTCGGGTTGATCAGGCGGGTCAAGCATCGGGCGATTGAGGCGGAGCTGTCGCTGTCGGCGCTGGTCGCCGATGCACTTCGTGCCTATCTCGATGACACCCACGGGAAGGCTCAGCAACCGTCTGGAGAAGGGGAGCAGGCATGACGACCGAGGGCATCGAGGCTGTGTTCCTGGAGACGCACAACTGGGGCAAGGCGGCGAAGTTCTTCCAGGCACTGGGCTTCGAGCTGGAGTTCGCGACCGACCATGCCTCCGGCCAGCTCCGCAACGGAGCCGGTCCCTGCCTGTTCATCGCCGAGGTTCCCGAGGACCGGGAGCCCCAGACACAGATCGTGCTGAAAGTGCCGGACGCGGATACGTTCCGTCCCGATTCTGCCGTCGAGGTGGTCACCCAGTTCGAGGATACGCACTACGGGACTCAGGAGATGACCGTCCGAGACCCCGACGGGCGGCTCTGGACCCTCCAGGCTCCTGGCAAGAGCTGAGAGAGGCACCATGGCTGACGAGCAGACCCTGACTCCGGACAGTACGGCGGTACGCGTCGCCCTCTGGCGGGCCATGCACGTCGAGGTCGACCCACCGCCGCATGTGATCGAGGACGAGGTTGGCCTCCGGCTGGCGGACCCGGGTGATGGCTGGCGCCGCCGGGGCGACATGGACCCGCTTGCTACCAGCCGGTACCGGGCGGGCATCCTGGCCAGGGCCCGCTTCGTCGAGGACCTGGTGGCTGAGCAGGCCGGCCACGGCGTCGCCCAGTACGTCATCCTGGGCGCGGGCCTGGATACCTTCGCCCAGCGACGGCCCGATCTTGCCGCCAGCCTTCGGGTGTTCGAGGTCGACCGGCCCGGCCCGCAAGCCTGGAAGCGCCAGCGCTTGACCGAGCTCGGCTACGGCATTCCCGATTGGCTGCGCCTGGTCCCGGTCGATTTCGAGGCGGGCGGGTCGTGGTGGGAGCGGCTCTCGGCGGCCGGATTCGATGCAGACCAGCCAGCGGTGGTGGCCTCCACCGGGGTCAGCATGTACCTCACCAAGGACGCGAACGCCGCCACTCTCCGCCAGCTCGCGTCGCTCGCCCCAGGCTCCACCATCGTCATGACGTTCCAGCCACCGCTGGAGCTCCTCGAGGAAGAGGAACGCCCGGCACGTCAGGCTGCGGAGAACGGCGCCCGGGCAAGCGGGACGCCCTTCATCAGCTTCTACGCCCCGCAGGAGATCGTGGCACTGGCCCGCGACACGGGGTTCAAAGACGCCCAGCACGTGTCGGCAGCCATGCTCAACCATCGGTACTTCGCAGGCAGGACGGATGGCCTCCGCACATCAAGCGGCGAGGAACTGCTGGTGGCAACGACCTGAGCCTAGGGGTCTCAGCAGCCCGCCGCGGACGCAGGACCTGCGACCGTCATCCTCCAGCCATCGTGAGCGGCGCCCCTCCATCATGGGGGAGTTAGTCGGACCAGGGGAACTCTAGGTACTCCAGGCCGCGCAGGTCGAGGCGGGTGCGGCCCGGCGTGCGGGCCAGGCGCAGCAGGGGCTGGTCGCAGGCGGGGCAGCGCAGGACCAGGCCGGGGGCGGGACCGAAGACGCGGCCCTCGGCCAGTGGGCCGGTGCTCTTGCAGCTCGCGCAGCGGCCGACGGCTTCGGTCACGTCCACGCTGAACACTTCCCGCAACGGGCCGGCCATGCTGTTGCCATCCATCCAGGTGTCGCTCATCAGCTTCCTCCGCCCGGGCCGAACCGCTCGGTCCTGATCTGCCAGTCGGCCAGACCCTGGCTGGTCAGCAGGTCGGCAACGTTCTCCACGAACCCTGTCGGCCCGCAGATGTAGCAGCGCGAGCTGGCCGCGCGGGCGCCGGTGAGCGTCCGGAGCCAGGCGGCGTCCAGGCGGCCGACCCGGCCGGTCCAGCCCGGCGGGGCCGACCTGGTGTAGACGATCTCGGCTGTCAGGCCGGCGTCCTGCCCGGCAATGGCTATGCGGCGCAGTTCCTCCGCGTACAGCAGGGTGTCTGGGCTGCGGGTCGAGTAGATCAGGCGCATCGGGGCCGTGCTCGCGGTGGCGATCCTGGTGCGCAGCATGGCCATCAGCGGGACCACCCCGGAGCCGCCACCGATCAGCAGGACCGGCGGTGCCAGGGCGGGGCGCCAGGCGAAGTAACCGCCGATGGGGCCACGGACCTCCAGCGGGTATCCCAGGTCGAAGACCTCGGTGAGATAGGGCGAGACCTCTCCGTCCGCCAGCCGCTGCACGGTCAGTTCCAGCCGGGTGCCGTCCGGTGCCGAGGCGATGGAGTAGCTGCGCTCGGTGGAGTAGCCGTCCTCGGCAGTGAGCCGGACGTCCACGTGCTGGCCGGGCAGGTGCCCGGGCCAGCCGGGTACGTCCAGGATCAGGGTCCGGGCAGTGGCGGTCTCCTGGCGGATACCGGCGAGGTGACTGACCAGCCAGTTCAGTCGCCCTGATAGCGCTGTTCCAGCCATGGGTCTCCGTAGTTGTGGTATCCGAGGGTCTCCCAGAAGCCGGGCTCATCCCGGCTTAGCAGATCGATGCGCTGAACCCACTTTGCCGACTTCCACAGGTACAGGTGCGGCACCAGCAGGCGGGCGGGACCGCCATGCTCGGGGGTCAGGTCATGGCCGGCGTAGCGGAACGCGATCCATGCCCTGCCACCCAGCAGATCCTGCAGCGGCATGTTCGTCGTGTAGCCGCCCACCGAGCGGGCCAGTGCGTATCCGGCGGTGGTGGTCACGTCCGCCATGAGGGTATCCAGCGAGACGCCCCGCCATGGCGTGTCCAGCTTCGACCACTTGGTCACGCAATGCAGGTCGACAGTGATGTCCTCGGCCGGCAGAGCCTGGAAGGCCGTCCAGTTCCAGGCGTGCACCTGCCCGGACTCGGTGGTGATCCGGAACTCCCAGTTTTCCGGCCGGACGCGTGGCGTCGGCCCGGCCGACAGCACCGGGAAGTCGTGCACCAGGTACTGACCGGGCGGCAGTTCCTTCTTGGCCCCACGGGGCCGCCCGTGGAACCCAGGCGTGACGATCGGCATCGGTCAGCTCCTCGGTCCGGCCCGGATTCCCATCCGGGATGCCTGGCTCTATAGTGCACAATCGCTCCGGCACCCGTGCGGCTAGCCGCTTGCCACAGCCGAGCAGCGGGGCTACCTTCCGAGGCACGCCAGGAGTCTCGGATGGGAGCCGTGTTGTGAATCCGACCAACCATCAGGTGCGGCTGGCCGCCCGTCCCGCTGGGCTGCCCACGGACATCGACTGGGAGATCACCAGCGAGCCGGTGCCGGCCCCTGGGCCAGGCGAGTTCGTGGTGGCCGTCTCGCACCTGTCCATCGACCCGGCGATGCGCGGCTGGATGAACGACCGCCCCTCCTATGTCCCGCCGGTGGAACTGGGCGCGGTCATGCGGGCCGGGGCGGTCGGGCGCGTGGTGGACTCCGCCCACCCCGGTTACGCGGTGGGCGACAGTGTGTACGGCATCTTCGGTGTCCAGGAGTACGCGTGCTCCGACGGCGGGGGCGTGACCAAGCTGGACGCCTCGGTGGAGCCGACGGCCTACCTGGGAGTGCTCGGGATGACCGGGCTCACTGCCTACTTCGGCCTGCTGGACACCGGACGGGCCAGGGAAGGGGACACGGTCGTCGTGTCCGGTGCCGCCGGGGCGGTCGGCAGCGTGGCCGGCCAGATCGCCAAGGTCAAGGGCTGCCGGGTCATCGGCATCGCCGGTGGCGAGGACAAGTGCCGCCTGCTGACCGGGGAGCTAGGCTTCGACGCCAGCATCGACTACAAGAGCGGCGATCTGCGGGCCGCGCTGCGCGAGCACGCCCCCGACGGAGTCGACGTCTACTTCGACAACGTCGGCGGCGAGGTCCTGGACGCGGTGCTGGGCCGCCTGGCCCGGGGCGCCAGGATCGTCATCTGCGGGGCGATTTCGCAGTACAACGCTGGCCAGGTGCGCGGCCCAGCCAACTACCTGGCGCTGCTGGTCGCCCGGGCGTCCATGACCGGCATGCTGGTCTTCGACTATGAGGACAGGTACCCGCAGGCCAGAGCCGAGCTCGCGCAATGGCTGCGGGACGGCCGGATCGTCTCCCGCGAGCACATCGTGGGCGGCGGTGTGGCCGGCTTCCCAGGTGCCCTGCTGATGCTGTTCAACGGCGCCAACACCGGCAAGCTCATCCTCGCCATCGAGTGAGAAAAATAGTGGCCCGGCCAAGCCACCCGACCACCGGCTCCGAATAGCCGATTGGGAGGAGATCCCAACGGCAGAAGGGCAGCGACGTGGCCGGGCTTGTGATCGTCAGCATTGTGGCCGGGTTCCTGGCCGGTATCTCACCGTGCATCTTGCCGGTTCTGCCACTCCTGCTGGTCGCCGGATCCACCACGGTCGCCGGGGCAGCCAAGGACCCCGGCACACCGGGCACTGGCACAGAGCGCACCGGCACAGCGGGCACCGCGACAGCAGCCGCACCCCAAGCGAGGCTGCCCCGCGCCGGGCTCGCCCGGCCGCTCGCGGTCATCGTCGGCCTGGTGCTCAGCTTCAGCCTGCTGGTGCTGGCCGGATCCGAGCTGCTCTCGCTGCTGCACCTGCCGCAGGACACCTTGCGCGACGCCGGGATCGCGCTGCTGATTCTGGTCGGGCTCGGCTACCTCATCCCGCCGCTCGGCCTGCTGCTGGAGCGGCCGTTTGCCCGGATCGGTACCCGCAGGGCGAACGGCGGCGGCGGTGGCTTCATGCTTGGCCTGGCCCTCGGCGTGCTGTACGTGCCGTGCGCCGGGCCGATACTGGCCGCGATCAGCGTGGTCGCGGCCACCCACCGGGTGGGGCTGACGGCGGTCTTCGTGACCGCCGCGTTCGCGGTGGGAACGGCGGTGCCGCTGCTGGTGATCGCCATCGCGGGTGGCCAGCTCACCGGCCGGGTCGGCGCCCTTCGCCGCCAGGCACCCCGGGTGCGCCAGGTGGGCGGGGTCGTGCTCGTCGTCATGGCCGTGCTGATCTCCTTCAACTGGCTGAACGGCCTCCAGCGCGACGTGCCCGGCTACGCCAGCGCGCTGCAGGGCTCGGCCAATATCCGCAAGCAGCTCAACAACCTGACCGGGGCCAAGCAGACCACTCTGAGCAAGTGCAGCTCCACCGCCACGACGCTGGTGAACTGCGGTCTCGCGCCGAACTTCACCGGCATTACCTCCTGGCTGAACACCCCGGGTGGCAAGCCGCTGACGATCAAGGACCTGCGCGGCAAGGTCGTCCTCGTGGACTTCTGGACCTATTCGTGCATCAACTGCCAGCGGACGCTGCCGCACGTCGAGGCCTGGTCCCGGGAGTACGCCAAGGACGGCTTCGTCGTCGTGGGCGTGCACACGCCGGAGTTCGCCTTCGAGCACGTCGTCTCCAACGTGCGGGCGCAGGCCACGGCCCTGGGCGTGCACTACCCGGTGGCGGTCGACGACGACGACGCCACCTGGAACGCCTACAACAACCAGTACTGGCCCGCCGACTACCTGATCGACGCGCAGGGCCACGTCCGGCACGTCCACTTCGGCGAGGGCGATTACTCAGCCACCGAGAAGGACATCAGGACGCTGCTCACCGCGGCGCACCGGAGCGCCTCGCTGCCGGCCGCGACCGATGTACCGAACAGGACCCCGGCCGGCGAGATGAACCCGGAGACCTACGTCGGCTACAGCCGGCTGCAGTACCTGGATTCCAGCAGCGGCGTGACCCAGAACGCCCCGGCGGCCTACCACTTCCCCGCCCACCTGCCACTCGGCGCCATGGGCCTGTCGGGGACCTGGACCGTGCACGCTGAGGAAGCGACCGCGGGCAACGGCGCCGAGCTGGAGCTTGGCTTCCTCGCCCAGGACGTGTACCTGGTGCTGGGCGGCACGGGGACGCTCCAGGTCACCGTGAACGGCCGGCCCACGCAGACCATCCACGTCACCGGTGTGCCCCGGCTGTACACCCTGGTCAAGGCCGCCTCGTCCACCAGCGGAACCCTCCTGCTGCGCGCCTCACCCGGGATCCAGGCGTACGACTTCACCTTCGGCTAGGCCAGCTCGCAGCTAGGCCAGCTCACCGGCCGGGCGGGTGCGCCAGACCTCGAACGCCATGATCAGCGCGATGCCCGCGGTGACGCTGCCGAACGTCTCGAACGTCACGTCCAGCCCGAGGTGGGTGACCACGACGCCGGCGATGACGGCGGGTACCGACAGCGAGGCGTAGGCGACCACGTAGAACGCGGACATGACGGCGGCCCGGTGCTCGGCCGGGATCACGGTGGTGAGCTGGCGCAGGCCGCCGAGGAAGGCAACGCCGAACCCGGCACCGGCGACGAACGCGCCGATCATGAACAGCGCGCTGGAGCCGGTGGCGGCCGCGACGACGATCGCCGCCATACCCACGGCGAGCCCGGTCGAGCCCAGGCTGGCGCCGATCCACGGAGCCGTCCGGCGGAACAGCAACTGGGCCAGCGCCGCCGACAGGGTGAGCGTGATGCCGCCGAGCCCGGCGACGATGACGTTGGCCGAGCCGAACAGCTGCGACGAGAGCTGGGCGCCGATGGAGAAGAACAGCCCGGCGATCGACCAGGAGCCGAGCACGGCCAGCGCCGCGATCAGGAACGGATGCCGGATCCCGGCGGGCACGCTCGGCCGCTGCGGGCTCAGCCGGAAGCGCGAGCGGTCACTCACCGGCTCGGGCATCCAGTACGCCCCAGCCAGGGCAGCGGCGAACAGCACCAGCAGCATCACGTACGGCAGCACCCGGGGCGCCGCCCCCGCCTGCACCAGGGCCGCTGAGGCCAGCGCGCCAAGACCCAGGCCGCCGGCGCTCGCGACACCGTTGGCCAGGCCAGCACCGACCGGATCTTGACGCGGGTGCAGGTCCAGCAGGGCGGCGCTGGCCGCGCTCAGCGCGATGCCGGTGGCCAGGCCCTGCAGGCCACGGGCCACGAACAGCCAGGGCGTCGAGCTCGCGGCGATGAACACCACCCAGGAGACCATCAGCACCGGCAGCGCCACCAGCAGCACCGGCCGGCGGCCAACCTGGTCGGACACCCGTCCGGCGAGCAGCAGGGCGGCCAGCACACCGAACGCGTAGGTCGCGTAGATCAGGGTCAGCGTGAGCGGCGAGAAGTGCCATGCCGCGGCGTAGAGGTGGTACAGCGGCGACGGCACGACCGAGGCGAACAGGCACAGCCCGATCACCGCGGCGGCGTGCCAGTACGCGACGCGCTGCGGCAGCACGCGGCGGCGCTGCCCCGCGCCCACCCGCGCCAGCCGGCCGGTGACGGCGCCGCCGTGGGCAGCCGCCGCCCAGCGTGGCGCGCTGGCGGACTCGGGCTTCAGCAGGGCCTGGTCCCTCATGGCCACTCCTCATCTGTTGGTCGAGCGTCTTGGTTCGGTCAATGAACCATGAGGCCCGATCATAGAGGTTCACTCACTGAACTTGCAAGCGATATACTGGCCGCATGACGCTGCCGCGTGAGTACCTCGGCCAGGACTGCCCGATCGCCCGGGCGCTGGAGATCATCGGTGAACGATGGACGCTGCTGATCGTGCGGGACGCCTTCTACGGGGTCAGCCGGTTCAGCGACTTCCGCGACCACCTGGGAATCCCGCGGGCGGTGCTGACCGACCGGCTGAACCTGCTCACTGGGCAGGGCATCCTGGCCCGGGTCACCGCCGCCAGCGGCCGCGACGAGTACTCGCTCACCGCCAAGGGGCGGCGGCTGTGGCCGACGGTGTGGTCGCTCAACTCCTGGGGAAACGAGTTTTACGGCAGCGACCGGCCCTGCCGGACCTACGCGCACAACGGCTGCGGCGGCACCCTGGCCGCCGACGGCCGGTGCGGGTCCTGCGGAGTCATCCCGGGGCCGGCCGAGCTCACCGTGCTGCCCTGGCCCGATGCGCCGGCCACCAGCAAGCCAGACCTGGTCAGCCAGGCCCTGTCGGTCCCCCATAAGCTGCTCACACCCATTGCGGAGGTGGCGGCATCATGAGGTTCGGGCTGGTTGGCACCGGTTACTGGGCGAGGATCACGCACGCGCCGGCGCTCGCATCCACCGAGGGCATCGAGTTCGCCGCGGTCTGGGGCCGGGACCCGTGGGCGGCGAGTGGCCTCGCCGAGCCCTATGGCGCCAAGGTCCACGCAGACCTCGACGCGTTCCTCGGCGACGTCGACGCGGTCAGCTTCTCCGTGCCGCCGGACGTGCAGGCCGCGATCGCGACCCGGGCGGCCAGAGCCGGCAAGCATCTCCTGCTGGAGAAGCCGATAGCCATCAGCGAGGCGGCGGCCGGTGAACTGGTCCAGGCGGTCGAGGATGCGCGGGTCGCCTCCGTGGTCTTCTTCACCTCGCGGTTCCAGGACGACGTGCGAACCTGGCTGGCCGACGTCAGCGCCCGCACCGGCTGGGCCGGCGGCTTCGCGGTCTGGCTCGGCACAGCGCTGCAGGAGTCCAACCCGTTCAACACGCCCTGGCGGCGGGACAAGGGTGGCCTGTGGGATCTCGGCCCGCACGCGGTTTCCCTGCTGTGGGCCAGCCTCGGCCCGGTGACCGGGGTGACCGCCGACGGCGGGCCGGCCGACGTGAGCCACCTCATCCTGCACCACGAGGGCGGCGCGACCAGCACGGTCACCGTCACGCTCAGCGCACCCGAGAGCACCGGGGAGTTCGGCCTGCTGGTCTGGGGTAAGCCCGGTGTGACCGAGGCGCCCAGCGAGACCGGGGACCCGGTGGCCGCGCTGCGGACCGCCCTCAGCGAACTGGCCGAGGGCGCCAGGGCGGGCCGGACCGCCCATCCCTGCGACGTCCGGTTCGGCTATGCGGTGGGGCAGGTCCTGGCCGGCGCGCAAGCCCAGATCGACGCGCGCCGAACGTCCTGAAAAGCGAAAATCTTTCCTTTTAACGGAACGACTTCGCCAGCCCGGCCACTCGTCACGTGGCCAGGAATACATGTGGGCCAAAAATGGTTGCACAAATTATCCTGGCAGCTATTACTTTTGCTTGCCGGGTTGTTCGCCATGGGTTCTCCCGGATCGGCCCGGCCGCCCGATGCGCACGGTAAGCCGCGTCGGCTGAGAGCGAACAAAACCGAGGAAGCAACTCCGGCTTTCCGGCGTTTGAACCGGCGAACACTGAACTTCCGCAAAAAACTGAACTTCGGGAAGTGACTTGATGAGCGAGACCCTTTCGCTGCCGGTGCTGCCGCTCGACGACACCGTGATATTGCCGAGCATGGTGGTCCCGGTCGATATGTCGGACACAGAGGTCCGCGGGGCGATCGAGGCAGCGCAGATGGCGGCGAGCGCACCGGGCGTCACCCGGCTGGCCAGCGCCAAGCCTCAGGTGGTGCTGGTGCCCAGGCTGGGCGGGAAGTACTCGGCGGTCGGCACGCTCGGCGCCATCGAGCAGACCGGACGGCTGCCCAGCGGCGAGCCCGCCGCGGTCATCAGGGGCCTGTCCCGGGTGCGGATCGGCACCGGGACGGTGGGCCCGGGCGCGGCCCTGTGGGTCGAGGGCAGCGTCGAGCCGGAGCCGCCGGCCAGCGCCCGCGCCCAGGAGCTGGCCCGCGAGTATCGCGGGATCGCGGCGACGATCCTGCAGAAGCGCGGCGCCTGGCAGGTCATCGACGCGCTGCAGCGCATCGAGGACCCGTCGGCCCTGGCCGACAGCGCCGGCTATGCCCCGTACCTGACGCTGGAGCAGCGCGTCGAGCTGCTCGAGACGATCGACCCCGAGCAGCGCCTGGAGCGGCTGACCGGCTGGGCGCGGGACGCGCTCGCCGAGCTGGACGTAGCCGAGACCATCCAGAACGACGTGCGCGAGGGGATGGAGAAGCAGCAGCGCGAGTTCCTGCTCCGCCAGCAGCTCGCCGCCATCCGCAAGGAGCTGGCCGAGCTGGACGGTCAGCCGGCCTCCGAGGAGGACGATTACCGGTCCAGGATCGAGGCCGCGGAACTGCCGGAGAAGGTCAGGGAGGCCGCGCTCAAGGAAGCGGACAAGCTGGAGCGCAGTTCGGACAGCTCGCCGGAGGGCAGCTGGATCCGGACCTGGCTGGACACCGTGCTCGAGATCCCGTGGAACACCCGGACCGAGGATTCCTATGACATCGGCGCGGCCAGGGCGGTGCTCGATGCCGACCACGCCGGGCTCGATGACGTGAAGGACCGGATCATCGAGTATCTGGCCGTCCGCAAGCGCCGGGCCGACAAGGGCCTGACTCTGGTCGGCGGCCGCCGCAGCGGCGCCGTGCTCGCCCTGACCGGGCCGCCCGGTGTCGGCAAGACCTCGCTGGGCGAGTCCGTGGCGCGGGCCATGGGGCGCAAGTTCGCCCGGGTGGCGCTGGGTGGCGTCCGTGACGAGGCCGAGATCCGTGGCCACCGCCGGACCTACGTCGGCGCGCTGCCGGGCCGGATCGTCCGGGCCATCAAGGAGTCCGGTTCGATGAACCCGGTCATCCTGCTGGACGAGGTGGACAAGCTCGGCACCGACTACCGCGGCGACCCCACAGCGGCGCTGCTCGAAGTGCTCGACCCGGCGCAGAACCACACGTTCCGCGACCACTACCTGGAGGTCGAGCTCGACCTGTCCGACGTGCTGTTCATCGCCACCGCGAACGTGGCGGAGGCGATCCCCGAGCCGCTGATGGACCGGATGGAGCCGATCTCGCTGGACGGCTACACCGAGGACGAGAAGGTGACGATCGCCTCCGGTCACCTGCTGCCCCGGCAGCTCGAGCGGGCCGGCCTGGACGCCGCCGACGTGACGCTCAGCGACGCGGCGCTGCGCAGGCTGGCTGCCGAGTACACCAGGGAGGCCGGCGTACGCGGGCTCGAGCGGGCCATCGCCCGGGTGCTGCGCAAGATCGCGGCCAGCCTGGCCAGCGGTAAGGCCGAGCTGCCCGTGGCCGTCAGCCCGGATGACCTGCACGGCTACCTCGGGCACCCGCGGCACCTCCCCGAGTCGGCCGAGCGGACCGCGGTGCCGGGCGTGGCCACCGGGCTCGCCGTCACCGGGACGGGCGGCGACGTGCTGTTCATCGAGGCCTCGCTGGCCGACCCGGAGACCGGGGACACCGGCGTCACGCTCACCGGCCAGCTCGGCGACGTGATGAAGGAGTCGGCCCAGATCGCGCTGTCCTACCTGCGCTCGCACGGCGCCGAGCTCGAACTGCCGGTCGGCGACCTGAAGGAGCGCGGCGTGCACGTGCACGTCCCGGCCGGGGCGGTGCCCAAGGACGGCCCGAGCGCCGGGGTGACGATGACGACCGCACTGGCCTCGCTGCTGTCCGGCCGGCTCGTCCGGTCCGACGTGGCCATGACCGGTGAGGTCTCGCTGACCGGCCGGGTGCTGCCGATCGGCGGGCTGAAGCAGAAGCTGCTCGCCGCGCACCGGGCCGGGATCACCACCGTGCTGATCCCCAAGCGGAACGAGGCGGACCTCGAGGACGTGCCTGAGGCGGTGCGGGAGCAGCTCGACATCCACCCGGTCAGCGACGTCCGCGAGGTGCTCGAGCTGGCCATCGAGCCAGCCACGACCCACCAGCAGGCTCACCCGGCGGTCGCCGCCTGAGCCTGGCGGCTCCACCCCGTAACCTGCGGCGCTCCGGCCCGGCCCAGACTGACTTGTCTGGGCCGGGCCGGATTTGTGCTGGCCAGAGGGGAAAACGTCGGACAAGGTCGGGCAGTCACAGCACTACTGACGCGGGGCAGCGCTTCCGTACGATGACCGCGGGACGGGGAAGCCTGACGGGGAGGTGGTGCGGCCCCGCCGTTATCGCCGGGATTCGGCCAGGTGCAGCCGGATGATCGAGTCGAAGTCCGGGTCGGGGTGCAGGCCCAGCCCGCGGGCGCGGCCGGCCCGGACTCTGGCTGGCCAGCCGGTCACGATGGCGGCTATCGCCGGATCCGGCACCCAGCCGATCAGGGCGGCCGCGGCGGGCCCGGCCACGCGCTCGAGCGCGGCGACCATGCCGCCGACGGTGACGGTAAGGGCGGGCAGGGTGACCGCGGTCCGGCCGCCCCAGGCCTGCCCGGACGCGGCGGCGGCGCGCAGCAGGCCGGCGGTGGCCCGGGCCGGGGAGGCGAGGGCCACCTCGGTCTGCTCCGGCACGGGGCAGGTGGTGCGCTGGCCGGCCAGCGGTTCGCGGATGATGCCGGACAGGAAGCCGGACGCGGCCCGGTTCGGGCGGCCCGGGCGCACGCTGACCGTCATCAGGCGGACCGAGCGGCCACGCAGGAAGCCCTTGCGGGTGTAGTCGGCCAGCAACTGCTCGCCGATGAACTTCTGTATCCCGTAGCTGGACTGCGGATTCGGCAGCGTGTGATCGTCAACGACCGCCGGGAGCGGGTGCTCGGCGGAGCCGCCGAACACGGCCAGGGAACTGGCGAACACCACGACCGGGGTGCTGCCGGCCGCCCGGCAGGCGGCGAGCAGCGCCTGGGTGGCACCGAGGTTTGCGCGCAGCCCCAGGTCGAAGTCGGCTTCGCACTCGGCGCTGACCGCCGCCGCGAGGTGGAAGACGACGTCGGCGCCGGCGATCCCGGCGGGTTCGATGTCCAGCAGGTCGGCGCGGATCGCCGTCACCCGGTCATCGGCGGCGAGATCGCCGGGGATGGGGGCCTGGTCTATCAAGGTCAGCCTGGCGAGCGGGGCCGGCTCCGCGCCGGCCACCCCGATCGGGCCCGCGGCCAGCAGTTCCCTGGCCAGCCGCGACCCCAGAAAACCGGCTGCGCCGGTCACCACCACGTTCGCCACCGGGTCTCCCATCCCGCACGCGACGCCGGACACCGCGATAATACGTGCGCTGCCGGGTGGCCTCATCTCGGCAATGGCCAGGCGGGCGGGGCAGCGTGAGCCCACAATTGTCAGTGGCATGACCGGAGTTCCCACGGGAGCGTCCGGTTCGAATGGGGGTAGATGTGCAGCCAGGGCAGCGGCCGCCATGGCGGCCGCTCAAGCGCCAAGAAAGCGATGCGGCGCAGCAGATGGTAGAGCGCGCAGCGGAGCTGGCGCGCGATTCTCATGCGCGCACCCGGCACGCGGCCGTGCTGGTGACCGGTGGCAGCCTGCTGGCCTGGGGGACCAACGGGGTGCCGTTCCCGGGCGAAGACCACTGTTACTGCAAGTTCGCGACGTTCGGCCATCATGACAACTGCCGGACCCACGCCGAGCAGCGGGCGATCACGCTCGCCAGGGAGGGCGAAGGCTGGCGGATGCTGCAGGGGTCGACGCTGATCTACGTGCGGCTGGAAGCCGACGACTCGGTACGGCTGGAGGAGCCGCACTTCTGCGCCCGGTGCAGCCGCCTGGCGCTGTCTATGGGCATCGCGGAGTGGATCTTCGGGCTGTCCGCGGGGCTGGTCGGCTACTCCTCGGCCGACTACGACGAGATCGCGCAGCTTCGGTGGTTATCTGGACACGGTCACCGGCCGGCAACCGCGCGGTGATAACTTCGGGCGGTCAGCTCCGGCGACCCCCTGGAGGCAGCCACATGCCACGCATCGACACCCAGATCCCCACCCCCGACGGCCACAGCAACGCGACCCTGCACGTCCCCGAGGGCGCTGGCCCGTGGCCGGGCGTGCTGCTCTTCCCGGACGGCGGCGGTGTGCGGGAGACGCTCCGGCAGATGGGCGACCAGCTGGCGGGCATGGGTTACGTAGCGCTGGTCCCGGACATCTACTATCGCGGCGGTGACTGGGCACCGTTCGACATGGCCACCGCGTTCAGTGACGAGCAGGAGCGGACGCGGCTGTTCGGGCTCATGGGCGCGCTCACCAACGAGCGGATTGCCGCCGATGCCGGTGCCTATGCCAGCTTCCTGCTAGCCCGGCCGGAGGTGACAGGATCCGCGATCGGCACCACCGGATACTGCCTGGGCGGGCGCATGTCACTGGTGGCGGCCGGCGCGCTCGGCTCCCAGATCGCCGCCGCCGCCTCGTTCCACGGCGGCAGGCTGGCGATGGACGGCGACCCGTCCAGCCCGCACCTCGCGGCGGACCGGATCACCGCCAGGGTCTACGTGGCCGGTGCCATCGACGACGACTCGTTCACCACCGAGCAGGCCAAGCTGCTTGACGACGCGCTCACCAGCGCGGGTGTCGAGCACACCGTGGAGTTCTACCCCGCCCACCACGGGTTCGCGGTGCCCGACAACCCGACCTACGACGCCGAGGCGGCCGCCCGCCACTGGGCAGCGCTCGGCCAGCTCTACGGGGCCTGCCTGCCGCGCGGCTAACGCCAGGGTTCGTCGAGCGCGGCGAACAGCAGGCCGCCGATCAAGGCCATGTTCTTATGGAACTGGATGCGCTGCACCTTGCGCACATCCGGATCCTCGATCTTCCAGTACGAGTGCCCGGCCAGCGTGGTGGGAACCAGTGAACCGGCCAGGGCCAGAGCGGACAGCCGCGGGGCGATGCCCAGCGCCAGCATCGAGCCGGCGGCGACCTGCACGGCGGCGTTGCCCCGCACCACCAGCTCGTCGTCATCGGGCAGCGGTACCGCCTTGCGGATCGCGGCAAGGAGCGGGGCGGCCTGATCGACGCGGCCGCCCGGCGCTCGCACGGCGTCGAAGCCGAGCAGCACGTAGGTGGACCCGGTCAGCACGCGGGCGGCCGGGCGCAGCGGTGACAGCATGCGCGAGATCGTGGTCATGGCAGGACTGTACGCTCAGCAGTCCTGCTCGGGCGGCACGCCCTCGGTGCGGATCGGCGACACCCTCAGGGCTTGCGCCCAGCAGCTCCCCAGACGCTGCCGGGCGCTTTGGCGACGAGCTCGCTGTTGGGCCGCCAGGCCGAGACCCTGACCACGCCCGGGTCGACCAGGTCCAGGCCGTCGAACAGACGGGTGACCGCTGCGCGGTCGCGGAACGTGACGCTCTCAGCCACCATCTCGTTCAGCTGCTTCGCGATCACCGGCGCCTGGTCGTCCATGTCCGATGACGGGTGCGAGATCGCCAGGTAACTGCCCGGCGGCATGGCGTCCATCAACGTCGCCACCAGGGTATCCGCCGGGGCGCCACCAGGGCCCTTGTGGCCGGCCTGGTTCCAGCGCAGACTGTCGCTGGCCGGCCGTTCCGGCAGGCCGTAAGACGCGACCGCGCAGCCCCCGGAGGACTCCATGCGCATGCATTCCCCGCCTGCCCGTCTGTCCGTCATCGCCATGGCCACCCTGCTGCTGATCGCTCTCGGCGGCGCGGTCACAGCCGTCGCGGCATCGCACGCGGGCCGGGCCGGCCCGCGCCGGGTCGCACCACCCGTGGGCCTCAGCACAACAGGAACCACGGCCAGCCCCGACGAGTTCGCCAAGACGGCCAACCCGCTCACCCTGGACCAGCCGGTCCAGGTGCCGCCGGTCAAGCCGGTGGTGGTCACGATCGCGAACCACGCCGCCTTCGGCAACGGCCCCCCTCCCTTCACCCAGACGGTGAACCTGCCGAGCGGCCACTGGGCCGATGTCGTCCTGGACGTCACGGGCACCGAGTCCGGCGTGCAGTTCGACCGGCTGTGTGAGATCTTCGACGGCCCGACGCAGATCTTCCTCGGCGTGACGCCGGAGCCGACCCCGGCCGGCATCAAGTGGCACCTGCAGAAGGACATCACCGGGTACCTGCCTCTGCTCAGCGGCACCCAGACCTTCAGCACGTTCGTGGACAACTTCCTGTCCACCACGGACAACGGCATCCCGGTGATCACCGCGAAGCTGCTCTTCTACCCGGCGGGCCACGGCTTCTGGCCGGCCCAGCCGGCCACCCTGGGCTCGCCGGCGCTGGCCGGGGACGCGATCAACGAGACCGGCCCGGCCTCCCCGCCACAGCACGCCGGCGTGCCGGCCCAGGTCGTCCCGATCCTCCCGCAGGGCGCGACCACGACGCTCAACACGCTGAACGCCGGCCAGACGCTGACGGCCTCGGTCACCCTGCCCACGAACATCACCACGGCGAACCTGGACCTGTACGCAGCCGGCCAGATCAACGACGAGTTCTGGTGGAGCCTGAACCCGTCCTTCCGGGAGATCGAGGTGTCCATCGACGGGAAGGCGGCCGGGGTGGTCTGGCCGTACCCGTACGTCTACACCGGCGGCGTCAACCCGCTCATCTGGCGGCCGCTCACCGGCATCCACACCATGGACATCCCGTCCTACCGGCTGGACCTGACCCCGTTCGCCGGGATGCTCGGCGGCACCCACACGATCTCCCTCAGCGTGCTGGGCAACACCGGGTTCTGGCTGGCCGGCGGCAGCCTGCTGCTGGGCGCCGGCGGCGGCGCGACCACCGGCTCGGTCAGCACCGACACGCTGTCCTTCCCCACCAGCTCCCACGTGACCACCAAGCACGCACTCGGCTCGGCCAGCAAGCCGGTCACCAGCGAGAAGGCCTCGGCAAGCTATGAGATCGCCGGGCAGATCACCCAGGACGGCCGCACCTGGACCGACACGCTGAACCAGAAGCTCCAGTTCGGCGACGACCAGTCCAGCATCAACCCGGCCTGCTCCGGCCCCTGCTACCAGTGGGTGCACGGCGAGGAAACCCAGTCCACCAGCGAGGCCCTGGCCGGCCCGGGCGTGGACGTGACCCGCGACGACAGCTCGGACTGGACCATCAACGCACCGGAAGGGTTCCTGGAGACCAAGACCGGCTCCGCCTTCTTCCTGCCGGCCACCGTCGCCCAGCAGCTCACCGACGTAGCCAAGCAGCAGGCCGGTCACTTCCCGCTATACCAGACCAGCCTGTCGGAGAGCATCATCGGCTACGGAGCGCTGGAAGAGAACTCCACCGGCGCCCCGATCCGCGACGGCGACACCACCGGCACCATCACGGCCGACGAATCCGGCCCCTTCCCAGGCAGCAACACGCTGTTCCAGCGCACCGTCATAGCCAGGGGCGGCGCGGTCGTCCAGGACCTGACCCAGCCCGCCTGCACCCACCT
>DASXMU010000078.1:0-6211 GCA_036495485.1 Streptosporangiaceae bacterium
GCGGTCCTGGTGGCCAGCCCTTCCGCGAACGTGCTGGTGGTGTCCTCAACGAGCGTGCCGGCCTGCCAGGAGCGGTAGGCGGCCGGGGCCGCCTGGGACTGCACGCCGATCACCTCAATCGACGGGCGCACGGCCTTGGCCACCACACAGGCCCCCGCCGCCCCGCTGCCGCCGCCGACCGGGACGACGATCACCTCGGTATCCGGCTGAGCCTGGAGAATCTCCAGGGTGTAGGTGGCTACGCCTGCGATGAGCGCCGGCTCGTTCCCGGAGTGGATGTACCGGTAACCATGCTCGGTGGCCTGCTTTTCGCAGTGCTCGCGGGCCTCGTCGAAATCGGCGCCGTGGAAGACCACCTCGGCGCCGAGTGCCCGCACCGACTCCACTTTCACCGGGTTGGCCTGCTCGGGCATGCAGATCACTGCCCGCACACCGAACAGGTCCGCCGCGTAGGCAACCGACTGGGCATGATTGCCGGTCGAGGCGGTGATCACACCCCGGCGCCGCTCATCCGCACCCAGCTGAGAGAGCAGGTTCACTCCACCGCGGATCTTGAACGCGCCCACCGGCTGATGGTTCTCGTGCTTGACCCACAGCCGGGCCCCGGTCGTCGCATCCAGCGCCGGGTAGCGGTACAGCGGAGTCGCACGCAGGTACGGCGCGATCCGCTGGGCCGCCGCGAGAACGTCAGCAAGGTCAGGCACTGGGGAGGCGGTCATGTCACGTGTCTACCACGGCACACACCAGGCGATGTGGCAGCGGGCCGACCAGACAGCCCCGGCGTTCCCCTCCGTGCGTGCGGTGCGCGCTGTTTCCGGGGAGCGTGAACCGGATGTTCAGGTCGCTGGCGGGCTGGCGTGGCCGTGGGCGGGTGCAAGCTGGAGTTCTCGTGCTGACAGCGCTGTGAGCCAGGCGAAGCCGGTGATGATGCTGGCGCGCTGGAATAGGCCGCCGAGGTTGACGAGCCGGGGTGACTGGCCGAAGCCTGCCCCAGCCAGCGTCGTCGTGACCAGCATGATGATGGCTGTGCTCGTGCTGTAGAGCGCGAACGTGCGCTTTCCGGTCCGCCAGGACCGCCAGCCGCAGGCGAGTGCGGCGGCAGGCAGGCCAAAGAATACGGGGATGGCCGCCAGATTGTGCGCTGCGCCGGCGCGGCTGAGCCCCGGGAGCGCGCCAGGTGTTCCCGGCGGGTAGCCGCTGACCGGGTCCGTCGGGAAGATGGCCGCGCCGATAAGCCCGGCACCTGCGGCACCGATGAGGGCCGGCACGGGCGGGCTGCTGGCCGCTGGGCCGCCGACGCGCGATAGCCCTGCGGCAGTGGCCAGGAACAACGTCCCTGTCAGGGCGAAGTTACCGGTCTGTATCCAGCCGCGCGGCCCAAGCGCGAGGGAGCTGACTGGGTGGCGCAGCGGCCGGTAGCCGTCCCGGACGCCACCTTCGATGAGGAAGGCCGTAACGAAGGCAGGGCCCCCGGCCAGGCCGCAGCGCAGCAGTCCGCGGGTCCATGTCTTCGCCGTGCCCGGCGTGCTGGCAGTCTTCACGGCCGAAGCCTAGCGAGCCACCTGTGGTGGCCACCACAGGCAGCAAGCTGCTCGCGCTTCTAGGTCCTGGCGCACTGAAGACTCCTGACCATGCCCCGAGCAGCTGAGCGGCAGCGATCGTCACACGCCCGACCCTATGCAGAGACCGCCGATCTCCACGAGCGCTTTCCCCCGGGCAACCCCAGCTGGGGGCTGTCATGCTTGTCTGGGAGTTCCTGGAAGTGTACCGACGAGGTGTGCGTAAACCACGATGTTGTCAACGTAGTGACCAGTGCCGTAATCGAAGGGGCCGCCGCAGGTCACCAAGCGCAGGGAAGGGAATTTCGTGTTACCGAACACAGCCTGCACCGGAAACGACGTCTTTGCGGCAACTTGCAGGCCATCGACAGCGAAAACGGCTGTGATGCCGTTTGCAAGCCTGATCTCCACGCGGTCGCCGCTATGCAGTTCCTTGAGGTTGAAGAAGACGCTGGGACCGGTGTAAGAATCGACATGGCCGACGACAACGGAGGAGCCGGTCTGTCCCGGAGTGACGCTGTACTTGTACCAGCCCGCCAGGTTGTGATTGCCGAGAGGCGGAGTCTGGACCGTGCCGTCCTTGTTCTGGCCGACTTCCATTATCGTGGCGTTCACGTTGACAGCCGGGATGACGACGCGCACCGGAAGCGACCAGGATATGGCCCGCATGCCTGATGACCCAGTTGGCTGTGACTGAGGCGGCACCGACGCCGAGACGCCAGGTGGCACGGCCGTAGACGGATCTGGCCCGAGGCGGATGTGCTGCGTCACGATGAACGCCAGCGCCAGGCCGGCCGTGGTCAGGGTCACGGCCAGGCCCGGCGCCAGTTTGCTGACGTTCATGATCGTCAGCGCACCTCGCGCGGATTGACGCGTGCAACCGCGGCGCACCTGCGCGGGATGATGGTGAACACGGCAACGCCGGCCATCACGAGCACGAACGCTGCCATCACGAGCCAGCCCGCATTACCCCATGTCAGGGCTGACATAGTTCCCGTGCCGAGGACGCCAGCGGCTATCCCCCCTACGGGCGGCTTGTATGTCATCAGATTCTCCTTCTGTTTATTGCCCCCAGGCCCTACGCCCAGGAGATCTGCCGGTTCCGGAGAATCCTCAAGTAGCTGTACATGTTCACAGCCTTGAGGAAAAATCCGTAGCCAAGCTCCATGAGCATTACCGACGCGATCAGAATCGACATCAATCCCGCCCTGCGAACCGACACGACCCGCTCCAGCCAGAAGACAACGCCTATCGCGATCCAGAACGGCATCACCCGGTAAGTTCCCGCGACCCCGCTCCAGATCGCGGTCGATGTGTAGGCGAGGAAGAACAGCGTCTCGGCGAAAGAGACGAGCTGGCGTGCGGTGTAGGTCCAGGTCACCTTGTTCCACCACCCGAACGCCTTAAGGTTCTCCAGCGCGCCCAGCTGCCACCGGCGCCGCTGCCGCCACAGCATTCGCCAGGTTGGCATGACCTCGGTGGATACCCAGCACTGCAGAGGAGAAGGCGTCTGGTGCCCGAGCGTTTTGATGGCGAACGTCATGTATGAGTCCTCAGTCATGGTCCGCTCGTCGTAATACTCTCCCGGGCCCCCGGGCAGCCTGCCATCCTTGCGCCCAGCCGCTACTTCGCGCAGCACTCCTGCGGTGAACGCCGTCGCGGTCCCGGTCAGGACGTAAGCGCGGCTACCGTTCCTGGCGATCTGTCTTGCGTAACGAACATATTCGGCAATCTGTAGCTGCTCAATCAGGCCGCCGCGACCGCGCTTGCCATAGAAGATGCCGCCGACCGCACCCACATCAGGCTTGGCCAGTTCCGCGCTGGCGATGGCGATGAATTCTGGCGCGATGCGAGAATCGGCATCCATCACCAGCACGATGTCGCTGTCTCCCAAATCCGGCAGGACAAGTGCCAATGCCTGGTTAAGAGCACCCGCCTTCTTGCCGGTGTTACCTTTGGTGATCATGACGTTGACACTATGCTCGGCAGCGACGAGAGCTGTGCGGTCGGTGCAGTTGTCGGCAATGACGAGCAGCTCGTCCGCCTGGAGTTCCTGGGCAGTGATAGATTCCAGTGTCGCGCCGATTCCTGCCTCTTCGTTATGGGCGGGAATCAGTGCCACGATACGCCTGTCCATACCGAGCCTCCTTGTTATGCTCAACCTCGATATTCGGCTGAGCAAGTGGTAGCTCGGTTATCTGTTAAGTTGCTGGCAGGTTGCAGGGCTTACATTAAATGGTGGCTGTTGATTAGCGGTTCGATGGGCGCAGGTGCTGGTCTGGCCGCAAGGTGGCCGGGTCGAGGCGGCGCGTGCCGCCGCTCATCCCGCCGGGCAGCCCGAATGCGTACACGCGGTGGTCGACAGAGCCGATGTAGACGGTCCCGTTGGCCACCGCGGGCGAGGAGAAGACGGAGTCGCAGGTGCGGTAGGACCAGTTCAGGTCCATGCCGGACACGGTCGACGGCGACAGCACGTTCTCGGTGGCGTTATAGCCGCCGTGATCGGGGGAACGGCGGAACTGCGGCCAGCCGACCCGGACGGTGAACGGGGCCTGTGCGGACCGCTTGCTGCGCCGCCCGTTGCCGGTCACCCAGTGCCGGCCCGGCAGCGCCGAGGCCGGAACCGCCACCCCGGATGGTGAACGACCCGGCAGCGCTGGTGCTGGCCAGCGCCTTATCCTTGGTGTCGAAGTACACATCCACCGTCTCATCGGCGGCAAACCCCGACCCACGGACCGTGACCCTGGTAGCGGGCGGTCCGGTCGGGGGAGTAAGCCGCACCAAGGGAGCCGCCTTGGCGGTCGTGCCGCTGACCGCAGGACTGGCGGCGGCCGGGCTGGCCAGCGACGGCGCGGCTGCCCCGCCGAATGCTAATGCGGCCAGAATGATCCCCGACGCCACGGCGGCAAAGCGCCTCATCATAATTCCTCCCCCGAGTTATCCCACGAAGCCAAGGCCAAGTTCTGAGCGTTGCCAGTAGCGCAGAGACCCAGCGCACCCAGCTAGCGCGCCGGCGCAAACGTTTCTGGTTGTCATGCGGGTTCCCCTGGGCATCCGCCGCTGGGCCACCGCATACATCACCCATAAGTGGGGAGCAATGGGGTGCCACTTCTTAGGAGGCAGGGCCGTGATTAGTGACATCATCCGCTATATCAAGATCAGGCGAATCTCCGCAGGGCGTGGACACCCCGAGCTTGTGCCGGTCAAGGGGGCGAAGGGGTATCCGCAGCGCTCAGGCAAGGGCGCGGCAGACGGAACCGGGGATTTCGACTCGGCCAGCCGCGGAGGCCCGGTGCTCGAACGATAGGAGAGCCTGCACAATCGCCCCGACACCGCGCGTAGAGCATACGAACATGCATTCGACGGGCTAGACTGGCCTGATGACGCGTGAGGAGCAGGCCGCACTCGTCGCGCTGCTGCGGCGGCCGAAGGTTGGCTGGTCAGCGGTAACCGAGTTGCTCGAGGAGCACGTGAGCGTACAAGCGGTTGCCGATGCGGTTGCCCCCGCACAGGGGACCCTGTTTGACGGTTCGGATCGCAGCGACGCCGAGGAGGCGTCGGCCGATCTTGAGCGATGGGCGCGGGCGGGGATCCGCATGGTCTCCATTCTTGACCCTGAGTACCCCTCCAACCTGCGTGAGATCCACCAGCGGCCCCCGGTCCTGTTCATGCAGGGGGCAACGGACGAACGCGATGCCATGTCCGTCGCCGTGGTCGGCACCCGGAAACCGGCCCCGCACGGCATTAAGCAGGCGGGAGAACTCGCGGCCGGCCTTGCCAAGCGGGGCATTCCCGTCATCAGCGGCCTTGCCGCAGGCATTGACACGGCGGCACATACGGCCGCACTTACTGCTGACGGCCGGACCGTCGCCGTCATAGGCACCGGTATCGATCGCGTGTACCCACCGCAGAACAGGCGCCTGCAGGACGAGATCGTGGCGAAGGGTCTGGTCATCTCACAGTTTTTGCCCGGCTCACCACCGACGAAGGCGTCGTTCCCGATGCGCAATGCGGTGATGAGCGGGTACACGCTCGCGACTGTTGTCGTCGAGGCCGCATACCGCAGCGGTGCCCGGATGCAGGCAAGGCTTGCCCTGGAGCATGGCCGTCACGTCTTCCTGCTCCGCAGCCTGCTCGAACATGACTGGGCCCGCAGCTACGCGCAACGGCCCGGAGTGACAATTGTCGACAATGCTGGCGATGTGCTCGAAGGGCTCCAGCGCCTGATGCCGGAGTCGGCGGAACTCGTGTGGGCCTAGAAGCAGCAGCCCCGTGCCGCCGCTTCCATCGGTCTTCGGGCTCAGCGAGCCATACCGGAACCATCTCGTCCCCGTCCTCCCCCGGGGCCAGGGCGTGTGCGCTGTCTGCTGGACGGCGATAGATCCGGCGTACGTGCTCTGTTATCAGTGCAACAGCGCTCGCGATACCTACGGCCGGCCGCGGCTAGCTGACGTCGTTGCCCCCATCGCGCTTGCGGTGAAGTCTGAACAGCTAGCCCACGAACTCTGGCACTACAAATACGACACCGACAGGAAAGTACGTGCCCGGCTGGGAATCAAGCTCGCCGCTGTGCTCTGGCGCTTCCTCAGGGAGCACGAACATCACATCGCGGAGGCAGCCGGCATCTCGCACTTCGACGCCGTCACCTCCGT
>DASXMU010000079.1:0-31411 GCA_036495485.1 Streptosporangiaceae bacterium
AACCGGCAGATCGGTGACCGTATGTACCTGGCTGAGAAGACGGTGAAGAACTACGTCTCGGCGCTGTTCAGCAAGCTGGGCATGGAACGCAGGACCCAGGCCGCTGCCTACGCCGCCCGGCTGTTCGCCGGGGACGAGCCCCCCCAGATGCAGGACACGCCGGATCACTGAGGCCTGCTCCATGAAGCACTAACCGTCGCGGCTGCCGCCTCCGGGCAGCGGGACCCGCCATTCCAGCTCGGTGCCACCACCCGTGGCAGCGCTCAGCCGCATCGTCCCGCCCAGGTTGCCGGCGCGTTCACCGAGGTTTCCCAGGCCGCTGCGGCGGGTGGTCTCCGCCATGCCCCCGCCGTTGTCCCGGACGCTGAGTACCAGGTCCGGGCCGGCCGTGACCGCGACGAAGACCTTGCTGGCGCCGGCGTGCCTGGCCGTGTTGGACAGTCCCTCGCGCAGCGCGGCCAGCAGGTGCTCGGCGATCTCACCCGGCACCAGGGCGTCGAGCCGCTCGTCCAGCCGTACGGCGGGCGCGAAGCCCAGCAGCCCGGTCATCTCCGCCACGATCGCCAGCACCGCGGTCCGGACCCCGGCCGCTCCACTCTGAGGGCGCGCCTGCAGGGTGAAGATCGCCGATCTGATGTCCTTGATCGTCTCGTCCAGCGCGTCGACCGCCTGCCGGACCCGGCTGGCCGCCTGCGGATCCGCGATCAGGCCAGCGCTGCCCTGCAGCGACATGCCGGTGGCGAACAGCCGCTGGATCACCAGGTCATGCAGGTCCCGGGCGATCCGGTCACGGTCTTCGAACAGGGCGAACTGCTGTGCGTCCCTGCGGTGGTCGGCCAGTTCGAGCCCGATACCCGCCTGCGCCGCGAAGGTGATCAGCATGTCCACCGCGGGCGGGGACAGCGGGAGGGAGCCCTTGCGCCGGCCGGCCGTCAGCACCCCGCGCACATCGCCGGGTGCGCCGAGCGGGACGAACACCGCGGGGCCGAGAGACATCTGCGCCCTGGCGGCCTGGGCGACCCGCTGGTCGGTGCTGAAGTCCTCCACCCGCAGTGGCTTGCCGCTGGCCATCACGATCCCGGACGCCGATCCCCTGGCCGGGAGCACCAGCCCGAGCGCCGCGTCCGCCGCGGCGCCCACCGCGTGCTCGATCACCAGCTCATCGCGGTCGCCTACCGGCAGCGCCAGCACCACCAGATCCGCGCCCGACATCTCCAGCGCCAGCCTGGTGACCAGGGCCAGCACGTTATGCGGCTCGTCCTCGGACAGCAGCCGCTGGGTCACCTCCGCGTTGGCTCGAAGCCACTGCTGCTGCCTGCGTGCCTCCGCGTACAGCCGGGCGTTCTCCACCGCCACCCCGGCCGCCGACGCCAGCGTGACGAGCAGGGCCTCGTCGTCCTCGTCGAACTCGGCATAACCCTGCTTTTCGGTCAGGTACAGGTTGCCGAAGACCTCATCCCGGATCCGTATCGGCGTCCCCAGGAAGGAATTCATCGGCGGATGGCCAGGCGGGAACCCGGCCGAGCGGGAGTCGGCAGCCATGTCCGGGAGCCGGAGCGGCCTCGGGTTGGTGATCAGCTCACCGAGCAGACCGTGGCCTTCTGGCCAGTGGTCGACCGCGGCGACCTCGGATTCGTCCAGGCCGACGGGGACGAACTCGGCCAGCGTGCCGCCCTCGCCGACCACGCCCAGCGCGCCGTAGCGGCAGCCGACGAGCCGGACGGCCGCCTCGACGATCTGCCGCAGCACCACCTCGAGGTCGAGGTGACTGCCCACG
This sequence comes from Streptosporangiaceae bacterium, assembly GCA_036495485.1. Lineage (GTDB taxonomy): Bacteria > Actinomycetota > Actinomycetes > Streptosporangiales > Streptosporangiaceae > PALSA-505. Next base: position 1,778 of record DASXMU010000079.1, read on the forward strand.
GCGACGACCGCCTCCAGCAGGGCGTGGGTGCGGTCCCGCGTATCGAGAACACCCTGCAGCCTGACCTGGAGCTCGGCCAGCAGGTCATCAAGCCGCAGCTGCGGTATCAGCGAGTACGGTCCTTCAGCGTCCATGGTTAATCCCAGCAGATCAGCTCGCTCAACACCGTGAGCATACGGCCAAGCCCGCCGCACCCCCCGGCCCGCTCACATGTCCAGGCCGCTGACGGTGAGACGGAAGCCGGGAAGGACAGCTTCCCTTTCGCCGTGTATCGCAGTTATTGAGGGTGAGTACGCAGAAGACGAGGAATAAGGATCGGGCGAACCGCAGTCATGTTTCGCTGGATGGGAGGGCGCGGTCGCGGCCGCCGCCGAGGAAGGAGTCGACGAACTCCGGGTTGCCGGACAGTTCGGCTGGGGTTCCCTCCATTCTGAGTTCACCGCCGCCGAGCACGTAGGTCCGGTCCGAGATGGCCAGGACCGCCTTGGCCCGCTGCTCCACGATCAGGACCGCCGCGCCGCGTTCGGCCAGGCGGCGGACGTGCTCGCCCAGCAGGGAGCGGGCGATGGCAGGCGCGAGGTTCGCCGTCGGCTCGTCCAGCAGGAATACCGCGGGCTCCAGCATCAGCACCCGGCCCATCGCCAGCATTTTGCGCTCGCCGCCGCTGAGCTTGCCGGCCGGGCGGCGCGCCATCGTGCCGAGCCGGGGGAACACGCTGAACACGTGCTCGACCCGCGCCGCGACATCCCTCCGGGCCAGCAGATAGCCGCCCATCTCCAGGTTCTCCCTGACGGTGAGCGGGCCGAACACGTCGTCCACCTGCGGCACGTAGCCGACGCCGGCCCTGGCCACCTCCTCGGGCGCCAGGTTGGTGATGGCGCGATCGCCCAGCAGGACCCGGCCGCCGCTGACCCGCACGACGCCGACCATGCTCTTGAGCAGGGTGCTCTTGCCCGACCCGTTGGGGCCCACGATCGAGACGACCTGCCCCCGGTCGGCCCGCACCGAGATCCCCCTGATGACCGGATCGCCGCCGTAGCCAGCCGTCACACTCTCCGCCCGGATCGGCTCGCCCAGCACCGCCGGCCGCGCCGCGTCTGGCCCGCGTGCCGTCGGTCGCTCCACCGGCTCCGCGGGCCGCGTTGGCTGTTCCACCGGCTCCGCCGGCCGCGCGGCGTCTGGCCCGCGCTCCACCGGCTCAGCCGGGTGCTCAGCCGACAAGGTATGCCTCCACGACCTCGCTCCGCTCCCGCAACTGCGCCATCGTGCCCTCTGCCAGCACCGAGCCTTCCGCCATCACGATGACCGGATCGCAGAACTCGTCCATGATGGCCAGCTCGTGCTCGACCATCAGCACGGTCATGCCATCGCGAGCCAGCTCTACCAGCAGGTTCCCGATCCGCCGGGCCAGCTCGGGGTGGACGCCGGCCATCGGCTCGTCCAGCAGCAGCATCGCCGGGCCGGTCATCAGCGCGCGCATGATCTCGACCAGCCTGCGCTGCCCACCGCTGAGGTCCCCGGCGTAGGAGTTGGCCAGCTCCTCCAGGCCGAACCGCTCGAGGATCCCGGCTGCCTTGGCCACCGCCGCGGCCTCGTCGTCACGCCAGTAACGCCGCCCGGCGAACGCACCGCGCAACGTCTCGCCCCGGTTGCCCGGCGCCGCGGACAGCAGGTTCTCCATGACCGTCAGCCGCCGGAACTCGCTGGCTAGCTGGAACGTCCGCACCAGGCCCAGCCGTGCCCGCCGGAAGGCCGGCCGGCCGGTCACGTCGGCGCCCTGGTAGAACACCTGGCCCGCCGACGCGCGCTCGGTCCCGGCGAGCAGCGAGAGCAGCGTCGACTTCCCGGCCCCGTTCGGCCCGATGAGGCCGGTGACCGTCCCGCGCCTGACGGCCAGGGACACCCCGCTGACCGCGTGCACCCCGCCGAAGTCCCGGCTCAGGTCCGCCGCCGCCAGGATGATCTCGTTCCCTGGAGCACCCGCCGCGACTGGCCGCTCCACCGGGCCACGCTCGCCAGATCCCACCGGAAGCGCGATCACCCGCCGCCGCTCGGGCACGATCCCCTGCGGCCGCAGCCACAGGAACAGCCCGATCAGCAGCCCGATCGCCACCCACTGCAACGAGGGCAGCAGGTTGGGCGGCAGGCTCGGGTTGGCGTTCGTGATCAGCCGGGTGGACTCCTCGAAGCCAACCGGGACGATGATCGCGCCGAGCACCGCGCCGAGGTGGTTGCCACGGCCGCCAATGATGACGGCGGCGAACAGCACGATGGTCTCCGCGTAGGTCCACGCCGCCGGCGACCAGACGCTGATGAAGCTGACCAGCACCCCGCCGGACAGGCCCGCGATGGCCCCGCCGAGCACCAGCATCCCGGTGCGCAGCGACAGCAGGTTCTTGCCGAGCGAGTCGGCGACCTTGTCGTTGTCCCGCATCGCCCGCAGCGTCCGCCCATAGGGCGATTCGGTGATCCGCCGCACCAGCCAGTAGACGGCCCCGGCCAGGATGATCACGCCGGCGGTGAACTCCCACTGGTAGGCGGTCGACGTCGTGGTCATCACCTGGGACTGCAGCGGCGCGGGCACGATCGCCAGGCCTGCGTCGCCGTTGAACAGCGGCACGTAGTTCATCACCAGCAGGTTCAGCAGTACCGCGGTCACCAGCAGCCCAACCGCGGCGAAGTCGCCACGCAGCCGCCGCCCGACCAGGAACGTGAACGGCAGCGCAAGCACAGCGCCCGCCACCGCCGCGCCGATCCAGGGCAGTGGGAACGGCAGGTTCCAGCCACCGATGTAGTGCTGGAACCCGCCGTTGGCCGCGTCAGAGGGCAGCGCCAGGATCGCCGCCACGTACGCGCCGGCCGCCTGGAAGATGATGAAGCCAAAGTTCGTGACCCCGGCCACGCCGAACTGCTGGCTCAGGCCCAGGCACGCGATGACGTCCACCGCGCCGTACACCAGCAGGGTGATCAGGTAGGTCATCAGGCTCCCTAGGCTCGCGCGCCAAACAGCCCGGACGGCCGCACGGCGAGCATGGCCAGCAGCGCGGCGAAGGCGATCACGTACTTGTAGTCGGGCTGGATGTAGGCGGCGCTGACCTCGGTCGCCACTCCGATGAGCAGCGCCCCGAGCATGGCGCCATAGGCGTGCCCCGGCCCGCCGAGGAAGACCGCCGCCAGGATCAGCACCACGAACAGGTCCGTGCTGGTCGGGCCGAAGCTGCCGATGTCGATGGCGAATACCGTCCCGGCCAGCCCGCACAGCGCACCGGTCAGCGCCCAGGTCGCCGTGATGACCCGGTCGGTCCTGATGCCGCAGTTGCGGGCCAGCGACCGGTTAGCCGCGGTGGCCCGCATGGCCTTGCCGAGCTTGCTGTAGCGCAGCATGATGTGCGCGGCCGCCATCACCACCACGCTGATCGCGATGATGACGAGCTGCACGGTGGTGAGAATGAGGCCGCCAAGATGGAACGTGTGCCCCTGGCTCATCGCGTACGACACGTTGACCCCGCCGACGATCGCCTGGATGCCGAACTCGATAATGAGCGCCATCCCCAGCGAGACGATCACGATGGTGATCGGCGACGACCCGCGCCGCTGGAACGGTGAGTACACGACGAGGTTGAGCACCACCGACAGCACAGCGCAGGCGGCCATGGCAACCACCAGCGCCAGCCAGATGGACACGCCGAGCTGGTTGATCCAGTAGGCGGTGAACGCGCCGGCCGTCATTACCGCGGCGAACGCCAGGTTGAGCACGTCGGTCACGGCGAACTGCAGGGTGAACCCCACCGCCGCGACGGCAAGCACCGCAGCGGTGATCAGCCCGAACCCGACCGACGCCAGGAAAACGGTCATGACGCGCCCGCCCCGGAAGCCGGGGCAGCCCAGGCGTCGTACCAGGTCATCCGGAAACCGCGCGGAGCTGGGCGGCCGAGATGTTGCCCGACACCTGCACGGCACCGGACGCGCTGTAGGTGTCGATCTGGAAGATGCCGGGGGAGTCGTGGTAGGAGTCGAAGCTCGTCGGCCCGCCCGGCCCGACGTACCGGATCTTCTTGCCGGCCTTGAGCTCCCTGACACCCTGCGCGAACGAGCTGACCGCCACGGCCCCGGGCGCGCCGTCGCCAATCGTGGTGATGAACGGCTGCCACTTCGCCGTATCGGTGCTGCCCGCCGCGATCATCGCGAGTGCGGCCAGGTTCATGCCGTCGTAGAGGTGGACGGCGCCGGGCGCGGTGAAGTAGGTGCTGAAGTCACCGGTCTGGGCGTTGGTGACCTTGCCCTTGACCGCCAGCAGCGCCTGGGTGAAGGCCTGGTAGGCCGGCCCGCTGGTCGCGGTGACCAGGTTGTCGGCGTGGAAGTCCGCCGCGAACGCCGACGCCCCGACCGCCCGGGCCGACGCCTGGAAGAAGGCCGGCGAGATCGCCGCCGAGGTACCGATGACCGGGATCATCTTGCCCCCGTTGAGCTGTTTGATCTCGGCGAACAGGCTCGGGTCGGCGGACCCGAGCGCCTCGGTCATGATGGCGTCCGGGTGGGCCAGGACGATCTTCTCCGCCTCGGTGCGGAACGTCGTGGCGTTCAGGTCCAGCGTCTCGTTCGCCACCACGGTCATCCCGTCCGCGGCGATCGCCTGCTGGGCGGGCTGCACGAACGTCTGCGACCCGATGTCGTTTCCGAACGCCAGCGCGATCTTGGTGTAGCCGAGGCTCTTGGCGATGACCGTCATCGCGTAGGACTCGGCCAGGTCCGGCGGCACCAGCCGGTAGAAGTACGGGTAGTGCACGTGGTCGAACTCGGACTGGCCGGTCATGCAGAACATCACGCTCTTGTGGCTGTTGATGATCGGGACGACCGCGGACGCCTCGTCCGAGGTGCAGCCGATGACCAGCTCCAGGTTGTGGGTGCGGCTGATCATGCTGCCGACGGCCGGCACGGCGTCGGCCGGGTCGCCCCTGGTGTCGGCCGAGGTGCAGCTCACCGTGTGGCCGAGCACGCCGCCGGCCTTGTTGATGGCGTTGGCCGTGCCCTCGCAGGACACCAGGTAGGTGGGCCCCAGCGCCGCGTCGGGCCCGCTGAACGGCGCGACGTCGGCGAAGACGATGGCCCCTGAGGCGGCCCCGCTGCCGCCGGACGACGACGTGCTGCAGGCGGCCAGGCCACCGGTGAGCGCGACGGCCGCCATCGCGGCCGCCCATCCCCCCGCCCGCCGGTGGCTTCGGCCGGTCCTGTGTCCCTGGGTGCGGCCCGCGGGTTCGGTAGCCCTGAACATCTTGTCGCCTCCATAGCAGGGGTCTGGTCTGGTCGATGAGTCCTGTGGCGATCCCGTCCGGCGCTGGGCTTCCGTCGTGGCAGCGGAGGTCAGATGCCGACCGCGGTGGACCCGGGTGGCCGCCACTTCCAGTCGCTCAGGTCGGCGTCCTCGGCCACCACCCGGTTGCGGATCGTGCCGACGCCTTCGATGGCGACCTCGATGACGTCGCCCGGCAGCAGCCACACCGGAGGCTGCCGGGCGAAGCCGACGCCGCCGGGGGTCCCGGTGGCGATCACGTCACCCGGCCGCAGCCGGGTGAACGAGGAGAAGAACTCGATGGCGGATGGAATGTCGACGATCATCTGCGAGGTGCGTGCCGACTGCATGACCTCGCCGTTCAGCGTGGTGGTCAGGGCCACGTCCGACACGTCGGCCTCGTCGGTGGTGACCAGCTCGGGCCCGATCGGCATGCTGCCCTCGAAGTTCTTCCCACCGGTCCACTGCGTCGCCGCCCGCTGCCAGTCCCTGGCCGTGGCGTCGTTGAGCACCACGTATCCGGCGATCGCGTCCAGCGCCTTGTCCGCCGCGAGGTAGCGGCCGCCCTCCCCGATCACAAGTCCTAGCTCGCCCTCGAAGTCGAACCGGCTGGTGAGGGCCGGCCTGACCAGGTCGGCGTAGGGCGCGAGCGCGCTGCCCTCGCCCCGGACGAAGGCCTCTGGCCAGGTCGGGACGTCCCGGCCGCCCTCGATCGCGTGCTCCCGGTAGTTCACGCCCAGGCACAGGACGCGCCGAGGCTCGGGCACCGCCGGCCCGAACTCCGCCGGGCCGAACTCGGTGCCATCGGAATCCATCAGCCCGCGCGCGGCATCCATGCCGTCCGCCCCAGCGTCAAGGAGCCCGCGCAGGCTAGCCAGCGCCGGATCGCCCGTGCCGTCGGCCACATCGGCATAGCCCGAGCGCGCCCTGACGTGCAGGCGCAGTCCGCGCGGCGTGACCATCGTCGCGAGCCTCATCGGCCAACCTCCGGAGTCTGGGTGATACAAATGACCATATTGGTTGAACCTAACCGATTGGTTGAGCATAGGCGGGTCGCCGAAACCAGGTCAAGGGAGACTGTGCGGTTCTTCAGGGTAATCACGTTATCCTCGGTGGAATTGGTAGGATTGGTCTAATCGGGAGCAGGGTGCGGATGGGCGCAACGGCAGCACAGAACGAGGCAGCGGCGGGACGGCCCGGCGCGAACTCCCACACCGAGCGGGGCCAGCGGCTGGCCGAGCTCATCCTCGACCGCTCGCGGCAAACCGGCCTGCGGGTCGGCGGCCGCCTGCCCACCGAGCGCCAGATCAGCATCGACCTGGGTGTGACCCGCTCGTCCGTCCGGCACGCGCTGGCCATCCTCGAAGCGCAGGGCCGCATCTCCCGCGAGGTTGGCCGGGGCACGTTCCTGCGTGACATCCCCGGGGCAGCGGTCGCGGGCCGGCCTGGCGACGATGGCCTGCGGCCCGGCTGGGCCGCCGCCGCGGCGACCGCCGACTTCGCCCCCGCCGACGTGATGACGATCCGCCGCCTGCTTGAGCCCCCGGCGATGTCCCTGGTCGTCGCCTGGGCCACGGCTGCCGACCTGGAGGAGATGCAACGATGCCTGGCCGGCGGCGACCGGGCCGCCAGCTTCGAGGAGTTCGAGACCTGGGACCTGGCCTTGCACCGGTGCATCATGGCGGCCAGCCACAGCCCACTGCTCGCCGCGCTCTACCGCGCCATCGAGGAAGCCAGGCACGGCCAGGTCTGGGGCGACCTCAAGCGGCGCAGCGCCTCAGCCGAACGCCGCGGCCAGTACCAGGCCGACCACCGGGCGATCGTCGACGCCCTGCGCGCCCGCGACTCCAGCCTCGCCGTCGAGGCGATGCGCCTGCACCTGGCCCGCGTCCAGGAACACCTCAACGTCACCGACCCCGCCGCCGGCGTAATCTGGCGCTGACTCCACTAAAAGCAAAAAGCTCAATTTGAAAAAGAAATTTCTGCACGGCTTGCGCCTGACCAAGCGGCTCCCGGCCAGGGTGGTCGATGGCACACGAACACCACGAGGAGTGGTGGCGCGACCCGGCGCGGTGGTGTCGATGGCACATGGACACCACGGGGTGGTGGTCGATGGCACATGGACACCACGCGGTGCGGCCTGGCTCTCACCGGGTGGTGGTCGATGGCACATGGACGCCACCGGGAGTGGTGGCGCGGCCGGGGTGTTGGCCGCCGCCCAGGCGGTGGGGGACGCCGGGGCGGCATGAGGCTGAGCGGGCACCCGGGTAATTCAGCGATCGCCCGGAGTTGAGCCGCCGCGGTCAGCCTGACTTGCTGGCGCTCCAGGTGCCGCTGACCGCACCGCTGGGGGCATGGACCTGGTAGCTGCCAGACATGGACGAGCCGGAGACCGTGCCCTTGTAGGTGATGTCCTGGCCGCCGACGGTCCCGAAGCTGATCGCTGAGCCGCTCACTTGCCCGTGGATGGCGCTCGTGCCGGCGGTAGAGAGCGTGATCGAACCGCTGAGGCTGGAGCCCTTCTGCTGCCAGGTCAGCTTGAACGTGCCGGTGAAGGCACCGCCGTACTGTCCCGACCAGGTTCCGGACATGCCGCTGGCTGCGTCCGCAGCGGCCGATGTCGTGGGCGCGGCCGGTGCGCTGGCCGCCGGGGTGCTGCTGGGAGCCGTGACCGGCGGCGTGCTCGCCTTCGGCGTCGAGCCGCCGCTTGAGCAGGCGGCCAGGGCCGCGGTCAGGGCTATCCCACCGGCGAGCAGGCGTGGCCGTTTGCTCGCGTTGCTGTGCAGTCGCATCATCGTTCCCCTCGTTGAGGTCGTGGCGGTTTGCCGGTGTCAGATGCCGGGCGGGTGCTTCTCCCGCCAGCCGATCCCCAGGCATGCGAGGACGCGCTCGAACGGCAGGCCGGCCCGCTCGCTCACCGCGCGGACCTCGGCTTGCGCCCCGGTGAACAGGCACAGCAGCACCTCGTCCTCGGGCATCAGCAACGAGCCGACGAACGAGACGCGGCAACCCGCCGGGCGCGCCAGCTCCAGCCGGACGCGACGTCCCAGGGCGTCCGCCCCGGCGCGCGACACGCCCGGCAGCAGGCACTCCGCGACCTGCCACTCCACATCGGGATGACCCTGGTCGTCGCGCATACCCGGCACTGACATACTCGCCAGCCTGGTCCCGGCGGCGCGGCCGTCGCGTCGGGGGAAACCCTACGTTTCGCCTGGCGGGGCCCCGCACCTCAGGCCCAGTTCGTCGGGCAGACTGTTCGCCGGAACTAATCGCCCTTGAAGGGATGAGCGATGATCGAGCCTTATCAGGCACTCGGCCTGGTGCCCACCATGCGTGGCATCCGCCATCGTGACGATATCCAGGTCAATCTCGAGCACCTCTCGCACCTGATCAAGGCGGCGTCGTGGCTGTCCAGCCTGGATCTGCCGGTGCGGCTGATCGCCGTCCCCGAGGGTGCCCTGCAGGGTTTCAACGACGAGGTGCTCGACCTCGATCACGAGGAGTTCGCCCGGGAATGCGCGATCGACGTCCCGGGGCCGGAGACGGACTATCTCGGCGCGCTGGCCCGGCAGTGGAACGTCTACCTGATGGCCCAGGCGAAGGCCAGGCACCCGGAGTTTCCCGGGCGTTTCTTCAACGTCGGCTTCATCCTTTCGCCCGACGGCGAGGTGATCCTCAGGCATCACAAGGTGGTGCCATTGCTGCCGGTGGAGCACTCGGTGACCCCGCACAACGTATGGGACCGGTGGATCGAGCTGTACGGCCGCAACCTGGACGCGTTCTACCCGGTCGCGGACACGGAGATCGGCCGTCTCGGCTTCCTGATGGCCAACGAGGGGTCATATCCGGAGAATGCGCGCGGGCTGGCGATGAACGGCGCGGAGGTCGTCTACCGGGGGCCTTATCCGCACCCGCACGTCGGCAATGGCCTGTTCGAGGTGCAGAACCGGGCGCGCGCACTGGACAACAACATGTACCTGATCGCCTGCAACGTCGGCACGTATTACCTGAATGCGGATTCCGACATCCCAATCGACACGTTTGGCGGCGGTTCGGCGGTGATCGACTACCGCGGCCAGATCGTCGGCCGGCACGACTACAGTGGCGGGTCGTCCTGGGTCGCCGGGACCATCGACGTCGATGCGCTGCGCCGCTTCAGGGTGAACGCGCAGTGGGACAACTGGATCAAGGATCTGACCACCGAGCAGTACCAGCTCATCTACGAGCAGCCAGTCTACCCGAAGAACCTGTACCTGGACCGGGCCCCGTACCAGCATGGCGAGTACCGCCGCGAAGTGATCGCGAAGCAGATCGAGCTGATGCAGGAGCGGGACATCTGGGTGCGGCCAGACGACGGCTGAGTCAGTCCGCGGGCAGGTCGCCCACTGCTGCCGGGGTGTCGAGGACGCGGCCTGGACCCGTGAAACGCAGCGGTCCGGTGAGGGTGAACGAGCCGCACAGCGGCAGGCTGTCCGACGCCCCGCCGACGGCGACCCGGATCTCACCGGGCTCGACGATGCGCTCGCCGGCCAGGCCGGTGAACGAGGCGCGGTCGGCGTGCAGCCGGAACGTGACCAGGCGCGCCTGACCCGGCTCCAGCTCCACCCGGGCGAACCCAGCCAGCCAGCGGACCGGGCGCACGACCTGCGCCACCGGGTCACTCAGGTAGAGCTGCACCACCTCGGCGCCGGCCAGCGACCCGGTGTTGCGCACGGCGCAGGAGACGTCCACCACCCCGTCGGCCGCCACCTCCGCCGCGGATAGCGCCAGGCCGGAGTAGCCGAACGTGGTGTACGAAAGCCCGTGGCCGAACGCGAACAGCGGCGCCGGATCCACCGAGCTGGCGGTATGCCGCGCCGCCAGCGGCGACCGCAGGTACGGCGACGGCTGCCCCGCCGCCGACCGGGGCAGCTCGATCGGCAGCTTGCCGCTGGGCACGACCCGCCCGGACAGCACTCCGGCGATCGCCGGCCCGCCCTCCTCGCCGGGGAAGAATGCCTGCACCACGCCGGCGAGCCGGCCGGCCACCTCGCCGATCGCATAGGGACGCCCGGTGACGAGCACAGCGACCACCGGCGTCCCCGTCGCCGCGAGCGCCCGCAGCAGATCCTCCTGGACCCCCGGCAGCCGTAGCTCGGTCGCGTCGCAGCCCTCCCCGGAGGTGCCCCGGCCGAACAGCCCCGACTCGTCCCCGATGACGGCCACCGCGATGTCGGCCGCCCTGGCCGCCCCGGCCGCCGCGGCGAACCCGGACCGGTCCATGGTGGCGACGTCGCAGCCACGCGCGTACCACACATCGGGCAGTTCCGCCCGCAGGGCGGCCAGCACGGTCGTGACGTCGACCCCGGCGCCGGCCTCAGGGCGGGTGCCGAGGTGACGGGGCATGGCGTAGCAGCCGAAGAACGCCAGCGGGTCGTCGGCCAGCGGGCCGATGACCGCGACCTTCGCCGTCTTGCTGAGCGGGAGCGCACCGGCCGGGTTGGCCAGCAGGATGACCGACTCCTCGGCCAGCCGCCTGGCCAGGGCACGGCTGGCCGGCGGGTCCAGGTCGAGCCAGGCCGCCTGGCCGTCGCCGTCCGGCTCACTTGCGGCCTGGCCGGGGACCGGGGCCTGGCCGGGGACCGGGGCCTGGCCAGGGACCGGGGACCAGCCGGGGTCGAGCATGCCCAGCTCGCACTTCTGCCGCAGCACCCGGGCGGCGGCCCGGTCCACGATCTCCGCCGGGACGTCCCCGGCGGCCGCGGCCAACCGCAGTGGCTCGCCGTAGCAGCGGACGGTGGGCAGTTCGACGTCCACCCCGGCCGCCAGCGCTAGGCCCGCCGCCGCCGCCTGGTTCCCGGCGATCGCGTGCTGCAGTTCCAGGAAGGGGATCGCGTAGTAGTCGGAGACGACCAGCCCGGCGAAGCCGAACCGCTCGCGCAGCAGCGTGCCGAGCAGGCCGGGGTCGGCGCTCGCCGGCACGCCGTCGAGGTCGGTATAGGAGGGCATCACCGACCGGGCGCCGCCGAGCCGGATGGCCATCTCGAACGGCGGCAGGATGACGTCAGCGAACTCCCGCCGCCCCATCGCCACCGGGGCCAGGTTGCGGCCCGCCCGGGACGCCGAGTAGCCGGCGAAGTGCTTCAGCGTCGCGTCCACGCCAGCCGACTGCAGGCCGGCCACGTACGCGGTCGCGATGGTCCCGACCAGGTACGGATCCTCGCCGATGGTCTCCTCGGTCCGCCCCCAGCGGGGGTCGCGGGCCACGTCGAGCACCGGCGCGAGGCCCTGGTGCACACCGGCCGCGTGCATACTGCGGCCTATCGCTGCGGCCATCGCGCCGACCAGGCCGGGGTCGAAGCTGGCTCCCCAGGCCAGCGGCGTCGGGAAGATCGTGGCCGACCAGGTGGCGAAACCGGTCAGGCACTCCTCGTGCGCCACGGCCGGGAGGCCGAACCGGCTCGCCGCCATGATCCGCGCCTGCAGCCCGGCCAGCGCACGTGCCCCGGCGGCGGGCTCCACCGGCCTGGTGCCGTACACCCGGGTGAGCTGCCCCAGCCCGTGCCTGATCAGCTCCTCCAACGGCGGCAGCTCGGCGGTGAACTGGTTCTGCATGGGCGCGACCCCGTCGCCGTCGCCGGAGGAGCCCATCCAGATGCTGCCGAGCTGGGCGATCTTCTCCGCCAGGGTCATCCGGGCCAGCAGGTCTGCGACCCGGTCGGCCACCGGGCAGGCGGGGTCGTGCCAAATCCCGGCGATGCCGGTCTCATCGAGCTGACGGGTCACTGCGCGGCCCCCCAGGGAGCGGCGGCCGACTCACGGACGGTCAGCTCGGTGGACAGCTCCATCCGGCCCGACCGCAGCGGGACGCCCTCGATGAGGTCGCCGAGCATGTGGGCGGCGGCCCGGCCCATCTCGGCCAGCGGCTGGCGCACGGTGGTCAGCGGCGGCGACACCCAGCGGGCCACCGGCAGGTCGTCGAACCCGACGACGCTCAGGTCCTGCGGGATCCGCAGGCCGCGCTGCCGGGCGGCCTCGTACACGCCGAACGCCTGCTGGTCGCTGCCGGCGAAGATGGCCGTCGGCGGGCTGGCCAGGGCGAGCAGCTCGCTGCCCCGGATGAAGCCGCCCTCATGATAGAAGTCGCCGTGCTTGACCAGCGTCGGGTCGAACGGTATGCCTGCCCGCTCCAGGGCGGACCGGTAGCCGTCGATCCTGGCCCGGCTGCACAGGTAGTCGCCCGGCCCGGCGATCGCGCCGATCCGGCGGTGGCCGAGGGCGAGCAGATGCTCGGTGGCCGCGAGCCCGCCAGCCCAGTTGGTCGCGCCGACGCTCGGCAGGTCGGCCGGCGGCGGGTTGACCGGATCCACGACCACCAGCGGGATTCCCGCGCTGCGCAACTGTTTGAGCTGGTCAGTGGTCAGCTCCGAGGTCACCAGGATGACCCCGTCGGTGTCGTGGCTGGCCAGGGTGCTGGTCCAGCTCGCCGGGCGGGCGTTGCCGTGCCGGACGGCCGATACCGCGACGCCGGTCTCGTGGCTGGCGCCCCACTCCTCGACGCCGCGCAGTATCTCCACCGCCCACGGGCTGTCCAGCCCGTTGAACACCAGGTCGACCAGCCCCGAGCGGTAGTGCCTGCGCGGGCCGCCCCGTGAGTAGTGGTGCTTGTCCAGCAGCCGCTCGACCCGCGCCCGGGTGGCGGGCGATACGTCGGGGCGCCCGTTGACCACCTTCGACACCGTCGGCAGCGAGACGCCCGCCTCGGCCGCGATGGCCGTCAGCGTGGTGCGGCGCTCTGCGGTGTCCCGGCCCTGCCTGCCAGATAATGCCGTCCTGTCAGACAACGGTGTCACCCTCCCCGCCGTTATTACCGAAACACTTTCGATCACGGTACCGTAACGCCGCCTAGGCGATCAAGCCGTACAGATGCACGTCATCCCAGCTACATCCAGAAAATCGTAACATCCCGGGGTTGACCACCGTCTACACGGATCTCTAGCATGGCATGCACGTCCGAAATGTTGTTAAAGAAATTTCCGATACATTTTGGGACTCAGGCGCCGATGGCGACCGGGAGGAAGCATGACCGACACACCCGGACGTTCGGCAAGGCGCGCCGCCCGCAGTGGCTGGTTAACAGCAGCGGCAGCGGCGACAGCTCTCACGCTCGCAGCGTGTGGATCCGCGGCTGGCAGCGGCAAGGCGCCCACGAGCGGCAGCTCGTCGGGCGCCGTCTCGATGTGGCTGGTCACGACCGGGCCCAGCCCAGCCAACACCGCCGTGCAGAGCCTTGTCACGTCCTTCGAAAAGAGCCACCCAGGCGATCACATCACGATCAACTTCGTCGAGAACCAGTCGTACAAGCAGAAGATCCAGCTCGCGATGGGCGCGGGTAACCCACCGACGATCTTCTGGACCTGGGGCGGCGGCACCCTGCAGCAGTACATCAAGGCCGGCGACGTCTACTCACTGGGCAACCCGGCCTGGCTGTCCTCGTTCCTGCCCTCGTCGCTGGGGGCGGTCACCTACCACGGGCACGTCTATGGCGTCCCGGTCGAGGGCACCCAGCCGGTCTATTTCTTTTACAACAAATCCATCTTCGCCAAGTACCACCTGACGTTCCCGACGACCTTCAGCGGCCTGCTGTCCACGGTCGCCACCCTGAAGTCGCACGGCATCGCGCCGATCTCGCTGGCCAATGGCGACCAGTGGCCTGGCCTCATGTACCTGGAGTACCTGACCGACCGGCTCGGCGGGCCATCGGTCGCCCAGGCGCTGCAGTCCAACACCTCGGGCGGCTGGTCCAGCCCCGCGGTCACCGGCGCGCTCACCGACATCCAGCAGCTGGTGAAGGCCGGTGCGTTCCAGAGCGGTTTTGACTCGCTGCACTACAGCGGCGGTGGCTCCGACGCCCTGGTGTACAGCGGCAAGGCGGCCATGCAGCTCATGGGTGACTGGGACATCTCCAGCATCCTGGGCTCGGACAAGTCGTTCGTGGCCGGCGGCAACCTGGGCATGGCCGCGTTCCCGGCGGTGGCCAGCGGCAGCGGCAACCCGGCCGACCTGGCCGGCAACACCGCCAGCTACGTGAGCATCTCCAGCCACGCCAGCGCCGCCCAGAAGGCGATCGCCGTGGCATTCGTCAAAGACGAGCTGACCTCGTCCAGCTACGCCAGGGCAGAGGTGGGAGCCGGTGAGGTGCCGGTCACCCAGGGCGCGTCGCCGCTGTTCGCCGGGCAGTCGCTGGCGTCCTTCGACACCACCATCTACAACTCGGTGCGCAGCGCCCCGAGCTTCCAGTACTCCTGGGATCAGGCCATGACGCCACAGGTGGCGAACGTGATGCTGACCAACCTGGCACAGGTCTTCGAGCTCTCTGAGTCGCCGCAGAAGTTCGAGTCCGTGCTCAACAGCCAGGCCGCCTCGGGCACATGACCGCCCGGACCACGGTTCCGGGCGCGCGCCCCGCTAAGGCCGCCGCTCCGCTCACCCCCAGGCGCAGCGGCGGCCCTCCGGGCCTGCGGCGCGGCACCCGGCTGGCCGACCTGGCCGGCCTGGGTCCGCCCATGGTGCTGTTCGTCCTGTTCATCATCGTCCCGATGATCGCCGCGGTCGTGCTCAGCTTCGTCCGGTGGAACGGGCTCGGCACGCCGCACTGGGCCGGCGGCTCGAACTGGGCGCAGTTCTTCCGTGATCCCGTCGCCAGGACCTCGGTGGCCGTGACCGCCAAGGTCGTGGTGCTGAGCTACGTCGTGCAGACCCCGATCTCGCTGGCGCTCGGCCTGTTCACCGCGGGCCGCCAGCGCTACCGGTCGGTGTACGCGACGATCTACGTGCTCCCGCTGCTGATGTCCACCGCGGGCATCGCGCTGATGTGGGAGTCCCTGCTGGATCCCAACTTCGGCGCGCTGTCGGCGCTGTCCCGGTCCTGGCACCTGGCTTTCCTGCGGCAGAACTGGCTGGGCAACTCCAGCCTGACCCTGTACGTGATCGTCGCGATCATCGCCTGGCAGTTCATCCCGTTCCACACGCTGCTGTACGCGGTCGGCCGCCGGCAGATCCCGGCCGTCCTGTACGAGGCGGCCACACTGGACGGCGCCAGCCCGGCGCAGATGTTCTGGCGGGTGACGCTGCCGCAGCTCCGATACACGGTCATCACCTCGGGCATCCTGATGACCGTCGGGTCGCTGACCTACTTCGACATCATCTACATCCTGACCGACGGCGGCCCCGGCTACACCACCCGCGTGCTCTCCCTCGACATGTACAACGTGGCGTTCCTGCAGGATCAGTACGGCTACGCCAGCGTGCTCGCCGTCATCCTTGGCGCCATCGGCATCGCGATCGCGCTCAGCCTGGTCAGGTTCACCGGATTCGCCTCGATGGCCAGCCAGCAGGAGGGAACGGCGTGACCGGCGTGGGCCGCGTGGCCGGCGTGAGCCGCGTGGGCGGCATGGGTGGCCACCGCAGGCTCCGGCCCGGGCGGCTGGTGGCGTTCGGCCTGGCCACGCTGTGGCTGGTGATCGTCATCGCGCCGCTGTACTACATGATCCTGGCCAGCTTCCGCACCCAGGGCACGTACCTGACGGCCAACCCCTGGATACCCTCGGGCGGCCTGTCCGCCAGCTCCTACAGCACGGTCTTCCACGCCGGGCTCGGCCGCTACCTGCTGAACAGCGTCCTGCTGACGGCGGCCTGCATCGTGCTCACCGTCACGATCTCCCTGGGCGCCGCGTTCCGGATCGTCCGGCGGTCCTCCCGGGCTGTGGGCGCCGCGTTCGCGGTGATGCTGTTCGGCCTGGCCATCCCGGTTCAGGCGATCATCGTGCCGATCTACGTGCTCATCTACAAGATGCACCTGTACGACACGCTGTTCGCCCTGATCCTCACCCTGAGCGCGGCGGCCATCCCGGTCTCGGTGCTGGTCATGGTCAGCTTCGTCCGGGACATCCCGCGCGAGATGATCGGCGCGATGCTGGTCGACGGCGGCAGCGAGTGGACGGTCTTCCGGCGGCTCATCTGGCCGCTGTCCCGGCCCGTGCTGGCAACGCTGGCCATCTACAACGGCCTGAACGTGTGGAACAACTTCCTGCTCCCGCTGGTCCTCACCCAGAGCGGCGGCGTCGCTGTGCTGCCCCTGGGCCTGACCAAGCTGGAGGGCCTCTACTCGGTCAACGTCCCCGCGGTCATGGCCGGTGTGCTGCTGTCGGTGCTGCCCCTGCTGGTCCTGTTCATCCTCATGCGCCGCCAGGTGATGAACAGCCTGGGCGGCGTGACCGCCCGCTGAGCCGCGGCACCCACCCCACCCAACGGCAAACCACGGCATCGCCGTACACACGGTCACCTGCGTCGGCTCATACGCGCAAACACCCGCATCCCCATCCCCACCCAGCGCGGCGGCAAACCTCACCTAAACCACCCGCACCTACCGCCCCAAAACGGCACGGCGGCCGGTGTGCCGGCACCCGTCACTTACAGCGGAGATGGGGGTGTGCTTCGAATATCGGTCAGCTGACGGATGTCTTGCAATGCAACTTGCGTGAGACTTGTCCCTGCAAGTACCGACACGATTGTGCCTGCGGCCAGATGGTGTGGTTTCCGCAGGTCCCGGCCCTGGAGGGCGACGTGTCGGCATCAGTCCCTGCTGGCGACCGCGGAGAAAGGCGGGTCTGTTGGACGTTGCCCGGCTACGCGAAAGCTTCGCCCACATCTCCATGCACGGCGACGAACTGCCGCTGTTCTTCTACTCCGACCTGTTCATCAAGCATCCTGAGGTCCGGGACATGTTCCCGGTCTCGATGGAGGCTCAGCGCGGTCACTTCGTAGACGCCCTGGTGAAGATCGTTTCCCAGGTGGAGAACGTCGATGAGCTGGCCATGTTCCTGCAGGGCCTGGGTCGCGATCACCGGAAGTTCGGCGCCGTCCTGGAGCACTACGATGCCGTGGGGTCCAGCTTGCTGGCGACCCTGCGGTACTTCTCGGGACCAGCCTGGACGCCGGAGCTGGCCGCCGACTGGAAGGCGGCCTACGATCTCATCGCCACCGTCATGACCGAGGCGGCACGCGCGAACGAGGATGTGGCGCCGCCCTGGTGGCGGGGCACGATCGTGGCGCACGAGTACCGGTCGTTCGACGTTTCCGTGCTGTTCGTTCAGCCGGAGCAGCACATGGACTACCTGCCAGGGCAGTCCGTGTCGATCGAAGTTCCCAGCCGCCCGCGGCTGTGGCGCTACTACTCCATGGCGAACGCGCCACGTCCCGACGGCATGCTCGAGTTCCACGTCAGGCTGGTCGACGGCGGCCTGGTGAGCATGGCGCTCACCAGCAGCTCGATCGTCGGCGCGGAGATCCGGATGGGACCTCCCATCGGCGTCCTGACCTTGAATCATCGTCCGTCCGACCGGGACCTGCTGTTGGTGGCGGGAAGTACCGGGCTGGCTCCGCTGAAGGCCCTCCTGGGCCGGCTGACGGAGCTGCCACGGCCGCCGCAGGTGCACCTGTTCTTCGGTGCGCGGACCGCCGATGGGCTCTATGACCTGGACAGCCTGGAGAAGATGACGGCCCAGCATCCGTGGCTGACCGTCACACCGGCGGTGTCGGCTGACCCCAGGTTCAGCGGCGAGGCCGGCAACCTGGCGGATGTGGTGGCCCGGTATGGCGACTGGTCCGGGCGCGACGCCTATGTGGCCGGCCCGTCCCAGATGGTCCACGAGGTCACCGACCGGCTGGCCGCATCGGGCATGCCGGAACAGCAGATACATGTCGAAGATTTCGGGTGGAGCGAGCCGTGACCAAAGCGTGGTTCGATGACCAGAGCAGGATGACTCCTGAAGACCTGCTGACCGTGACGTTCCCGCTGTCACGGCTGGGGCGGCGCGGTTACGAAGAGGAGCCCGTCCGGAAGTTCCTGCGCATGGTGCACAGTGAGTTCACGCGCATGGTGAACGACCGGACGACACTGTGGCAGGAGGTCCAGCGGCTCCGTGGCCGGATCATTGAGGGAAGCTCCGACAATGACCCGCAGGCGGTGCTGTTCGGCGAGGCGGACGCGCACATACACGCGGTACGCATCCTGTCGACGGCGCAGATCACCGCCGACCGGTACGTTGCCGACGCCAAGGCCTACAGCAGCCGGGTGACCGAGGAAGCCAGGCTGCGCCGCGATGAGATCATGACTGAGGCGCAGAACCACTCGGACATGCTGCTCGAAGATGCCCACGCCAGGGCTCGCGACGCGGCGGTGACGGCGCTGAACACGGCGCCCCAGCCGCAGTCCGACCAGGAGCGGCAGGCCATGCAGGCAGAGCTGGCGTACCTGCGTACCTACAGCGGCGTCTACCGGGCGCACCTGCGTGCCTACACCGAGGGAATCCTGCGCGGCATCGAGGAGTGGGAGCGCAAGGAAGCGGACTCGCTCCAGGAAGCATCGCAAGCCCTGCCGATCACCCAGGCACCCGCGCAGTTCGCCGCCGCACCGGTCAATATCAACGGTCGCGGCAATGGCAACGGGCATCTGCACCACCGCTGACATGAGCCCCCATACAATCCCCGGCTATGCCATCGGCACAGTGCCTGCTTCAAAAGTTCGGGTTCTTCAAGAGACCCACTCCGGTCGCTGTAGTGCCACCTGCACCGGCACGAGGGCAGGCCAAGATCGCCTGCCCTCGCTGGCCGGTCTTGAATAACCCGCACAGTCGGCGGGATCGCTAAACGCCAGTCGGCCGGGAAGCCGATTGGCGGTTGACGCGACCCACAGCCGTACCATATCCCGTGCGGCCATTGAATGGTGCGGCATGCGATGAGTGGTGCGGCGGGAAAGTTGTCTTACCACGCAGAAATGCAACTGCGGACGCTCGCTGAGTCGCTCATTTAACAGCGACCAGCGAACGCCCGCAGTTTAGGCCTCGGCAAAATCCGGCAAGAGCTGTTCTAAGTCTTTGAGTCAGCCCTCGGAAGAGGGTATCTCATTCCCTGAGAATGGTCACCGTCTCCCAGAACGCAGTCATGCCGCATTTTGGATCTTCCGGACGTGCTACCTGAGGCTTGTGTCAGACACTCATGGATGATCATCACTCTGACCTGCGACCTTACCGCCCCTGACATTGGTCTGACCAAGCCCGCCGGGTTAGTACATCCAGGGTCGGTGACTGGCGATGTGCGGCTTTGCCACGGACGGAGTTGACAGCTTAAACGCGGTAGCATGGGCACTGCCAGTTACCGCTGCCTCGGCACCGAGGCTGCTGCCGAGCACGAGAGCCAGAATAGCAATCCCGCGCACCGTACGGCCGAGTGAATCGACTCGTGCAGATCCAGTAGAATCCTCGGCTAGAGCGGTTTGTGCCTGCATGCTGACGTGCAGTATCGATCTGTGGGTTTTCATTGGGAAGATCCCCTCATCGGTAACCTAGATAGCAGGGGGCTCGCAGAGTCTCTCCAAAGCAAACTACACCAACATCGACCCCAGATCCGCTATTCGGATCGATCCACACGACATTCTTACACAGTCCGGGAACCGCACCAGCCATACCGTTCTCACCGACCGTAACCGACCATTTAAACAAAAGGTAAAATGCTCGCATATGAGCGACGACCACGTTCGCGGCAGTCAGCTGGCAGGTACGGCTGTTACGAAAGCGACCGGTGCGCCGACCCAAGCCCACCCGCAATGCCAAGGGCTTTAGGTGTTTGACCGGTTGTGGGTAGTTCCTGCTTTTGGTTACTTAGGGTAGCTGCCTTAGGGCGGGCATGACAGAAGGCGGCGTGTCGTGCCGGGGCGGCCGGGTCCACGGTCCGGCGGGTCTTCTTTCGGCCGGGCTGATGGTGTTTCTGCTGTTCAGGCGGGGGTGTTGGCCATGGTGATGACGGCGGGGGTGATGCGGGTGACGGTGTCCTCCGGGCCGGCGTGCGGGAAGTGCGACGGGGACTTCGACTTGCGGGCGCGGTGCCGGCCACGGTCGGCGACGTTGCGGTATGCCGCGATCTCGCTGGTCACGGCCTGGTAGCAGCCGATTCCGAGGCGGACCGCGAACAGGACCGCCCGCAGTGCGCGGGCGAAGGACAGGTCGCGGGGCCGGACCGTCAGGCCGGCACGGCGTCCCTTCCCGGCCGGGACGGCGGCGAGCGCGGTGCCGAGGATGACGCGGCGGGTCATCCCCGTGGCGGCGGCCCAGGCGGCGAGTTCCTGCCGGACCAGGTCCGGGGAGCCGGAGCGGAGCATCGGCCCGGTGCCCGGGCCGGCACCGCGCAGCGGCGCCTTGGCCTCGCGCAGCGCGGTCTCGGACCCGTCCCACCGCCACTTATAGAGCGCGGCCAGCTCGGGGCCGGGGTAGTCTTCCCAGTCCAGCAGGTCGGTGACCAGGCAGAACATCTCCGGCACCTCCTGTCCTCCCACTTCCACGTCGTACTCGATGACGCGGACCTGCACGGTGACGCCGTCGCCGGACAGCCGGGCCTCATAGGAGCCGTCGGGCAGGATCGGCGAGGTCCGGTGCAGCGGGATGTCGCTCTTCAGGCGGATCAGCACGTGCGTGACCTCGATGAGCCGGGCGATCCGGGGCGCTCCGTGGTAGTTGCGGTCCATCAGCCAGATCCATCCCGGATCGAACAGGGCGGCGTACCGGTCCATGGCCTCATCGAGCAGCGACTGCTCCGCAGCGGCCTTGCCCGTCCCGGCCGGGCCGGC
Organism: Streptosporangiaceae bacterium; assembly: GCA_036495485.1. Classification (GTDB taxonomy): domain Bacteria; phylum Actinomycetota; class Actinomycetes; order Streptosporangiales; family Streptosporangiaceae; genus PALSA-505. The sequence continues at coordinate 22,729 of DASXMU010000079.1, forward strand.
CGGCATAGCGAACAGAGCCCGGCACGAGCAGCAGGTCAGCGGCAGCGCCCGCAGGCACGGATACGGGCCGGAATCATCCCCGGTCCCCACGGTGCCGAAGCACGCCCTGTTCGCGGGCGTGTCCGGCACCCGCAGCAGCGTCCCGTCCAGCGCCCCCACCCGCAAGGGCCTCTTCGTCCCGATCATCACCGCACCAGGACAGCCTCCTTCCTGGTGCTCCCGCCAGGCCGAGCCCAGCACCAGGTCCCGCAGTTCCTCCAGGGGGACCGGGCCGAGCGCGTTCCGCCAGTCCCCGGCCGCCCGCGCGGACGCCGGCCGCCACCGCCGCACCCATGGCACCAGGGCCAGGTCCCCGGCCAGCGCCGCGATCACGTCCTGGACCCGCGCGTCCGGCATCAGCGTCATCAGCACGATCACCCGGATCATGAACGCCCTGGCCAGCAGCCTCTCCCGCTCGCCTTTGACGAGCCGGGCGTCCAGCCGCGCATGCCCGGCGATCCCGGCGATCACGCCCGGCCCGGCTTTGTCCTCCAGCGGTCCCAGCGTCGCGTGATGCACCGGGCTGCCCTTCGCCCGGACCTGCCCGTCCCGCCTGACCTGCGCCTCCGCGACCGCGATCACCTTGCAGAACACCACCTCATCACGCGTGCCGATCTTCTCCGTCCCGCCAATGACCAGCGCGGACCGGTCCACCTCCCCCAGGTCCCTGCCGTTCTTCAGCGGCGAGGCCAGCAGCCCCCGCGGCACCACGACGATCATCCCCGTGCAAACGGGCACAGCATGAGACGGGACAGGGTATGAAGAAGGCACGTGAGGCTCCGGTGGCGAAGTGGATCTAGACAGTCACACTTCTTAGCCGGAGCCTCACCCATCTCGCAGGAAACCTGAACAACAAGCCCGCAGCCAGGAACGATCACACAACGCAACCGGCAACGGGACCAGCCCTCACCCGTTTCACCTTAAGCCGCTGGCATTGATCCCACCCGTCCATGTCGTGGTTGTGGCAGCGCCCACCAAAGCGCGTCGACGTTGCCACAACCACCACATGGGCCGCCCGGCCGGACGGGCGGGCTGGGCGTGATGCTGGTCTTGGGCGGGAGGCGGAGTGTTCTCGTTGTGGCAACCAGCCTGCCGTTGCCGCCTGGATCCACGACCGCCTGGATCCACGACCAGCAATGCCGTCCTGGCCCGGCCAGGGCTTGACCGACCCGACCCGGGAGTCTTGACCGACCCGACCCGGGAGTCTTGACGGTGACTCCGGCTGCGGCGCTGCTGCGGAGGTGTCTTGCATCACTGCAGTAACAGAGAACTCACAGATCACATCTGCGGCGTCAGGCTGTGTGGCATCGTGGGTCACTTTGTGGTGTCGGGTGCTGAGTTGATAGCTATACGAATATGCTGCTTAACGTGCTTTTCGGAGGGTCGGATAATTGTTGCGGTGAAAATTGCATGAAAAGGTGCGCCGCAGGTCAGCGGCTCGGAGTGGGTCCTTTTTTGTGTTTGTCAATTCTCTTGGGATACGGGTGAGAACTGCCTACACTGGGTATTAGCGCGTCGGAAATGCTTCGGCAGATCTCGATCGGCTGTCGGCTGCGAACCTGTCCACAGGCGGTAGAAGATGCAAGGCGATCATGGAACTCCGGGCCCTGGGACCGATTGAGCTCTGGTCGGCTGGTCAGCGCCGCGAGCTCGGTTCTGCCAGGGCACGGTCGATCCTGGCCATGCTGCTGTTGACGCCGCGTGCGATCATCCCGGCGGAGACTCTCATCGACAGGCTGTGGGATACCCAGCCTCCGCCCAAGGCCCGGGAGAGCCTTTCCGTTTATGTTGCCAGGTTGCGGGCGTCGCTCCGGCAGGCTGTCGGCGATGCCGTGCAGCTGGTGGGGCGGGCGCACGGGTACCTGCTCGATGTTGATCCAGACGCCGTGGACGTGCATCAGTTTCGCCGGCTGCGCCAGCAGGCGGACGCTCTTGCCGCCAGTGGCGAGCATGAACATGCCGCCGGGCTGCTGCGCGAGGCGGACGGGCTGTGGCGTGGGCAGGCGCTGGCCGGGATCAGCGGCGACTGGGTGGGGCGGATGCGGGACGCCCTCGAAGAGGAACGCCGGGCTGCGATCCTCGATCGTGTCGGGTGCGAGCTGCAGCTTGGCCGGCATACCGACCTGGTCGGGGAGCTCCAGCAGCTGCTAGCCAAGTATCCGCTGGATGAAACGCTCGTCGCGCACCAGATGACCGCTCTTTACCGGATCGGAAGGCCGGCCGACGCGCTGAGCCTGTACCGGGAGACCCGCAGCCGCCTCGTCGAAGAGCAGGGGACCGAGCCGGGGGCGATGCTGGCCGGGCTGCACCAGCGCATCCTCGGCCACGACCCCAGCTTGACGGCCAAGCCTGCCAGCCAGCGCCTTACCCAGGTGGCGCCGCCGGACACGCTGCCGCCCGAGACGGCGGAGTTCGTGGGCCGCGACGAGGAGATCGGGCTGCTCACCGGGGACCGTGGCAGCATCCCCGGGATTGCCATCATCGAGGGCATGCCGGGTGTGGGGAAGACCGCGCTGGCGGTTCACGCGGCCCGCCTGGTCGCCAGGCGGTACCCGGATGGGGCGCTCTACCTAAACCTTCGTTCCCATAATCCGGACAGCCCGGCACTCGATCCGGCCGAGGCGCTGTACCGGCTGCTGCAGATGCTGTCCGTGCCGGCCGTGCAGATACCGGAGACCATCGGCCAGCGCGTCGCACTGTGGCGGGCGCACCTGAGCCGCCGCCGCTCCGTTGTGATCCTTGACGATGCCGCTGGGCCTGACCAGATCCGCCCGCTCCTGCCCACGACGGGTCAGTGCCTGATCCTGATCACCACCAGGCGCAGGCTTCCCGACTTCGGCGGCGCTTGCACGCTGACGCTTGACGTGCTGTCCGTCGACGATGCTGTCACCCTGTTCCGGCGGATCGCTGGCGAGAGCCGCGCCAAGGACCATGATCAGGTCGCTGCCACCGTCGGCCTGTGCGGACGGCTGCCGCTTGCGGTCGAGGTCACGGCCGGCCGGATCGCCAGCGACACCCGGGACAGTCCGTCCGGCCTCGGTGGGCTGATCGAGGAACTGTCGCTGCCGGCGGCCCGGCTGGGTAGCACCGGCGCGGCTGGACCGGAGGTGATCGCCGCTTTCGATCTGTCCTACCGGGCGCTTGAACCCGACCATCAGCGGTTCTTCCGGCGGATGGCGGTCAGTCCCTGCGCGTGCCTCAGCTTGCCGGCGGCGGCCGCTCTGGGCGGCTGCACCCTGGCCGAGGCGGAGAAGGCGCTCGGCACCCTGCTCGATTACCACCTGCTGGCCCGCGCTCCCGACGGCCAGTTCCGCTTCCATGACCTCATCCGTGGATACGCGGTCGCGCTCGCTGCACGCGACGATCCCGAGGCCGAGCAACGGCAGGCCGTGAGCAGGCTGCTCGACTACTACCTGCACACAGCGGACAGGGCAGACCGGGTCCTCCACCCATTCCGTCACCGCCCTGCCGTGCAGGTCACCCAGGTGCCGGCCGACAGCCCGCCGCTGGGCACGCCGGAGGACGCGGCAGGCTGGCTGGAATCGGAGTGGCGCAACATCCTGCAGGCCGCGCGCTACGCCGGTAAACACGAATGGAAGCGCAAGTGCGCCGACCTCACCTGCCTGGTGGCCGACTTCGTGCAGATCAACGCCTACTGGGACGAGGCAATCGCGGCTCATACCCTCGCCCTGCAGGCCAGCCGCGACCTCGCTGACCAGGCCCGGATCGCACAAGCGGCGGTGGCGCTCAGCGCGGTGCGCCAGCAGACCGGGCGGCACGAGACGGCGATCAAGCTGGCCGACGAGGCCGCGGTGATCTACCGGTCGCTGACCGACCGGAGCGGCGAAGCCGGGGCACTGGACCAGATTGGCCTGGCCCACCAGCGCACCGCCCGCTCCCGCGAGGCACTCGCCTACTTCCAGGAAGCGGGGATCTTGTACCGTGCCGCCACTGACCTGCGCGGCGTCGCGGACACCCTGAACCATTCCGGTATCGCCTGCTGGCACCTGGGGCGTTACCCCGAGGCAAACGCGCACCTGCGCAGCGCTCTCTCGCTGTACCGCGAGGTCGGTGACCGGCGCGGGGAAGCCAAGACGCTCAACAACCTGGGCCGGGTGCACCTGTACAACGGCTACCACCGGGATGCGCTCGACGCCTACCAGAAGTCGCTGCAGATCTTCCTGGAGATAGGCGGAGCGCAGAACGAGGCCATCCTGTACCACAACATTGGCACCGTTCACCATTACAAGGGCAGCTACACCGAGGCGCTGGATGCCTGCCGCCGGGCGCTCGCGATCTACCGGAACATTGGTGACCTGCCCAATGAAGCCGACGTGCTCAACGACATCGGTGCCATTTACCAGAGCGCGGGATGCGACGACGAGGCACTCGTTCACCACCAGAAGGCGCGGCAGATCGCTGAGGAGATCGGGGATCTGTCCCAGCAGCTGATCTCGCTCCGGGTGATCGGGGACATACACCGCGGCTCGGGCCGGCCGAGCGAAGCGCTCGAGCACTATCACACCGCCCTCAGGCTGGCCAGGGAGATTGGCGACCCGTACGAGGAGGGCAAGCTCCTCGAAGGGATCGCGGAATCGACGCTCAGCATGCAGGGGCCCGACGCGGCACGGATTGTCTTCCGGCAGGCGCTGGACATCTTCGAACGGCTCGGCGTGCCGGAGGCAGCATCGGTGCAGATACGCATCGAGACCATCGACCCAGCCTTCGCGGTCGGCATCTCCTAGTCCCGCCCGTCACCGTGGGCATCTCCCGGTGTTATCTGGCGCGGTCGGCATCTCCTAGTCCCGCCTGCCGCCCTCGGCCATTGGCTGGGGGCGTGACCTGGGATGCAAGGCAGCCGTCAAGGCGAGTGCAAGCTGACCTTCCACGCTGGTAGCAGACGAACGTGCTACCACGGAGGTCCGCGTGGAGGAGAACCAAGGTCCAGTCGGCCCGGGGTCTGGCGGGCGTAGTCCTGGCCGCGCCCGGCCGCGGGTGTGGCCGACCCGTGGCCGGGCGCGGGGCCGCCACGCCCGGGGTCTGCGTCCGGCCGGCGAATCGCCGCGCGTCCGCAGTTTGGAGCCGGGCGTGGAGTCGTTGGCGTTCCCGTCGTTGCCCGCCTGCCCGGTCGAAGCGGGCGAAGCGCACCCGGCTTTGCTGGCCTGTCCGGTCGCGGTGGGCGAAGCCCAGGCCGGTTCCGCCGCTCACAGGGTCCGCCCCGTCGCTGACCTGGCCTCGGTCCCGGTCCCGGCCGGCTGGCCGCTGGGGGACAGTGGGCCGTCGCTGCTCGACAGCCTGCTGGTCAGCGCCGAGCGATTCATCACGCTGTTCTATACGGAGAACCGGCTGGGATCGCCCGACCGGCGGCTCTGGCACATCCGCCGGGAGATCGAGGCGTCGGGCACGTACTGGCACACTCCCGCCGAGCTGACCTTTGGCGCGCGGGTGGCCTGGCGGAACAGTGCGCGCTGCATCGGGCGGTTGTACTGGCACAGCCTGCGGGTGCGTGACCGCCGCGAGATCACCGCCGCGCCGGACATCGCCGCTGAGTCGGCCGCGCACCTGTGCGAGGCGACCAACGGTGGACGGCTCCGGCCGATGATCACCGTGTTCGCGCCGGATGGGCCAGGCCGGCCGGGGCCACGGATTCTCAGCTCTCAGCTCATCCGGTATGCGGGCTACCAGAACGCCGACGGCACGGTCACCGGGGATCCGGCGAATACCGATCTCACCCAGCTTGCCCGCGATCTCGGCTGGCCAGGCCGTCAGCCAGCAGACCGGTTCGACATCCTTCCGCTGCTCGTGCAAGAGCCGGGCGGGCCCGTCACGATGCATGAACTGCCCGCTGGTGCGATCCTCGAGGTGGCCATCGAGCACCCGGAGTTCGGCTGGTTCGGGGAGCTCGGGCTGCGCTGGCATGCCGTACCGGTGATCAGCGACATGTACCTCGAAATCGGTGGTGTCTGTTACCCGGCCGCACCGTTCAACGGCTGGTACATGTGCACCGAGATCGGGTCGCGCAACCTCGGTGACAACGACCGCTATGCCCAGCTGCCAGTGATCGCCGAGCACATGGGCCTGTCGATCGCCAATGACCGCAACCTGTGGAAAGACAAGGCGCTGACCGAGCTCAACGTCGCGGTGCTGCATTCGTTCGCCGCTGCGGGTGTCACGGTCACCGACCACCACACCGAGTCGGTTCGCTTCCTTCAGCACATAGCACGGGAGGAAAAGCATGGCCGGGCATGTCCCGCTGACTGGTCGTGGGTCGTGCCGCCGGCCGCATCCTCGGCGACCCCGGTCTTCCACCGGTACTACCAGGATTTCGACCAGACCCCGAACTTCTACCGGCACCCGGCGCTCACCGTTCCGAGAACGGCGAGCCGCGACGATGATCTTTCCGAGCGCGCCGGTCAGGTGGCCGCACTGTGCCGTGCCTGGGCAGCAGGACGGCGGCAAACAGTCAGTGTGCACGGGGATGGGGGGGAGGCTCCGCCGGATCCGGGCAACGTCCAAAGGACCCCGCCTTCCGTTGTCGCCGCCGGTTAACCAAACGCCGGCACGCTCGCCTGCGGCCCCGAGGCCTGGTCAAGCCGCAGGCGAGAGCGTGCCGGTGCTTGCAGAGACAAGTCTCACGCAAGTTGCAATGCAAGACATCCGTCAGCTGACCGATCTTCGAAGGGAGGTGCAACGGTGGTTCAGACGGGCTGTGAGAGCTTCGGTGCACTCGGTGATGGTGTAGGTGGATCTGAGTTGTTTGGTGGTTGTGAGGATGGTGTGAGGGAGAGAGGTTGCCGAGTAGGCGTGAGTGTGGGGGGATGGGTTGCTGGGTCGGTGTGGAGCTTGGTGGGTGGAGTGCTGGCCCAGAGGCCGCTGGGTCGGTGCAGTGGCGGTCCTCTGAGAGCGGGGTATAGCGAACGCTCTGCGGGTACTGAGGTGGGCCAGGGTGCCCCGTGGAAGGTGCGGTGTCCGCTGGGCCCGCATGGGGACCGTTCGGCGATCTTTCTTTCTCAAGAAATCATGAATCTTAAGGTGCCCGATGGGATGGAGAGCACTGGCGGGACTGGTGGGGCTCGATTGGCCACCGTCCAAAATCGGTCAGCTGACCGATGTCTCTCAGTGAAAGTTGCAGCAGAATTGCGAGTGCAAGCGGCACTACGGACTCAGGCAGTTTGCCCGGATCTCCCCAGGGGCCCAATCGCGCAGAGTGATAGCGCTCTCCTGGAGCAGCTCAAACCGGCCCGCTAAGGAATCAGATGAATACGATGGCGCCGACCCGTCCGATCGTCCTACACAGGCATCGCGTCCCGCTGATCGCGGGGCCGGCCGCACCTGCTCAAGCCCGTGGCCAGGTCCGCGCGGCAATCTGCACCTGGGATGTCCCTGTCGATCCCGATGTTGCCATTTTGCTGACCAGCGAACTGGTGACCAATGCAATCACGCACGAGGTGGGCGAGACGATCATGCTCGCCATCAGTTGCTCCCGCGGCCAGTTGCGGGTCGATGTGCACGACTCGTCGTGCGCCCTGCCGGTCCCGGAGGACGCTCCGGCCGAGGCCGAGACCGGCCGGGGCCTGATGCTCGTCAACAGCTTGTCATCGGAGTGGGGTTGTTACCGTACGCCCACCGGCAAGGCTGTTTATTTCACGCTCGCGTTCGAGTCCGCGTCCGGTGAGAGCGGCGAATGTTCGCCGCGCCTGCGGCAGATACGGCCCGCGAGGCGTTCACACGTGGGTCAGGTCAGGCGATAGAGACCCCGGTGATTCACCGGACCAGCCCCCGGTGAATCACCGGACCCACGTTGTTCTCGTGATTCCAGCGCCCTGATCGTTCCAGCGTCCCGCGCGGTCATAACGCGCCGGGCGCTATCTCATCGCGACGGTGCGCAACGCTGACTCGCGGGCGATGTCCGTCCGCGAATTGACCCCGAGCTTCTTCAGGATGTGGGAGACGTGGGTCGCGACGGTCCGGCGGGACAGCAGCAACCGGGCCGCGATCTCCGGGTTGGACAGGCCTTCTTCCACGAACGCGGCGATCTTGGTCTCGGTTGGGGTGAGGCTGTCCCAGCCGCTGACCGCGTGCCGGTGCTTGGAGTGCGGGCCGCGGCGGATGCCGTGCGCGCGGAACTTGGTCCGCATCCGGGCCACGTCCACGGCGGCGCCCATGGAAGCGTAAACCTCCACGGCCCGGGTGAACGCATGCCGAGCCTGGTCGCGGTCGCCGGCCCGGACGAAGTACCCGGCCGCCGCCTCTAGCGCCTTCGCCCTCAGCAGCGGGCGGCCGGCCTGGTCGTACAGGTCGGCGGCGGTGAGCAGGCTGGCCGCGTCGTTGTCCAGCAGGCTGCGGCAATACAGCGCGTTGGCCTGCCGGTGCGGGACCTCCGAGCCGGCCGCGAGCGCGGCGGCATGGCCCGCCATAGTCCGCGCCGTGTCCAGGTCGCCCAGCTCGGCAGCGAGGCGGACGGCGTCGGCGAGCAGGTCTTCGATCTCTTCGAGCTCTTCGGAGTTGTCACCGAAGCCGGCGGTCAGCTCCGCCAGCGCCTCGGGCAGGGCGCCATCGATCTCGCAGTCCAGGCTGCGGGCCAGCGCCAGCGAGCCGACCAGCCGGTGCCCCATCCGCTTGGCCAGCGGGACGGCAGCGGCCA
>DASXMU010000080.1:0-7649 GCA_036495485.1 Streptosporangiaceae bacterium
AACGCCATCCCTGCCATCTCTCGCAGAACGGTCGAAACCGGGCAAGTGAAGCAGGGGTGGTCCATCAACTGGCAACCGGGGTGGTCCCATGACCGTGGCAAAAACCCTCAGAACGTGGTCCCATGCTCGTGGCAAATAACAGGCCACCGACCACCACCCAGTGGTGTCGATGGGCCACCGACCACCACCCAGTGGTGTCGATGGGCCAGTGACCGCCTTGGCCAGGTAGGGCGGGCGGCCTGATGGCGCGCCCGTACCGCGACCGGAATGGGCGGAGGGCTGGAAGGGCGGTCACGTATAATCGGCGCCATGTTGCCACTCATGGTGTGACGGGCCGGCCTTGTGCTGGGAGCCGTGCGCCCCACGAGGTCCGATTTGTCCGATACATCCCATTCTGGAGTGGCAGTCCAATGATCACCGCGAAAGACCTTGAGCTGCGTGCTGGCGCGCGCCTCCTGCTGCAGGAGGCGAGCTTCCAGATCGCGCCGGGCGACCGGATCGGCCTGGTCGGCCGGAACGGCGCGGGCAAGACGACACTGGCCCGGGTGCTGGCCGGTGAGGCACAGCCGGCCATGGGCAGGGTCCAGCGGTCCGGCACCGTCGGCTATCTGCCGCAGGATCCACGCACCGGCGACCTGGACGTGCTCGCCATGGACAGGGTGCTGTCCTCGCGCGGGCTCGACCAGCTGCTCAGCGCGATGCGCGCCGCCGAGGAGCAGATGGCCGCGGCTGATCCCGGCAAGCGGGACGCCGCCGTGCGCAGGTACGGGAACCTGGAAGAGCGGCTGACCGTGCTCGGCGGGTACGCCGCGCAGGCCGAGGCAGCCTCGCTGGCCGCCAGCCTCGGCCTGCCGGGCCGGGTGCTGGCCCAGCCGCTGCGCACCCTGTCCGGCGGGCAGCGCAGGCGGGTGGAGCTGGCCAGGATTCTGTTCGGTGGCGCCGGCACGCTGCTGCTGGACGAGCCGACCAACCACCTGGACGCCGACTCGGTTGCCTGGCTGCGCGATCACCTCAAGACGTTCCGCGGCGGGCTGGTGGTGATCAGCCACGATGTCGGCCTCATCGACGTCGTGGTCAACAAGGTGTTCTACCTGGACGCGCAGCGTTGCGTCATCGACCAGTACAACCTGGGCTGGCGGGCCTACCTGGCCCAGCGGGAGACCGACGAGGCCAGGCGCAAGCGGGAGCGGGCGACCAACGAGCGCAAGGCGGCCGCGCTGCAGCTTCAGGCGGCCAAGCTGGGCGCCAAGGCGTCGAAAGCCACCGCGGCCAAGGTCATGGCGCGGCGGGCCGAGCGCCTGCTGTCCGTGCTGCCCGCCGAGCAGCGCGCCGACAAGGTGGCCAAGCTGCGCTTCCCGGTGCCGGCCCCGTGCGGGCGCACCCCGCTGACAGCGGCCGGGCTGACCAAGTCCTACGGCTCGCTCGAGGTTTTCGCGGGCGTGGATCTGGCCGTGGACGCCGGCAGCCGGGTGGTGGTGCTCGGCCTCAACGGCGCGGGCAAGACCACGCTGCTGCGGCTGCTGGCCGGGATCGACATCCCGGATGCTGGTGCGGTCCGGCCTGGCCACGGGCTCAGGCTCGGCTACTACGCCCAGGAGCACGAGACGCTCGATGTGGAGCAGACGGTCCTGGAGAACATGCGGTCGGCCGCCCCCTCGCTCACCGATGCCGAGCACCGGCGCATCCTCGGCTCGTTCCTGTTTCCAGGGGACGACGTCGAGAAGCTGGCCAGGGTCCTGTCTGGCGGCGAGAAGACCAGGCTCGCCCTGGCCATCCTCGTGGTATCGGGCGCGAACGTGCTGCTGCTCGACGAGCCCACCAACAACCTCGACCCGGCGAGCCGGGCGGAGATCCTGGCGGCGCTGCGTGCCTACCGTGGGGCCATCGTGCTCGTCACCCACGACGAGGGTGCCGTCGAGGCGCTGCAGCCGGAACGGGTGGTGCTGCTTCCCGACGGCGTGGAGGACGCCTGGAGTGATGACCTTTCCGAACTGGTGGCGCTGGCCTAAACAGCTGGCAAACACGCTGCCTGACTGAGCTTATGGCCGGGTCTGGAAAACTGCACCGAGTGATAACTCGCATGAACTCAGCAGCAGAGAAAAAGACTGATCATTTGCCCGGATGTGGGTAGCCGATCTAGCTTTGATGAGTGATCATGGCGAGAGATGGTGACGCAGCGATCACTACTTATCACGGGAGGTACGTGTGACCGAGACCCTCAAAAAAGGCACCCGGGTGACCGGTGCTGACCGCATCAAGCTCGCGGCTGATCTCAAGAAAAGGTACGACGCGGGGGAGAGCATCCGCTCCCTCGCAGCAGCAACCGGCAGGTCGTACGGCTTCGTGCACCGGATTCTGAGCGAAACCGGTGTGTCCCTGCGTGGCCGCGGCGGCGCGACCCGCGGCAAGGCCAAGGCCAGGCGCTGAACGCCTGCCGGCCGGGGACTGGCTACCCGCCACCAGTCAGCCGGATGATCCCGTGGCGCTAGATCCGGCTTACCTGGAATTGGCTGGCCTCCGGCTGGACATCAGCAACCAGGAACAATTCAGTGACGCAGCCAGCAGCACGCAGCAAACCAGAGGAACACAGGCAGTTGCGGCCGGCCCGGTCGCGACCATAACGCTGATCCGCCCCCGCCGTCGAAACGCGATGACCCCGAGCATGTGGCGGGGGCTGGCGGCGATTGGCAGCGAACTCCCTCCGCAGGTGCGCGTGGTAGTGGTCAAGGGCGAGGGCGAGTCCTTCTCGGCAGGTATCGACCTGCGGCTGTTCACCGCGGAGGGTGTGCCGGGCGAGGAACCGCTGCCGGATCTGCGCAGCGAGGGCTTCCCGGCCTGGATCGCCGGCGTGCAAGCCGGCTTCACCTGGCTGCGCGATCCCAGAATCGTCTCCATAGCCGCCGTTCGCGGGCACGCTATCGGCGCCGGCTTCCAGCTCGCACTCTCCTGTGACCTGCGCGTGTTCGCCGACGATGCCAAGGTCTGCATGAAGGAGCCCGCACTCGGCCTGGTTCCGGATCTGACCGGCACCAAGCCCCTGGTCGACCTCGTCGGCCTGCCCCGGGCGCTTGAGGTATGCCTCACCGCCCGGACGATTGAAGCGCGCGAAGCCCGCGATCTCGGGCTGGCCGAAATCGTGGTGCCGGCCGCCGATCTCGACGCCGCCGTGGCCGATCTGACCGCGGCGCTGCTGGCCATCGATCCCGCCACCGCCAGGGCGACCAAGAGGCTGCTCAGCCTCGCGCCCTCGAACACGCTCGGGCAGCAGGCGGCCGCCGAGGCCCGGATGCAGGCGGAGCTGCAGCGCGAAAAGTCCGGCTAGGCACGGGCCCTGCGAGCGGCTGGGCCCAGGGCTTAGGACCTAAGCCGGCCCTCCATCGGACCTTGGGCTGGACCACGGGCTAAATGAGGCTTATTCAGAACTCCTGGTGGCAGACTTGAAACCACGGCTCACAGACCTGCTGGCAAGCTCGCTGGTGTGGTTCTGAATAAGTCTCAACGCGGCACTTGCCGCGGAACATGACATCGTAAGCGGCAGGAGCCCGGCTGGCTGCCGGTGGTCCGCGGTAGCCGAAAGGTTCGGCCCGTGCCGCGGTTCGCTGTTGGCTGATACGGGAACGACACTGAACCCGCGGAGGTTTTCCCCGGTATGTATGGCGGTGGCGCCAGCCCCTGGCTGATGATGCGTGGGTTCTCCCGCGATCCCTCGATAACCAAACAGCGGATCAAGCCGGGCACCGTGCGCAGGATCGTCACCTACGCCAAGCCGTACCGGTGGATGCTCACGGCGTTCCTTCTCGTCACCGTGCTGGACGCGGCGGTGACAGTTGCCTACCCGCTGCTGTTCAGGATGATCATCGACGACGGCATCCTGCGCGGCAACACCGCGGTCGTCGGTGAGCTGGCCGGCGCCACCGCGGGCATCGCGGTGTTCGACGCCTTTCTCGGCTTCGCCTCGCGCTGGTATTCCTCCCGGATCGGCGAGGGCCTGATCTACGACCTGCGCACCGAGGTGTTCAGCCACGTCCAGCGCCAGCCGATCGCGTTCTTCACCCGGGCGCAGACCGGCTCGCTGGTCAGCAGGCTGAACGGCGACGTGATCGGCGCCCAGCAGGCGGTCACCAGCGTGCTGTCGTCGGTGCTGTCCAGCATCGTCCAGCTGATCCTCGTGCTCGTCACGATGTTCTACCTGTCCTGGCTGGTCACCGTCATCGCCCTGGTCATGCTGCCGCTGTTCATCCTGCCGGCCAAGCTGATCGGGCGCAGGCTGCAGCGGCTCACCAGGGAGTCCATGCAGCTCGATGCCGAGATGGGCTCGACGATGACCGAGCGGTTCAACGTGGCCGGCGCCATGCTCGCCAAGCTGTACGGGCGCCCGGCGGAGGAGGCGGCGCTGTTCGGCAACCGGGCCGGGCGGGTGCGGGACATCGGCGTGGTCACCTCGCTGTACGGCGGGATACTGTTCATCTCGCTGACCCTGCTCGCCTCGACGGCCACGGCGATGATCTACGGGGTCGGCGGCAGCCTGGTCGTCGACCACACCTTCCAGATCGGCACCCTGGTCGCACTGACCGCCCTGCTCACCCGGGTCTACGCCCCGATCATGTCGCTGTCCAACGTGCAGGTGACGGTGATGACCGCGCTGGTCAGCTTTGACCGCGTGTTCGAGATACTCGACCTCAAGCCGCTGATCGACGAGAAGCCGGACGCGGTGACGCTGCCCGCCGTTGGCTCCGCCCCGGCCGCAAACGGCTCCGCGGTCGGCAACCGCCAGGCTCAGCAGCCATCCGTCCGGGGGAGCAGTTCCGCGCCGGACATCGAGTTCGAGCACGTGTCGTTCCGTTACCCGCTGGCCAGCGAGGTCTCGCTGGCGTCGCTCGAGTCGATCGCACTGCCATCGGCCGAACGTGCCAACGGCTCGCCCGGCGTCCTGCACGACGTCAGCTTCAGGGCCGCCCCCGGTAAGCTCACCGCCCTGGTCGGCCCGTCGGGGGCGGGCAAGACCACGATCACGCACCTGGTGTCCCGGCTGTACGACCCCAACGACGGAACCGTCCGGCTCGGCGGGTACGACGTCCGCAACCTCACCCTGGAATCGCTGCACGCGGCCGTCGGGGTCGTCACCCAGGACGCGCACCTGTTCCATGACACGATCCGCACCAACCTCGCCTACGCCCGGCCTGAGGCATCCGAACGCGAACTCATCCTGGCCTGCCAGGCGGCCCAGATCTGGGAGCTGATCTCGGAACTCCCTGACGGGCTCGACACGGTGGTCGGCGACCGCGGCTACCGGTTGTCGGGCGGCGAGAAGCAGCGGGTCGCGCTGGCCAGGCTGTTGCTCAAGGCCCCGTCCGTGGTGGTTCTCGACGAGGCCACCGCGCACCTGGACTCCGAGTCGGAGGCCGCCGTGCAGCGGGCGCTGGCGACCGCCCTGGCAGGCCGGACATCGCTGGTGATCGCGCACCGGCTGTCCACGATCAGGCAGGCCGACCAGATCCTGGTCATCGACGACGGCCGGGTCCGCGAGCGCGGCACCCACGACGAGCTGCTCGCGGCCGGCGGCCTGTACGCCGAGCTGTACCACACGCAGTTCGCCCGCCAGGAAACCATCGCCCCCGCCCCCGGCCCCGCCCCCGCTCCCGCCGCGGTGTTCCCGCATTAATTTTCCCGAACGGTTCCAGGCCACTCCCGGCCACTCCGGCTGATCTTCCCGGCACCGAGCGGTAAACCTTCCCCGCGCCTGGCGCGTCCTGCTGGGTAGACACCCGGTTTCCCCGCCCGGCCCCGATCGGAGGGGAAAATGAAACGAGCGATGGCCAGCCTCGCCACCGTCGGCCTGACCCTGGCGGCCCTGACCCTGGTAGCACTGTCATTCCCGGGCGTGGCGTCGGCCGGCCAGGTGTGGGCGAGCGAGCCCGTCCCGCTGCCGGCCAACGCGGGCCAGGAGGCCGCGCTCTCCGACGTCTCGTGCGTATCGACGGCCTTCTGCGTCGCAGTCGGGGAGTACACCTACGCGCGTGCGCTGCGCAAGGCTCACGCCCTGGCCGAGTCCTGGAACGGCAGCGCCTGGTCGGTCCAGCACCTGGCCAAGCCGGGCAGCACCTGGAACTCGTCGCTCAACGGGATCACCTGCCTGTCGGCGAGGGACTGCATCGCGGTCGGGACAATCGGGCGCGGACTGGGGGGTGTGCTGATCGAGCGCTGGAACGGCAGCACCTGGGCGTTCCAGCCGTCCCCGCCGCTAGGCAGCGGGTTCAGCGAGCTGGACGGCATCTTCTGCGTTAGCGCCGTAAGCTGCACCGCGGTCGGGGGCTACGATCCCGGCTCGGGGACGACGGTCGTGCTGGCCGAGCACTGGGACGGCAGTACCTGGACGCTTCAGCCGGCGCCCGGCCCGGCCGGCGCGGATCTGGCCGACCTCAACGGGATCTTCTGCGCCGCGGCGAACCAGTGCGTCGCCGTCGGGGAGTACAACACCACCGCAGCGGGCGAGCACGCGCTGGCCGAATACTGGAACGGCAGCTCATGGACGCCTCAGGCGCTGCCCGGCCCGGCCGGCTCGCAGACCGAATCGCTCGTCAGCATCGACTGCGCCGCCGCGGACAGCTGCATTGCGGTCGGCGGCGACATCGGCGGCGACGGCAGCGCGGCGCTGGCCGAGCACTGGGACGGCGCCTCGTGGACGATCCAGGCCACCCCGGTGCCATCCGGCGGGCAGGACGTCCTGCATTCGGTGTCGTGCGCCAGTCCCATGAGCTGCACCGCGGTCGGACTGTACGCCAGGGGAGCGCTGGCCGAGTACTGGAACGGCACCACCTGGCGGCAGGTGCAGACCACGCACCCGGCCTCGCACATCGACCTGTCCGGCGTGTCCTGCGTGTTCGCGCGCAACTGCGCCGCGGTGGGCAACTACCGCAAGTCCGGGTTCCACGAGCAGGCCGTGGCCGAGCGCGAGTAGCAGCCCCGCGCTCCGAGACCCGCATCCCGCAGGGAAAGGACTCACATGAAGCGACTCTTAGCAGGCCTGGCCGCCGCGGTGACGCTCGCGGCGGGCAGTTCCGGCGTAGCGAGCGCCGGCACGGCCTGGACCATCCAGCCGGTCCCCGTGCCGTCCAACGCCACCAGGGCCGCCCTGAACGGGGTCTCGTGCTGGTCAAAGACCGGCTGCATGTCGGTCGGGCGCTTCTTCTACAGCAGGCACGGTATCCGCAGCCACGCGCTGGCCGAGGAGTGGAACGGCAGCACGTGGGCGTACCAGGCCGGGCTGCGCAGGCCGGGTGCGACCTGGAACTCGTCGCTCAGCGGCGTCTCATGCGCGTCGGCCCGGAGCTGCCTGGCCGTGGGCAGCGGGTTCTCCACCCCGATCGCCGAGCGCTGGAACGGCAGCAGCTGGGCCGTCCAGCCGGTCAAGAGCCCCGCGGGCGCGGGCCAGACCGAGCTGAGCGCGGTGTCCTGCACCGCGGCGGCCCGGTGCACGGCGGTCGGTTCCTTCGCCAGGACCGTGGTCAGCCACCCGCTGGCCGAGCGCTGGGACGGTCATGCCTGGGCGATCCAGCCCACGCCCAACCCGTCCGGCTCGCACCGCAGCGTCCTGTCCGCCGTCTCCTGCGCGTCGGCGACGACCTGCATGGCCGTCGGGACGACGAGCC
>DASXMU010000081.1:0-41254 GCA_036495485.1 Streptosporangiaceae bacterium
TGGCACTTGCCAATCGAGCTTGCCAAAGGCAACATTGAAGCAGAACCGCTGATGATCCTCAAGCTACCGCCCAGTGTGGCGTGGAGGCGGCCGGAATGCCGCCATAGGGAACCGCAGGTCCACGGGGGGCCGGCGCAGAGGGGAGGCGATCTTTGAACGGCAGTCCACGGCTCGCATGTCAAATCGCGGGCCGGGCAGCTGAGCCGCGCACGGGTGGGCGCGGCAGGCACCCTCCGCCACCTAAACAAAGCTAGGCCGATGCTGTCACATCGACCTAGCTGAGTGCACTTATCCCATGGCTCTAACCAAGCGAAAGGCACGGTGCGTTGATTTACCCTACCAGTCTTGACGGCGGAAACAAGACTCTCACCAGGGAAAACGAGTCCGGGACGGGGTCATGCACGGGTCGGCCGACCGGGTAGCCGGGCTGGGCGGGCGACCGCTGGCGCCGGGCGGCCCGCGCGTTCCCGGGCGCAGCCAGCAGGTTACCGAGCGTCGCGACCGGCCAGCCTCTGCCAATCGCCCCCCGCTGCTGAGCCTCCGCCGGCGGACGTGGGTTGCCCTCAGCCTGAAAGGAGCAGGGCCGGTCATCCGGCGCAACCGGGACGAGCGGCTGTTGTGGGCGCTGAACAAGGCGACCACTCCGGACCGGCGCGCCTGCCTTCCCATTCATATCTGGCGATGGCGGTACGAACTGATTCTGGCGGCTGGGCTGGGGTTCGTCGCCACGATCGTCCTGCGCACGCTCGGCCTGGCCTGGGGAACCGTCGTCTTGTCCGCCATGCTCGGCGTATGCTCACCGCCATGGCCGCCCTGGCTGACCTACTGCGGCTGGCACGTTATCACCCCGCATCGTGTCCGGGTGGGGCTGACCCGGGCGCGGATTCACAATCGCAGCGGGTGGCATCCGCTGGTTATCAAGGTCACCTGCGAGGAGTTTGGCGAGCGGGTGGTGCTGTGGTGCCCTGCGGGCACGACCGCCGAAGAGGTCTATCGCGCGCGAGCGATCCTGCGGGCCGCATGCTGGGCCGCCGACGTCCGGGTGAGCTGTGACGTGCTGCGCTCCCACGTCGTGACCGTCGACGTCATCAGACGCGGCGACGGCATCAGCCGGGTGAACAGGGGCGGCCCGGACTCCATCGCGCAGTGGCCGCTGGACGAACCCGGACCCTATGAGCGGGCGGCGGTGAGCCGGTAGCGAAGACGGTGCGGGAGCTGGGCGACCACGGCGGCGGCGTGGGCGTCCGGGCCGACCAGGTAGCGCGGCCTGGGGTTGGCCGCGGTGAGGGCCTTGACGACGGCCGCGGCCGCACGGGGCGGTGGCAGGCCGCGTTTGGCCGAGCGGGCGGCGTTCTTGCGGGCGCCCTCGATCTGCGCCGAATAACGCTGGACAAGCTCGGGCCCGGCCTGCGCCAGCAGGTCGTCCGCGGCTTGCGCGCCCCTGTTCCAGATCGGCGTTGCGATGGCGCCGGGCTCGATCAGGATCACCTTGATTCCCGAGGGGGTGAGCTCGGCGCGCAGCGTGTCGGCGAGGCCGACCAGGCCGAACTTCGAGGCATGGTAGGCACCGAGCATCGGCGCCGCGATCCGGCCGCCGATCGAGCCGATCATCACGATCCGCGCGTCGCCGCCCTGCTCGCGGGTCTTGCGCAGGGCGGGCAGCATCGCCTGGGTGACCGCGAGCTGGCCGACCAGGTTGACCTCGATCTGACGGCGGAACACCTCGACCGGGATGTGCTCCAGCGGGGCGGCCAGCGCGACGCCGGCGTTGTTGACCAGGCCGTGCAGCGGCCCCGCCGCGCTCACCTGGTCACCGGCCGAGCGGATTGACTCGGCGTCGGTCAGGTCCATGCGCAGCACGGTCACCTTGCCGCCGTGGTCCCGGCTGAGCGTTTCGGCGTCCTTATCGGCTCGCACGGACGCCCACACGTGCGCGCCGCCGCGCACGAGCAGATCGACGCAGGCCCGGCCGATCCCGGTGGAGGCACCGGTGACCACATACGATCTCGAACCCATGTGTCTACCGATCGTCGCCGAGGGCGGGCTCGGGGAGGGTGCCCGCGTTGTGCTCGAGCAGGCGCCAGCGTTCCCGGCGGCGCTCCACCACCGACCAGGAGCAGTTGGCCAGCGGGCCGAGGACCGACCAGAGCTCCTGGGGCAGGCCGAGCAGGTGCGCGGTGCCGAGCCTGATCGCGGCGCCATGGCTGACCACGACCACCAGCGTGCCCGGCGGCGCGGCCTCGGCGACCCGCTCCAGTGCGGCGCCGGCCCGCTGCGCGACGGCCGCGGTCGCCTCACCGTCCGGCGGTGTCCAGGCGGCGTGCGCCGCCGGGTACCGCTCCCGGATGTCCTTGTCGGTGAGACCTTCCCAGACCCCGCCGTAGCGCTCCCGCAGGTCCTTGTCGTAGCTGACCTCCAGGCCGGTGAGCCTGGCCAGCGGGGCAGCAGTCCCCGCCGCCCGGCGCAGGTCGGAGGAGACGATCACGTCTGGCCGCAGCGCAGCGAGCAGCCTGGCTGCCCGCTCCGCCTGGGCCACGCCGATCTCGTCCAGGTCGATGTCGCTCTGGCCCTGGAAGCGGTGCTCGGCATTCCACACGGTCTGGCCGTGCCGCCACAGCACCAGCCGGATGGACGCGGCCGACGCCGGCCGCCCGGCCGGCCCGGCGCTCAGCGCAGCTCTCCGCTGCCTGGCGCCGGTCCCTGGCCACCGGATGTGGTGGCGGGCTCGGGCAACGGGATCACCGGGCAGTCCTTCCACAGCCGTTCGAGCATGTAGAAGGAGCGCTCGTCGGAATGCTGGATGTGGATCACGACGTCGATGTAGTCGAGCAGGACCCAGCGGCCCTCACGCTCGCCCTCACGGCGGGCGGGCCTGGCTCCGGCCAGCCGCAGCTTGGCCTCGATCTCGTCGACGATCGCCCGGACCTGACGGTCGTTGCCAGCCGAGCAGAGCAGAAACGCGTCGGTGATGACGAGCTGCTCACTCACGTCGTAAGCGATGATGCCGGTGGCGAGCTTGTCTGCCGCGGCGACGGCGGCGATCTCGATAAGCTCGACGGCCCGTTCGGATGCTGTCACGTGTGCTGCTCGTCCTCCATAGGTTGGGTTACCGCTCTAGGCTCTCATGTTCTGGTGTCCGGCTGGCATACAGACCTCGCTTGGCGATGTACTGCACGATGCCATCGGGAACGAGATACCAGATTGGCTTGCCCTTGGCGACCCGGGCGCGGCACGCGGTGGACGAGATGGTCAGCGCGGGTATCTCGATCAGGCTCACCTTCCCGTCCGGCAGGCCGGCCACGGTCAGCCGGTGCCCGGGACGAGTACAGCCTACGAAATGCGCCAGGGTGAAAAGTTCGTCTACATCGCGCCAGGACATGATCCTGGCCAGCGCGTCCGCGCCGGTGATGAAGAAGAGCTGGTCGGCCGGGTCATGGGTGGCCCGCAGGTCGCGCAGGGTGTCGATGGTGTAGGTCAGGCCCGGCCGGTCGATGTCCACCCGGCTCACCGAGAACCTGGGGTTGGACGCGGTGGCGATCACCGTCATCAGGTACCTGTCCTCGGCGGCCGAGGCGTTCTTCTTGTCCTCCGGCTGGCCGGTCGGCACGAACACCACCTCATCCAGCGAGAACGCGTGCGCGACCTCGCTCGCCGCGACCAGGTGACCATGGTGGATGGGATCGAACGTGCCGCCCATCACGCCGATCCTGGCACCCGCTGCTGTCATGAGAGGAGACTAGCGTCGGCCGCTACAGGCCAGGCAGCGGCGGCTCGCCGCTGTCCCAGGTCACCACCCGTACCGCCTTGCCCACCTCGGTCCTCGGCACCGTCCCCGGCGGCAGGATCTCGAGCCGGACGCGTACCCCCAGGGCGTCCCGGAGGCGTTGCCCGATCGCTTCGGGCGAGTGGCTGGCACCAATTTTTCTTTTCTCACAACAGCAAATAAGGCGGCTCGGGACGGCGCGCTTGTCGACAACGAGAAGGTAATCGGGCGCCAAATCCGGCTCGGCGAGCAGCACCCGCTCGACCTCACTCGGGTACACGTTGACGCCGGACAGGACGAGCATGTCGTCGCGGCGGCCGATCACCTTGCTCATCCGGGCCAGGGTCCGGCCACAGCGGCAGGGCTCGCGGTTCAGCGAGGCGACGTCGCCGGTGCGGTAGCGCAGCAGCGGGAGCGCCTGCTTGGTGACGGTGGTGAACACCAGCTCGCCAGGGACGCCGTCCGGGACCGGCTCGCCGCTGGCCGGGTCGATCGCCTCGACGATGAAGTGGTCCTCGTTCACGTGCAGGCCGTCGGCCGCCTCGTAGCATTCGGCGGCCACGCCCGGGCCGATCACCTCGGACAGACCGTAGATGTCCAGCGCGCGCAGGCCGAGCAGTTCCTCGATGTGGACGCGCAGCTCGTCGGTCCAGGGCTCGGCACCGAACAGGCCTGCCCGCAGGCTGTTCCCCTGCTGGGCGGCGGCCAGACCCTCACCGAGCCGCAGCGCGTAGGACGGCGTGCAGGTCAGGATGTCGGGGCGCAGGTCGCTGACCAGGGTGACCTGGCGCGAGGTCATGCCGCCTGACACTGGGACGACGGTGGCGCCGAGTTCGATCGCGCCCTGGTGGATGCCGAGGCCGCCGGTGAACAGCCCGTAGCCGTAGGCGTTGTGCACGATGCTGGCGGCGGTGGCGCCCGCGCAGCCCAGCGACCGCGCGCACATCCGGGCCCACAGCTTGAGGTCGCCTTTCGTGTAGGCGACAAGCGTCGGCCGCCCGCCGGTGCCGCTGGATCCGTGCACGGCGGCCACCTCGTCCATCGGCACGGTCACCATGCCGAACGGATAGGCGTCCCACAGATCCTGCTTGGCCGTCATCGGCAGCCGGGGAAGGTCCGCCAGGGAGAGCCCGTCGCCGCTGGTCACGTTCGCCTGCCGGAGCAGGGCGGCTTGCGGTCCGGCGGCGGCGAGCAGCCGGTCCACCAGGGCGCGCAGCCGCTCGCCCTGCAGCCCGGCTCGCTGGCCGGCTGGCATGGTCTCGGCTTCCGGCTCGAACATGGTCCGGCTGGGGGTGACGGGGGTCACGGCGGAGTCAGTCATCGGGAGTATTATTCAAGACCGCTCAGTGATCTTGCTATCGAAGGTCCCGTTCCGTTCCCGTCGAAGGCCCGTTCGCGGAGCTGGCCATCGCGATGTGTCGCGTTTAATAACACACCTGGACTAACATTCCTCCTATGACCTCAGTGCCGGATCGTTCCCGGGTACGCCTGCCCGGTATCAGTTCCCGCGCCTACGAGCACCCCGCGGACCGTTCGGCCCTCGTCGCGCTGCGTAAGCTCACCGGCTTCGACGTGCTGCTCCGCCGTCTGTCCGGGCTGTTCAACGACCGCAGCCTGCGGCTGATGTTCCTGGCCAGCAGCGTGCGGGCCGACGAGAACCAGTTCGCATACATCTACGAGACGCTGCGCGACGGGTCCTACATTCTGGACCTGCCGACCGTGCCCGAGCTGTTCATCACGCAGGACCCGATAGTCAACGCGATGGCACTGGGCGCCGACAAGCCGTTCATCGTCATCACGACCGGCCTGGTCAACCTGTGCGACCCGGAGGAGCTCAGGTTCGTCGTCGGGCACGAGCTCGGCCACGTGCTGTCCGGGCACTCGGTCTACCGGACCATGCTGTTCCACCTGATCCGGCTGGCCCAGCGGATCGCCTGGATGCCGATCGGCTACCTGGGCCTGCGGGCGATCATCTGGGGCCTGGAGGAGTGGTACCGCAAGTCCGAGCTGTCCTGCGACCGAGCCGGGCTGCTGGCCGGGCAGGACGTGGACGCGGCACGGCGGGCGCTGATGAAGATGGCCGGCGGCGCCCACATGTCCGAGCTGAGCGCGGACGCCTTCCACCAGCAGGCGCACGAGTACGACGCGGTGCCGGACGTCCGGGAGGGGCTGCTCAAGCTGCTGCAGCTCGAGGGCACTACGCACCCGTTCGCGGTGGTACGGTTCGCGGAACTCGACCGCTGGGCGGAGAGCGGAGACTACGCCCGCATCCTGGCCGGCAACTACCCGCGGCGCGAGGACGACGGGACTGCCTCGGTCGGCGATGAAGTCAAGTCGGCGGCGCGCGCCTACCAGGAGTCATGGAGCCGGTCCGAGGACCCTTTCATCGGCCTGGTCCGGGGCGTCGCCGGGACGGCCGCCGGAGCCGGTGAGCGGATTTTCAGCGGGCTCTTCGGCGGCGGGCGCCGCGATAGCGGCGACGACTCCTGAGACCGCTGGTTCGCCTGCTGAGGCCTTAAAGATCAAATCTTGAGGCCGCTGGTTCTCCCGCTGAGGCCTTATGGTCAAATCCTGAGGCCTCAGGTTTGCCCCGCTGAGGTTTGTCAAGATCTTTTATATTTTCACCGAACGGAGCACCCCGGTCAGCATCGGATAGCGGAACTCTCCGCGAGCCGTTTCTGGCCGGGATGCCAGGTAATCACGGATGTTGCCCAGGTTCTGGGCGCGCGTTCCTGAGTCCATCAGGATCTGGCTGGAGTGGGTCGCGAACAGGGCGACCAGTGAGTCCGCGGTGCGCTGCTGGCCATGCTCGAACACGGCCCGCTCGGTTTGGCTGAAGCGCTCGCTGCCCTGGTGGCCGGCCAGCCAGTTGTGCTCGCGCTGCCGCCACTCGCTGGCCGCCATGCTCGGGTTGTATTCGCGCAGCAGGCCCGCTACCCAGGGGACGCGGTCGTCGTCCATGTTCCACAGGCCGGCGAAGACGCCGCCGTCGGTGAGGACCCTGGCGATCTCCGGCAAGGCCTTGTCCAGGTCGAACCAGTGGGCAGACTGTCCGCACAGGACGGCGTCGACGGAGTGGCCGGGCAGCGGGATGGCTTCGGCCGTGCCTGTCATCGCTTGGACTTCGGGCATGCGGGTGCGGAACTCGGCCAGCATGGCTGGGTCTGGTTCGGCGGCGACGACGGTGAGCTGACCTGCCGGGCGGGTGGCAGCCAGGGTGACGATGTCACCGGTGAGCTTGCCGGTGCCTGCGCCCAGGTCGAGGACGTGAATGGCCTCCCGGGAGAGGACTGGGGCGAGCGCCCATTGGACGGCGGCCTGTGCATAGTCGGGGCGGTGCTCGGCATAGGCGGCTGCTTGGCTGCCGAAGGATAGGGCTCGCTGGGGAGCTGCCTCCTGGTCGCGGGCTGGCTCTCGGTCACGGGCCGGTTCTCGGTCGCGGGCCGGTTCTCGGTCGCGGGCCGGCTCTCGGTCACGGGCTGGCTTGTGGTCGCGGGCTGGCTTGTGGTCGCGTTGAGGTTCCTGGTTTTGTGCCGGTTCGTGTTTGCCCGTCGCGTCCGTCGTGTTCACGTCGGTCATGGTAGCGGGATGGTTTCGCCTTTCTGGGCCCGGTTGTCCTTAGCTGGAGTCCCGTAGCGGCTGTCCGTAGTCCCGTACTTGTGGCTGGCTGTTGCCGTTGGCGTCTTTTGCTGTCAACGTTGTCATGGGGTTTGACCTGGTGAGATTTTATTTCTTTCTGATACTGACGGGGTTGCGGGGTACAGGAACTGACGGAAAGCGGGGAGTAAGCCAGCGGTGCGCTTTATCCGGGATCATGCAGTTGGAGGCATCGCGGAAGGATCTGGTCTGGGAGACGACGCGGATGTATCAGCCGACGCTCAACGCAACCACGCTGACCCTGCTTGCTCCGGCCGAACCGGCGGCTGGGTCGCACATCATCGTGCTGACTTGCGCGCACTCTGGGGCGGAGCGGCTGGGCAACCTGCTCGCCGAGGACTCTACCGTCGTCTGCACGACGGGATCAGGAGTCATACCGCTGTGTGCCCAGGCCGCCAGCACGTGGCGGACGGCGGAGGATTCCGGTGGCGCCCTCTCCACCCTCGCCGCCGCGTCCGTGCGGGCCATGGCGGGCAGCGTGATCAGCGTGATCAAGTCGCGGGCGGGCAGGCAGCGGTGGTGCGAGATCTCGACCGCTCCCGCTGTTTCGGTGCGCACGTTCCTGCAGCTCTACCCAGAGACGAAGATCGTTTGTTTCTACCGCGACTGTGCCGGATTCGTCGGCTCGGCACTGCGGAGCCATCCCTGCACGCTCGGCGGGCCGGCGTTTGCCGCGTTCGCCGCCGCACACCCCGGCAACCCGGCGGCCACCGCAGCCGCTTACTGGCACGCGTGCACCGGGCCTATCCTCTCGCTGGAACGCGATGAGCCGGGGCGGTGCCAGCGGGTCCGGTACGAGGATCTCGCCGGAGGACAGGCGGAAGCCGAGCGGGTGCGCACCTTCCTCGGCCTGCGGCAGGAGACCGGTGGTGTGCATCGGCGGCTCGGTTCGCCGGTGGGCACTGGCAGCGTAGCTGTCCGGCCCTCGTCTCCCGATGCGACGGTTGTGGCGGACGCCGCAGACGCCGCGGACGCGGTGGACCGGATACCGCTGACGCTGCTCGGGCAGGTCAATCGGCTGCAGGGGATGCTCGGCTATCCGCCGGTGGGTCATCCACGGGGGCAGTGAGCCTGACCCGGATGCGGTCGGCGTCGGGGTGATCAAGGTCGTTCAGGATGGCCAGCGCCTGCCGCCAGCTTTCCCTGGCCGCCGCCGCGTCCCCGGAGGCCTGCTGGGTTTCGGCCAGGTGATCGAGGACTTCGGCCTGATTGCGGCGGTGACCGACCTCCTGGCAGAACTCGAGCGCACGCCGGTAGCAGGCGATGGCGTCGGGATACTGGCCCAGGTGATGGTGGGCATAGCCCAGGCTGTCCCAGGTGCCGGCCTCAGAGAGCTTGTCTCCCAGCTCACGCTGCAGATCGATCGCCTGCTGGCAGTAGCTGAGCGCGAAGGCGTGGTGCCCGGCCATCGCATGGCACCAGCCGATCGCGTTGAGCGCGTTCGCCTCCCCCGGCGCGTAACTGACGGCACGGAACAGTTCGAGCGCGTGCTCGGCGTGCTCGATCGCTGTGCCGTAGCTCGACTGGCGTTCCAGTACGGCGGCCATGTCTTTGTGGCAGCGGGCCCGGCCCAGCACATCACCCGTCTCCCGGTACAGGCGGAGCGCTTCGGCCAGGTGTGATCGCGTGTCGTCATAGCGGCCCAGCTCGCTGCAGGCGTGGGCCAGCGAGCGCCGGGCGTGCCCCTGGCCCACCAGGTCACCGAGCCTGATGCAAGCGTCGAGCGCGATCTGCTGGGTGGCCAGCCAGTCATGCCAGCGCCCGCGGCAGTCGAGGAAGTCCGCCATCGTCCAGGCCAGCTGCCAGGCATGGACGTCGTAGCTGTGGTCCGCGGCCATGGAGACGGCCGCGAGCATGACCTGAAGCTCGGCGTCCAACCAGGTCAAGGCCTCCTGGTAGGTGGCGAGTGGTTCGGTCTGCACGCCGGGCTGGGGCGGGCTGAGCTTGATCCCGGCCCGGTGCGGCTCCAGCAGGAGCGCCGCGGCGAACCCTGTCTGGAGATAGTGGTCGAGCGACCGCAGCCGGGCCGCGTGCAGCTCGGCGGGGTCACCGCGGGCCTGTTCGATGGCATAGGCCCGGAGCAGGTCATGGAAGACGAACCTGCCGGAGGAGTGTTCGGCGAGAAGGCTGGCGCTGGCCAGCTCGCCCAGCAGGCGGCCCGCCTGGTCGGCTGTGAGCCCGGCCAGGCTGGCGGCGGCCGGGACCGAGATATCCGGACCGGGATGCGCGCCGAGCAGCCGGAACATCCGAGCGGCCTGGTCGCCAAGCTGCCGGCAGGACCAGGAAAACACGGCCCGGACGCTGGCTGGCGTGTATCTGCCGCTGGGCGCGCCGAGGCTGGGCGGGTGAAGGGTGGGCGGGTTGGAGCTGGGCGGGTCGGGGGTGAGGGCGTCGAGCACGCCGTGGGTGTCTCGCAGTTCGGAGACGAGGGAGGTCAGCGGGAGACTGCGGCGGACCGCGGCGCGGGCGGAGATGATCGTCAGCGCCAGCGGGAGCCTGGCGCACAGCCTGGTGAGCTGGGCGACCGCCGGCCGCTCCCCCACGATCCGCTGCCGGCCGAGCCGGCGCTCGAGCAGTTCGGTCGCCTCGACACCGGTGAGCACGTCCAGGGAAATGAGCTGAGCGCTGTGTGTCGCGGCGAGGCTGGTCAGCTCGTTCCTGCTGGTGATCAGGGTCAGGCAGCCGGGGGTGGCTGGGAGCAGCGGGCGCACCTGTCCGGCGTCTCGCGCGTTGTCCAGCAGGACCAGAACGCGCCTGCCAGCCAGCAGGCTGCGCAGCAGGCCGGTTCGCGCGTCGAGGCCGACCGGGATCCGCTCCGCAGGGATGCCGAGGGCATCGAGGAAGCCCCGGACCGCGTCTTCTGGTCCTACCGGCGGCCCTGATGGATCGAAACCGCGTAGGTTGACGTACAGCTGGCCGTCCGGGAAGTGCTCCGCTACCTGGTGTGCCCAATGGACCGCCAGAGCGGTCTTGCCGACGCCTGCGGTGCCGCCGATCGCCGAGATCACCGCTGTGCCGCCGGAGTCGGCGACCTGGTCGAGCAGCTCAGAGAGTTCCTTGAGTTCCTCGGCGCGGCCGACGAACTGCCCGGCAGCGGGCGGAAGCTGCCGGGGGGCGCCCGCAGGAGTCCCGCCGTCGGCCGGTGCCTGACCTCGCTCCACCACCGCCACCATCCTGCGCCCGCCGAAGCGGTTCCCCGTGCGTCAATGATGAGTACCTTGGCGACGTTATACGACCGCTATGTTCCGGCTGTCAACAAATGTCGTCATTCCGAAAGAAAAGCTTTGATATGCGGTGATCTTTGGGCGGCCGGTCATAGATTCCGGGCCCAGGCGAGGGCCAGGTCGACCGCCTGCCGGGTGAGGCCGATCGCGGGGCTGACCGGGATGAGCAGGGTCGCTTCGGCGCGCGTGCTGCCCCAGTCCTGGGCCTCAGCGGTGAAGCCTGGCGGGCACGGGCCGCCGAACGGGTTGAGCACCCCGCCGACGTCGAGCAGGAGCAGCGGGCGCATCACGGCTCCATCGTCTGAGGGCGCTTACTCAGCCTGTTCGGTCATGTCTCAGTCAGGTTGATCTGAGGAGAGCAGGACCAGGTTGGCCTTGGGAGAGCACGACCAGGTCGTCGCGATGGACTATCTCGCGTTCGTAGGCGACGCCGAGCTCGGCGGCCAAGGTGCGGGTGCTGCGGCCCATCAGGCCTGGGATTTCGGCGGCGTCGTAGCTGACCAGGCCACGGGCTATGACCCCGCCGCTTTCGTCGCACAGATCAACGGGATCACCGGCCTCGAAATCGCCCTCCACGCCGATGATCCCGGCGGGCAGAAGTGATGCCCGCTTATCAACGACGGCTCGCACGGCGCCGCCATCCAGCCGTAGCCGTCCCCGGCCGACGGCTGCATGAGCCAGCCAGAGCTGCCGTCCCGCCGGACGGCGCTGCTCCGGGACGAAGTAGGTGCCGACCGGTTCCCCGGCCAGAGCGAACCGGACCTGTTCGGCGGCGGCGACTACGGTGGGAATCCCGGCGCTTGCGGCGATGCGCGCGGACTCGACCTTGGTGAGCATGCCACCGGTACCGAACTGGCTGGGCTTGCCCAGCGCTATGCCATCGATGTCATCTGGTCCGCCCACGTCGCTGATCCTCCGGGCGCCAGGAGTTCTGGGGTCGCCATCGTAAAGGCCGTCCACGTCAGATAGCAGAACGAGGGCGTCCGCCCTGACCACATGGGCCACCAGCGCCGCCAGCCGGTCGTTGTCGCCAAAACGGATCTCTTCGGTGGCTACGGTGTCGTTCTCGTTCACCACCGGCAGCACACCGAGGCCGAGCAGCCGCTCCAGGGTCCGCTGTGCGTTCCGGTAGTGCGCCCGCCGCATGAGATCGTCAGCGGTCAGCAGCACCTGCCCGGTGCGCACGCCATGCTGCCCAAAGGCCGCTGTGTATCTGGCGATGAGGATGCCCTGGCCAACGCTTGCCGCGGCCTGCTGGGTCGCCAGGTCACGCGGCCGGCGGGACAGCCCGAGTGGGGCCAGCCCGGCGGCTATCGCACCGGACGAGACGAGTATGAGCTGGGCACCATCGCGGACCCGGGCCGCCAGCGTGCCCGCCAGCGCGGCGACGCGAGCCTCATCTATCCGGCCGATGGACGTGGTGAGCGAGGAGGAGCCGACCTTGACCACGATCCTGCGGGCAGCCGCAATATCGTTCCTGCAGGCAGCCGCGCCGGCCTGTCCCTGCTGAGCAGCCGCGCCGGCCTGTCCCTGCTGAGCAGCCGCGCCGTCCTGTCCCCGAGCAGCCACGCTGTCCTGCCCCGGAGCAGCAGCCGCGCTGTCCTGCTCCGGGCCGGTCACGGCGAAATCCTCCGGTCGGTGCCGCGTGGACCGAACCGGTAGCCGCCACCCGCCCCCCGGCCGCCGCCTTCATCTCCTGCGACGACGGGTCCAGCCGGCAGCTCAGGATCCCAGTCGAAAACCACTGCGTCATCGAAGTCACCGATCAGCACCTCGGCGCCAACCTGGGCGCCAAGCTCGGCAAGCCTGTCCTCGACGCCGAGACGGGCCAGCCGGTCGGCGAGGTAGCCGACAGCCTCGTCATTGCTGAAATCGGTTTGCAGCACCCAGCGGCGTGGCCTGTCGCCGCGGATGAGGAAGCTGTTGTCACCGGTCCGGACCACCTCGAAGCCACGGTCGTCGGCAGGCGCCGGGCGCAGGACCTGGCGGGACGGTTCGGCCTCAGGAGCGGCTGCCCGTGCGGTCTCGACCAGGCTGGCCATGGCGAAGGAAAGCTCGCGCAGCCCCTCGTGCGTGGCTGCCGAAGTCCGGCAGACCGTGAGGCCCTTGGCGGTAAGAATCCCGGCGACATACTCGGCCAGTTCCCTGGCCGCCGGGACGTCGATCTTGTTCAGCGCCACGATCCGTGGCCGGTCAGCCAGCGAGGCGCCGGTCAGCTCCTGGTAGGCGAGCAGCTCGGCCTCGATGACCTCCATATCTGTCAGCGGGTCGCGTCCAGGCTCGTCCGTGGCACAGTCGAGCACGTGCACGAGGGCCGAGCATCGCTCCACATGCCGGAGGAAGTCCAGGCCGAGCCCACGGCCCTGGCTCGCCCCCGGGATAAGGCCGGGAACGTCGGCGGCAACGAACTGGGTATCGCCAGCCTCGATCACGCCGAGATGCGGGATGAGGGTAGTGAACGGGTAGTTGGCGACCTTCGGCTTGGCAGCGGACATCGCGGCGATGAGCGATGACTTTCCTGCGTTCGGGAAGCCGATCAGGCCGATATCCGCCACGGTCTTGAGTTCGAGTACCAGGTCCCGGTGCTCCCCGGGCTCACCCTTGAGCGCGAAGCCCGGCGCCTTGCGCCGTGGGGATGCCAGGGCGGCGTTGCCAAGCCCACCGCGGCCACCGCGCGCAGCGATGAACCGGGTCCCGGCACCGACCAGGTCGGCGAGCAGTTCACCGTCCATCGTCTTGACCACGGTGCCTTCGGGCACCTGCAAGACCAGGTTGGCGCCCTGCGCACCGCTCCGGTTGGAACCGGTTCCTTGCTTGCCGCTACCCGCACGACGTACTGGCCTGCGATGGAAGTCGAGCAGGGTGGAGGCGCCGCGGCCAACCTCCAAGATCACGTCGCCGCCGTGGCCGCCGTTCCCACCGTCAGGGCCGCCGAGCGGCTTGAACTTCTCCCGGTGGACGGAGGCACACCCGTTGCCCCCGTTACCTGCCTCGGCACGCAAGGTGGCCTGGTCGGCAAACTCGGCCATGGCACACCTATGCTCCCTCTGCCAGACAGGCAAGGCAAAATCTAACCGCCTTGCACACCACCATAAATCGCCGGAACTGCCGACGGCATCCGCCCCAGAACAGCTGGGGCTACTCCGCTGCCTCTGTTGCCCCGGCCGCCTCGAGAACGTTGATGCACCGCCGGCCGCGCCGGGTACCGAACTCGACCTTGCCGGTCACCAGCGCAAACAGCGTGTCGTCGCCACCACGCCCGACACCAACACCGGGGTGGAAGTGCGTGCCACGCTGCCGCACGATGATCTCGCCGGCGTTCACCTGCTGGCCACCGAACCGCTTGACGCCGAGCCGCTGAGCGGAGGAGTCGCGACCGTTCCGGCTGGACGACGCACCCTTCTTGTGTGCCATCTCAGCTCTCCTTCGCGCTCTCTGCCTTGGCCTTGCTCTTGGCCCTGGCCTTGGCCGCCGTGGCGACGCCGCCACCCTTGCTGATACTGGTGATCTTCACCTGCGTGTAGCGCTGACGGTGCCCAAGCCGACGCCGGTAACCGGTCTTGTTCTTGTAGCGGATCATGTTGATCTTGGGTCCGCTGGCGTCGCCGACGATCTCGGCGGCAACCTGATAACCGCCGAGTTCCTCCGGGTCACTTACCACGTTGTCGCCGTCGACGACGAGCAGGGCGGGCAGGGTGAGGGTGGAGCCGACCTCACCGGTAAGGCGGTCCACGGTGAGGACGTCATCCACTGACGCCTTCTCCTGCCTGCCGCCGCAGCGCACGATCACGTACACCGAAACTCTCTTTCCGTCATGTGCGGACCCGCCGCGATTCTCACGACAGCGGACGGGCGTCGCTTGCCTGCTCAGGCACAGCCGCCGCCCAGGTAACCCCTGCATACAGAGATTGCACGCCCCGGGCGCGCCGAACTCACAGATTACCAGACTCCGGAACTGCCAGGCTCCCGGCCGCACTCACCAGCCATCACGACCGTACCGGAACGAGGAGTTACTCGGTGGGGTGCTGGGTGGGAAGTGTGGTATGCCCACGTTTACCTGGGGTGATCCACGTCATAACGCCGGGGCGGGTCTGTTTCAGTAGCCAGCCCTGGGACTGTTTCAGCCGATGATGGAATCTACACAAAGGTGACAAATTACACTCACATGTCAGGCCATCTTGGCCGTGCGGGATCGTGTGGTCCTCATCGCAGGTGGCCGCCTGCCTGCGGCAACCAGGGAACGAACAGCGGTTGGTGCGAACCTGAACAAGATGGGCCAGCCGTGGGCTGGGCCGGTATCCGGGCTCGGCATTGTGGTGATCGCACTCTTCCCGGGCGATCGGCTCAGTAGCGAGCACGAATGTCCAGCGCTCGCCGGGGCCCGGCCTGCGTCGCGGGGCACATCCGTGAGCGAGTGCCCGGCCGTCGGTATCGGTGATCGTCAGATGCCAGCGGGTGGCCGGGTGGCCAGCTGCGGCACAGGCCAGTTGCTGCGCGGTGACGGCGTCCAGCGGCCCGTACTTTCCTGCCTCACCGGGCGACTGTGACCAGCCGAGCAACGTGGCCAACGGCATCGTCAAGTTCACCGAAGCCGCCAGTGGCGGCAGCCCGGCGGCTGGACTCGGGCGGGGCGTGTCATTTGCGCCAGGGATCAGGCCGCCGGGCGCTTGCTGTGCACCAGCCCCCCGCTCGCCATCGCCAGCACGACCAGAAACGGGACCAGCGCCCGGCGCGGCACGGCCAGAACCACGACCTGGACCCGGACCGGCGCCCGGCCCGGCACGGCCAGAACCACGACCTGGACCTGGACCAGCGCCGCCAGAACCCGGACCAGTGCCAGCACCAGCACGCCCAGAGCCAGGCGCAGACCCGGCACGGCCAGAACCCGGGCCGGACGTTACATGACCTGTACCCGAACGAGAGGTACGGCCAGAACCCGGATCACCAAGGCCGGCCTCAGCTGCGCCATATCGGGAGTTGGTGCCCGGCCCCGGCTCCCTCTGAAACCCGGCGTCGCCGAACGCCGGTGGGAGCAGGTCGGCGGGTGGGGCGGTGACATCGTGGCCGAGCAGGAGCGCAAGGTATATGCGAGCGCGGAGCATGTCCATCCCGGCGATGGCGCCCTGACGTTTCCAGTGCCTGGCGATGTGGCAGAGCCGCTGATCGGCGGCCAGCACCTCAGCCGGAGGCAAACAGCGCCCGCTCAGCGCTCCGGTCCCGGCGGTGTCGATCCAGTACTCAACCCGCGCCGACTTCTCGGCTGTCTTGCGGCTGCGCAGTGCTGCCCCCGGATCGACCGCGAACACCGCACGGGCGACGGCCGCGCGCAGCTGCCCGGTGGTTTTCGCGGGTGCTGTGGGCAGCACGGCGGTCTCCACCGCGGCGGCATGTTCCGGGGTCAGGCCGATGAGCCCATCGAGAATCACCTTGACCCGGGGCAGGTCGAGCTGACCGGTTTCCAGGGTGACAGCGGTCGCGGTCCGGTCGGCCAGGTCAAGCGCCAGGCCCAGCTCGTGCTGGGCGGCGACGCTGGTCAGTGTCAAGGCCACCGCGATCTCGTCGGAGGCAAACTCGCTCACTGGCGTCAAACCGTGCCCACGTTCAGCCGGACGGCGACGGGCCAGCTCGGCTGCGGCGGCGAGCTCTCGTGCCTGTGCCCAGGAGGTCTGACGCCGCCAGGCTCGCAGGACGCCGATCAGTTCATCGTCGGTGAGCGTGCTCAAGCTGGCATGTGCGTCATCGGCGAAGCCGGCGAGCGCAACGCCGGGAGCCAGCACATCCAGCGCCCCGCCCTCGGCAAACCCGGTTCCCCGGCCCGATCCGTCCCTGGAGAACGAACTGACCGGCCAGTCTCCGGCTGGCTCGGGAGGGACATCCGCTGCCAGCTCGTCCAGCTCTGCCGAGCAGAGGCCGACCAGCTCAACAGGCCGGTCGAAGTCCGGGTCCAGCCACTCCGCCTGCCACTCTTCAGGCGGAATGCCGTCGCCAACCGGGACATCACCCGAACGTGCGGCCGGTGGGGCCACCGGGGTATTGTCCCGGTCGCCGGGCTGCGGCTGCATACGCACGGGTGTTCACCTCCGTCTGGACGTCACTGGAAGTCTCGAACACCGTAGCGCCCAGGTACGACAAAACCCGGCGGCCATCACTGATCTCGCGACCATCCACCGGTACCGCGCCCGGGGAAACCTGCGGCTACACCGCTAGCCGCCCTGGAGGGGGCCATACGAGCCGTGTGAGCGTGTTACGCAGCGGCCGGGCTAGTCAGCAGCGGCAGCCATCCCGGAAGCCGTGGAGGGCTCCTGGTCGTGTCTGGACTCCGGCTGGCCGTTTGGCTCCGCACCGCCGGCTGCCGGCGAGGCAGCGTTCGGCGGAGCAGGCTCAGTGTTCGGAGCCGGGTCAGCGTTCGCCGGAGCAGGATCGGCCGGCGCCGCGGCAGCGTCGCCGGTGGCAACGGCAGCGTCGCCGGTGGCACCGGCGATCGCCGCGGTAGCCTCGGCCGCGCTGCCGTTGCCGGCCGGAGCGGCGGCGGTCTTCCTGCGCCTGCGGCGGCTCGGGGCGGCCGGCTTGTCCTCGCTGGCGCCGGAGCTCTTCGCGCCGTCACCCTCGTGCCCGGCGCGTTCGTCCCGGCGCTGGCGCTGCGTGGCGGTGGGAGAGACAAGCTCGTCGGGCTCGAGCGAGATGATCAGGCCCCGGCCGTTGCAGCAGTCGCACGGCACCGAGAACGCCTCGAGCAGCCCCGACCCGACCCGCTTGCGGGTCATCTGCACCAGCCCAAGCGAGGTGACCTCGGCGACCTGGTGCTTGGTCCGGTCCCGCGCCAGGCATTCGAGCAGCCGCCGGAGCACCAGGTCCCGGTTGCTCTCAAGGACCATGTCGATGAAGTCGATGACGAGGATGCCGCCGATATCCCGCAGCCGCAGCTGCCTGACGATCTCCTCGGCCGCCTCGAGGTTGTTGCGGGTGACAGTCTCTTCGAGGTTGCCGCCCTGGCCGGTGAATTTCCCGGTATTCACATCGATGACGGTCATCGCCTCGGTCTTGTCGATGACCAGCGAACCACCGCTGGGCAGCCAGACCTTACGGTCGAGCGCCTTGGCGAGCTGCTCGTCGATGCGGTGGCCGGCGAACGCGTCCCGGTCCTCCTGCCAGCGGCTGAGCCGGTCGATCAGGTGCGGCGCCACGTAGCGCACGTACTCGTCGACCATGTCCCAGCCGTCGTCACCGGAGACCACCAGGTGGCTGAAGTCTTCGTTGAAAACGTCCCTGATCACCCGGATGGTCAGGTCGGGCTCGCTGTACAGCAGCTCGGGCGGGTTGGCGGACTTCGACTTCCGCTCGATGTTCCCCCACTGCGCGGACAGCCTCGCGACGTCCTGCGAGAGCTCCTCTTCGGTGGCACCCTCGGCCGCGGTCCGCACGATCACGCCGGCGTCTTCGGGCATGACCTTCTTGAGGATCTGCTTGAGCCGGCTCCGCTCGGTGTCGGGCAGCTTGCGGCTGATCCCCATCATGGACGCGCCCGGCACATACACCAGGTACCGGCCCGGCAGGCTCACCTGGCTGGTCAGCCGGGCACCCTTGTGCCCGACCGGGTCCTTGGTGACCTGGACGAGGACCGACTGACCCGACTTGAGCGCGGACTCGATCCGCCTGGTCTGACCCTCCAGGCCGCTGGCATCGAAGTTGACCTCACCGGCGTAGAGCACGGCGTTGCGGCCCTTGCCGATGTCCACGAACGCCGCCTCCATCGACGGCAGCACGTTCTGCACCTTGCCCAGATAGACGTTGCCGACGAAGGACTGATGGCTGGTCTTGTCCACGTAGTGCTCGACCAGTACGTCGTCTTCCAGGACGGCGATCTGCGTGTGCTCACCCCGCTGCCTGACCACCATGACGCGGTCGACCGCTTCCCGGCGGGCGAGGAACTCGGACTCGGTAATGATCGGCGGGCGGCGCCTGCCCGAGTCGCGGCCCTCGCGCCTGCGCTGCTTTTTGGCCTCCAGCCTGGTCGAGCCCTTGAGGCCCTGCACCTCGTCCCTGGCCTTGGCTCTGGCCGGCCGCGGCTCGCGCACGTGTACGACGGTCTCCGGCGGGTCATCGGGGGCCGGCTGATCGGTGTCGGCTGTTCCACCGCGCCTGCGCCTGCGCCGCCTGCGGCGAGCGGGCGTATCGGCCGAGTCGTCGTCATCATCGGCTGCCGCGTCGCCGTCCTGGCTGTCGTCCGCCGTCAGGCCGGCTGTGTCGTCGGCCGCAGCGGCATGACCCCCGCCGTCGGTGACCGCGGCGGACGCGCCGTCCGGCTCCTGGCCCGGTTCGTCGCCGTTTTCCCCGGCCTTGCCCTTGGACCGGCCACGGCCACCACGGCGGCGGCGAGGCTTGCCGGTGTCGTCGTCGGACGGTTCATCGCTCCCGCCCGGACCGGCCTTATCGGCTCCGGCCGGTGCCGCATCGTCCCCATCGGACCTGGGCGTATCCGGCTTGCTCACCGCCGTCGTCACCGCCGGCGGCTGGAAGATCAGCTGCGGTGCCAGGAAGGCAGGCTGCGTGATCGGCACGGGCGGCTCGGGTGCGCTGAAACCGGCCTGCGCGATCGGTGTCACCGCAGGAGTGGCTGGTGGCGGCACTGCCGGGGATTCCGGCCGCTGCACCACGGGGGCAGCCGGAGGCGGTGCCGTCAGGGCGCTCTCCGATGGCGGACCGGCCGCCCGGGTGGCTCTGGCGCGGCGCGTTCTGGTGGCCTTCACCGGGGGCTGGCCGCCGGCTTCGGCAGCAGAATCAGCGGCAGCCGGCTCAGTGGCAGCCGAACCGGTGGCAGCCGGCTCACCGGCTACTGGCTTGGCAGCTACCGGCTTGGCAGCTCCGGCCTTAGCGCTCGGCTGCTCACCTGGTTCGCTCTTTTCGTTGTTCAGCTCGGCTTCGAGCATTCGGGCAATCTCCCGTCAGGTTCCCGGGCGCGTATCCCAGAGGGACTATCGCGCCACGCGGGAACTCGTCATGCGCGCTCTGCGGGGCGACGCCGGCCAATCGGCGGCTGTCGCGCCCGAGCGCGCCTGGTGTCTTTGTTCTCATGCCTCGCACCCCCGGTCCAGCAGACCTTGCGCCAGCCTGGTTACCAGCGGCGGCGCCGAAGGCGCGAGTCCGGCCACACTGTCCAGCGCGGCCAGAATGTCGTCGGGTCGTACGGCAGGCGTAGTATGCCGAACAACCATTCGAAGTATCCCACAATCATCACCGGGTGCCCCATCGGCACGCCGGTCAAGTTCCATACTGATCACGGCGGCGCGGGCATCCATCCGCCGTGGGCCTTTCTTGGTGAGCCGCTCGACCTCCACCCGGTCGGCGGCGAGGAACTCACCCACTGCTGTCTGGGCCACGGCGTGCGAGACGCCGGGAAGGGTCACCTGCCACTGCGACGCCTCAAGGCGTGCGAAGGGCGGTTCGGTTCCCCGCTCCGTGACCTCAATCACATCTATCCCGTCGGGCAGGGCCGCATCCAACCCAGCGCGCACGGCCTCCGGTGCGCACGGGCTGGTAAGCGCCAGCTCCAAGTACTCGGCCTCGCTAGCCATCCCGGTCGCCGCTGCCCCCGCATAGGAAATCTTCGGGTGCGGCGTGAACCCGGCGGAGTAGGCGATCGGCAATCGTGCCTTTCGCACTCCCCGCTCCACTGCGCGGGCGATGTCCCGGTGGCTGGCGAAACGCATCCGGCCATGTTTAGCGTACCTGACCCGCAGGTGCTGCACCGATTCAGCCACGGCCGGCCTCGGTGGAAACAGCCGGAGAAGCAGCGGTAGGGATCAGCGGCAAACTGGTCCGCCCACCGGGCACGCCCATCGGGCTGGTCTGGATCTCGGTACCCATCGCCGGGCACACGCCGCATTCGTAACACGGGGTCCAGCGGCAGTCGTCCACCTCGGCCGCGCCGCCGGGCGCCACCGCGTCCTGCCAGTCCTGCCAGAGCCAGTCGCGATCCAGCCCGGCGTCCAGGTGATCCCAGGGCAGGATCTCCTCGTAGCCGCGCTCCCTGGTGGTGTACCAGTCCAGATCGACGGGGGTCCCGGCCAGCGCGGTCTGCGCCGCGCGGGCCCAGCGGTCAAACGCGAAGTGCTCGCTCCACCCGTCGAACCGCCCGCCGTCCTCCCATACCGCCCTGATCACCCCGGCCACCCGGCGGTCACCGCGGGACAGCAGGCCCTCGATGATGGACGGCTGGCCGTCGTGGTACCTGAAGCCGATGGAGCGGCCGTAGCCCGGATCCGAGCGCAGCGCGCCTGCCAGGGCGCGCAGCCGCGCGTCCACGGTCTGCGCCGGGCACTGCGCCGTCCACTGGAACGGCGTGTGCGGCTTGGGCACGAAGCCGCCGATCGACACGGTCGCCCTGATGTCGCGCCGCCCGGTCGCCTCCCTGCCTGCCTTGATGACCCGCTTGGCCAGCCCGGCGATGGCCATGACGTCCTCGTCGGTCTCGGTCGGCAGGCCGCACATGAAGTACAGCTTCACCTGCCGCCAGCCGCTGGAGTAGGCGGTGGTGACGGTGCGGATCAGGTCCTCTTCGGTGACCATCTTGTTGATCACCTTGCGGATCCGGTCCGAGCCACCCTCGGGGGCGAAGGTGAGCCCGGAGCGGCGGCCACCGCGGGTCAGCTCGTCCGCCAGCGTCACGTTGAACGAGTCCACCCGGGTGGAAGGCAGCGACAGGCCAGTCTTCGTTCCCTCGTACTGGCTGGCCAGGCCGCGCGCCACCTCGTGAATCTCGCTGTGGTCGGAGCTGGACAGCGACAGCAGCCCGACCTCGCTGAACCCGGTGGCGGCCAGCCCGGTCTCCACCATGCTGGTGATCGTGGCCTTGCTGCGCTCGCGGACCGGCCGGGTGATCATGCCGGCCTGGCAGAACCGGCAGCCCCTGGTGCAGCCGCGGAAGATCTCCACGCTGTACCGCTCGTGCACGGTCTCGGCCACCGGGACCAGCGGCTTGCCCGGGTAAGGCCAGTCGTCCAGGTCCATCAGCGTGTGCTTGGCCACCGACCCGGGCACGCCGGGACGGTTCGGCCGGACGCTTCCGATCCGCCCGTCGGCCAGGTAGGTCACGTCGTAGAACCGCGGCACGTACACGCCGCCGTCGATGG
The DNA here is from genome assembly GCA_036495485.1 of Streptosporangiaceae bacterium. Classification (GTDB taxonomy): domain Bacteria; phylum Actinomycetota; class Actinomycetes; order Streptosporangiales; family Streptosporangiaceae; genus PALSA-505. Next base: position 21,774 of record DASXMU010000081.1, read on the forward strand.
CGAGCCGCAGCAGCAGGCCGTCCCGTCCGCCAGGGCGTCCAGCCGCCTTCCAGTCCCGCACCAGCGATGTGACTGTCAGCACCGCCTGCTCGCCGTCGCCGAGCACCGCACCATCGATGAACTCGGCGATCGGCTCGGGGTTGAACGCGGCGTGCCCGCCGGCCAGTACCACCGGATGACTGTCATCCCGGTCCGCCGCGGCCAGCGGGATACCGGACAGGTCGAGCGCGGTCAGCAGGTTGGTGTACCCCAGCTCGGTGGCGAAGCTCACACCCAGCAGGTCGAACTCACCTACCGGCCGGTGACCGTCCACAGTGAACTGGGGAATCCCGTGCTCGCGCATGAGCGCCTCGAGATCCGGCCAGACGCTGTAGGTCCGCTCGGCGAGCACACCGTCGCAGCCGTTCAGCACTTCGTAGAGGATCTGCAGGCCCTGGTTGGGCAGGCCCACCTCATAGGCGTCCGGATACATCAAACACCAGCGCACCTGCGCTGATTCCCAGTCCTTCAGGACCGAGTTCAGCTCGCCACCGATGTACTGGATCGGCTTGCGCACCCGCGGGAGCAGCGGCTCCAGCCGCGAGTAAACCGATTCCACCATGACTACAACCCTATAGACACCGGGCGGCAACTCAGCCGCCCCGGGCCGAGCGTCATCCAGATCGGCCCGCGAGCACAGCCTGCGGGTGCTCGCGCTCGTTCGACACTCCGGCACCCTCGCGGGTCAACCGCGGCGCCGTAGCTGGTCATCTGAGTAATACGAAAAAAAATTCAGCCGCCATACCCAGCCCGGCTGGCGTCCAAACCCACGCTCGCGATGCATAAATTTTCTTTGAATATAAAAAAGAAATTACACCCCCCGCCCAGCCCAGATGGCATCCAGGCCGGTGCGCTTGCGGTGCACAGACTGCAGAATGCCGATCGCGATCATGTCAGCAAACGCCGCCGAACCGCCGTAGGAGATGAACGGCAGCGGCAGCCCGGTGATCGGCATAATGCCGATCGTCATGCCGACGTTCACGAATGCCTGGAAGGCGAACCAGATCGCTATCCCCGTGGCCACCAGCATGCCGAACTGATCCTCGGCCCGCGCCGCGATCCGCAGCGCCCGCGTGATCACGACCCCGAGCAGCGCGACGATCGCGATACAGCCGACGAAGCCGAGCTCTTCACCGGCCACGGTGAAGATGAAGTCCGTCGACTGCGAGGGGACGTAGCCGCCGGCGATCAGCGTGCCGTGGAACAGCCCGTGGCCGTACATCCCGCCCGATCCCACCGCGATCTTGGCTTGCTGCGCGTTGTAGCCGGAGCCGGCCAGGTTGGCCGAGGGGTTGGTGAACGAGGTGAACCGCTGAAGCTGATAGGACTTCAGCACGTGCAGCTTGATCGCACCGAACACGGCGCCCGCACCGGCCACCGTCAGGATGGCCAGCCAGTGCAGCCGCAGCCCGGAGACTGCGATCAGGCCGGCCAGCACGACCAGCAGAACGAGGGTCACACCGAGCGCCGGCTCCTTGATCACGAGCCCGGCCAGCGGCACCGCGCACACGACGGTCAGGCCGATCTCCCGCAGCCGTGGGCGCTTCCCGCGATCGCGGAGCCGGCTGAGCAGCAGGGCGGAGATCAGCACCAGGCCGACCTTGGCGAACTCCGACGGCTCGATCTGGAAGCCACCCGGCAGGTTGATCCACGCATGCGCGCCGTTCACCACGCTGCCCACCGGGGTGAGCACGGCGAGCAGGCCGAGCAGCGTGAGGCCGTAGACCGCTGGGGTCCAGGCCCGGATCCGCCGGATGTCAAGCATGGCGACGGCCAGCATCAGCAGCAGGCCGATGCCGAACCAGAGCACGTCCTTGTAGAGATATGTGCGCGGGCTGGCGCCGATCTGGATCTGCTGCGGTCTGGTGGCCGACCAGACGAGCAGGGTACCCAGCACGCATAGCGCCAGCACGACGACGATAAGGATCCAATCAAGATTTTTCAGAAAAGAACGAGTTCCAGACGCACGCGACAGCACCGATCGCGGCCGCCCCAGACCACCGCTGCGCAGGCCAGGGACACCGCGCACGCCGAGCGGCCCGCGACCGCCCGGCGCGAGCCGGTAACTCTCCCGCAGGCTCACCGGGATCTCCTGTTAGTGGCCGCTGGGCTAGCCGGAGGCACTATCGCGCCCGACGAGGAGATCGTGGGCAGTGCGGCTGGCACCTGTCCGTTCGGCAGCGCGGACTTATGACCTTCAAGGCCATAGATGTCATCCCAGATCTTCCTGATCGCCGGAGCGGACGTGTCGGCACCGAACCCGGCACCCGGGATCATCATGACGACGGCGTACCTGGGATGATTACAGGGCGCGAACGAGGCGAACACCGACGATGCGAGCTTGCCGAAGACCTGGGCGGTACCGGTCTTGCCCGCCACACACACCTTGTTCAGCGGGAAACCGCCGAACGCGCTGGCCGCGGTTCCCGCGGTCACCACGCCGCGCAGCGCGTTCCTGATGTAGGCGAGAGTGGATTTGGCGACCGGCAGGTGGCGGATCACCGGCGGGTTGATCCGCTGGACGACCTTGCCGTCCGGGCTGAGCAGCGCCTCGCCGACCCGGGGAGCGTACAGGGTGCCGCCGTTGGCCAGCGCCGCGTAGGCGTCGGCGAGCTGCAGCGGCGTGACGGTCACATAGCCCTGGCCGATCGCGGCGATCGCGGCCTGGCCCGGCTCCCAGACAAATCCGTCCCGGCAGTCCTGGTACTCGATCCGCTGGACGTAGGAGCCGTTCTGCCTGCCGTTCTTGCACCAGAAGTTCTTGTACTGCTTCCAGTAGTTGTAGAGCCACTGCCTGGTGGGCACGGTGCCGGCGTTCTGCTCCGGCAGGTCGATCCCGGGGGTATGGCCGAAACCCCAGGCCAGCTCCATCTTCGCCATCGGCTGCAGCGGGGCGTGCGGGTTGGGGGTGTTGTTGATCTTCGGGTGGTCCTTCAGCCACATGTCGTAGCCGAGCTGGTAGTAGACCGTGTCGCAGGACTGGATCAGAGCTTCCTGAAAGGACATCGCGCCCGCGTTCGGGTTGCCGTCGTTGAAGAACGAACTGCCGTCGATGTTCACCGACGCGGGGCAGTTGTAGCTGCCGTAGAGGCTGAACCCGTTCGCGACGGCCGCCGCCGTGGTGGTGACCTTCCAGGTCGAACCGGGGGCGTACTCACCCTGGGTGGCACGGTCCAGGATCGGCTCCCCGTGCCGGTTGCCGAACAGGTTGCTGAACTCCTTGCCGGAGATGCCGCCGGTCCACACGCTGGGGTTGTAGGACGGGTAGCTGGCCATCGCGACCACCCGGCCGGTGGTGCTCAGCACCACCGCGGCCCCGGAGGTGGCGCCCCGGTCGCCCTGGTTGTAGGCCTTGTGGATGGCACCGGCCAGAATGTTCTGCACGTCCGCCTGCAGCGGCGCGTTGATGCTGGTGACCAGGTCGTCGCCCGGCTTGGCCGGGTTCTCGCTGACCGTGCCGGTGACCACGCCCTGGGCGTTGACCGCGACCTTCTGGATGCCAGGCGTGCCACGCAACTGTGGGTCGTACTGCTGCTCGAGCCCGGCCTGGCCGATCAGGTCCACGCCGGAGAAGCCGGTCACGGTCAAGTGGTCCTGCTTGACCTCCTGCGGGGTGATGGGCTGCAGGTAGCCGAGCTCCTGAGCCGGGTTCGCACCGTCCGGCTGCGGGTAGTCCGTCACCGGCTGCACCTCGGCGGTGACGTCCGGGTACAGGCCCGGGTCCTCCATGATCTGCAGAGCCACCCGGTCGGAGACCTGCTCGTCGACGGGAACCGGCTGATAGGGCGAACCCGGCCAGCACGGCGGCTTGATGCCCGCGGTGCAGGTGCGCACCTTGTCGGCCAGCAGGGTGGGGCTCATCCGCAGCAGCTTCGCCAGCCTGGCCAGCACCGCCTTCTCGTCGCTGCGCTGGGCGAGCCGCGCGATGTTGACCGAGACCACCAGCGCGGTGCGGTTGTCCACCAGGGGCTGGCCGGTGTCGTCGAGGATCTCGCCACGGACCGACGGCACGACCACCGACTGGGTCTCGTCCTGCGCGGCGAGAGCTGTGAAGGTGTTCGTGTTCATCACCTGCACGTACCACAGGCGAGCGCCGAGCGAGATGAGCAGCGCGGCCACCGCCACGTGCACCACCCACAAGCGGCGCCGCGATGACGTGATCATCGCCAGCCTCCGTTCCGCTTGAACCCATTCCGCCACGACGAGCGGCTCCATGAGGAAGAACGGCCCCAGGACGTGGACCGGCCGTCGCGCACCCGGCCGATGGCACTTCTGCGTGTGCCGGCTATCCGGCCGCCGCGGATGGTCGCCCGGCGCAGCGCCCTGAGCCCGCGCGGGCCGCCACCGAACGCGCCACGGCGGGGCCCGGCCGTGCCGAACGTGCCCTTGGCCGACGATCCGCCACTGAAGGTTCCCCGCCGGGGCGATCCGGCAGGCACCTGGCGTTTGTGCTGCGGCGCGGCGGTGAACGTGCCACGCCGGGGGGTGGCAGCGCTGACTGTAACCTTGCGGGTGTTCGTGCTGAACGTGCCGCGGCGCGGGGCGGCGGCGCTCACCTGGGCCGGGCCGCCGGAGCCACGGAGACCCCAGGCAGGCTTGCTGCTGAACCTGACCCGGGCCGGGGTTCCGGGTCTGCTGTGCCTGCTGAGCAGCGGCAGCCCGCCACCGGTGAACCCGCCGAACAGTCCGCCGCCGAGCAGCCTGCTGCCGACGATGCCGTCGCCCCGGCGCCGCGAGCCGAACCGCAGCTTAGCGAGGCTCTTGCCCTGCTGGCTGGCACCCTGCGGGCGGGCCGGGAGCCTGCTGTTCTTGCCGCCCAGGTGCAGCTTTACCGTGGGCGGCCTGCTGCGGGCCAGCTCGGCGCTGGCCGCCAGCCAGCCACCGCCACCGATCCAGCCGTCCCGCTGCCGGTTCGCGGCGCGGATGCGCAGTGTGCGGCCACCCTGCAGCGCGGACGCTGCCCCCGGGACAGCGAGCGGGCTCGCACCGGTGGTGACCACGCCGGCGATCCTGGCGGCCAGCCGGCTGGCCAGTGCGACGGCGTACAGGACGAACGGGCTGAGCAGCACGTCGTAGGCCACCGACAGTGGCAGGACGTGGCGCACCGCCTGGCCGGTGACGTCGGGGTTCCCGAGGAACACACCGGCCACTGCATAGAGCGCCGCGCCGCCCGCCGCGCCCAGCGCCGAGGCGGCCAGCGGCAGCAGCACCGAGTTCTCCAGGTCGGCGGCGACCAGCCCACAGAAGTAACCGGCCAGGCAGAACACCAGCGCGTACACACCGATCAGGTGGTTGGACGGGGGCGCGACGTCAAGGGCCAGGCCCGCGCAGAAGCCAGTGATCAGGCCCGGTGTCGGCCCGCTGCTGAGCGCGAGCGCGACGACCACGAGGAGCAGCAGGTCGGGGGAGACGCCGCCGGGCAGCGGCAACTGGTCGAGCAGGGTCAGCTGGAGCAGGAGCGCGACGACCACGAGCGCGGCCGGCAGCAGCACACGGCGCACGTCAGCCCCCTGTGCCAGGTGTCGGCGTGGTGCCCGGCGAGCCGCCCGCGCTCTGCTTCGGGCGGACGGTGACCGTGACCGTGGGCGTCGGTGTTGCGTGCGGCGCTGGTGGCAGCACCGAGTTTCTCGGGTTGGCGCGCGGCGGGGCGACGACCACGCCGACCACACCCAGCGAGGTGAAGCCGACGAAAGGCCGGACCAGCGCCATCGTGGTCAGCGAGTTCGGCGAGCCCTCCAGCTTGATGATCGTCCCGACCGGTACCCCGGGCACATAGGGGCTGTCACCGACCGAGCCGTAGGTGACGAGCTGCTGGCCCACCTGGAGGTTGGCGTTGGCGGCCAGCAGGGTGAGCTGCAGCGTGCCCGGGCCGGACAGCCCCTTGCCTAGGCCGGTGATCTCACCGATCTGGCCGTTGCTGGCCAGCCGCACGCCCACGTGCGACGACCCGTCGATGGCGAGCACGACCGTGCACGTGTCCGGGCCCACGCTGGCTACCCGGCCGATGAGCCCGGTGCCGTTCAGCACGGTCTCGTTGGTGGTGATGCCGTCCTTGCTGCCCACGTCGAGCGTGACCGTGCTCTCGTAGCCAGGCGACACGGCGACCACGTTCGCCGCCCTGATCGTGTAACCGCCCCGGCCTGCGAGCTGGAGCAACTGCCTGAGCTGCGCGGAGTCGGCCTTGTCGAGCTGCGCCTGGCTGAGCTCGGCACGCAGCGCGGCGTTCTGCCGCTGCAGGGCGGAGATCTTCGCGTTGGCGGACGGAGCGCCCTTGACCCCGTCGGCGAGCTGGGCGGCCGGCCGGAAGACATCGCTGGCCAGGTTCTCCACCGGGCCGAACACCGTGTTGCCGAAGCCGCTCAGCGCCCGCAGCGGGCCAGCGTTGCTGTCCCGGTAGTCGAGGGTGATCAGCGCGAGCGCGGCGATCAGGAACACGCTCAGGACCAGGCGCGTCCGCCGGCTGTCATGCAACGTGATCTCCTCGCTGCGCTCTGTACCTGCCTGCCTTTACTCTGCCACTGAAGGCCTGCCACCGTTGGCAGGCAAACGGGCAGCCAGCGGGATTAGCGTCTGGATTCGGGAACGAGCACCTGGCGCAGCGTCTCGAAGTCTTCGACGCACTTGCCGGTGCCGAGCACGACGGAATCGAGCGGGTTGTCCGCCACGTGGATGGGCATCCCGGTTTCCTCCCTGATGCGCTCATCCAGCCCGCGCAGCAGGGCGCCGCCGCCGGTCAGCGCGATGCCCCGGTCCATGACGTCGCCGGCCAGCTCGGGCGGGCACTTGTCCAGCGTGGTCTTGACCGCGTCGACGACCAGGTTGACGGGTTCCTCGATCGCCCTGCGGATCTCCTCGGCCGAGATCACGATCGTCTTGGGCAGGCCGCTGACCAGGTCCCGGCCGCGGATCTCCGCGTGCGGCTCGTCCGCAGTGGGATAGGCGGAGCCAAGCGCCATCTTGATCTCCTCGGCGGTGCGCTCGCCCAGCATGAGCGAGTACTCCTTCTTGCCGAAGGTGATGATGGCCTGGTCGAGTTCGTCGCCGCCGACCCTGATGGACTGCGAGGTGACGATGCCGCCCAGGGAGATCACGGCTACCTCGGTCGTGCCACCGCCGATGTCCACCACCATGTTGCCGGTCGGCTCGTTGATCGGCAGGCCGGCCCCGATAGCGGCGGCCATCGGCTCTTCGATGATGTAGACGCGCCGGGCGCCGGCCTGGTGGCCGGCCTCCTTGACCGCGCTCTGCTCCACCCCGGTGATGCCGCTGGGCACGGCGACCACGATCCGCGGCTTGGCCATGTGCCTGCGCTTGTGCACCTTCTGGATGAAGTAGCGCAGCATCCGCTCGGTGACGTCGAAGTCGGCGATCACGCCGTCCTTGAGCGGCCGGATGGCCACGATATTGCCCGGCGTACGGCCGATCATCCGTTTAGCTTCCACCCCGACCGCGACGATCTGGCCGTTGTTCGTGTTGAGCGCGACCACCGAGGGTTCGTTGAGCACGATCCCGCGTCCGCGCACGTACACCAGGGTGTTCGCGGTACCGAGATCGACCGCCATGTCGCGGCCGAGGAACGCAAGCGCGTTGCTCATAACGAACGAAACCTTCCTCCGGTGATCCTGTGTGGGCTGTACTCAGGTGCCGCGATCGGCAACCCGGAGGCCGTACCGCGGCCGGTGAATCTGTCAGGCAAAATCAGTACTGGGGAGTTCATCGGCCAGCACTGCGCCGGTTAAACGAGCTCAGGGAAAAAGATCTTGATTTCCCGTTCGGCTGATTCCGGCGAGTCCGAGCCGTGCACGACGTTCTCAGTAACCTGCAACGCGTGATCCCCCCGGATGGTGCCCGGTGCGGCGGCCAGTGGGTTGGTGGCGCCGGCCAGCGACCGGAACGCCTCGATCACGCCTGGTCCCTCGGCGACCAGGGCGACCAGTGGGCCCGAGGTGATGAACTCGATGAGCGGCCCGAAGAACGGCTTGCCGGTGTGCTCGCCGTAGTGCACCTCGGCGACTTCACGGTCCAGCGTGCGCAGATCCATGGCGACGATTCGCAACCCCTTGTGCTCGAGCCTGGATATCACGGTCCCGACGAGGCCGCGGCGGACGCCGTCCGGCTTTATCAGGATCAGGGTGCGGTCAGCCAACGGGGTTCCTCCAGGATCGTGATGATCAGCCAGTGGCTGGCCCGGCAGACGGCGGGAATCATCCAGCGCGTGCCAAAGCTTACCCGCGCGCAGCCACCTCTTCCTGGTCTCGGCGCGCCCGGCCGAGAAGGAAAACTCCGCTGGCGGTGGCGAGTACCGCGATCGCGGCGGCACCCTCCCACCAGCCGACCGCCCTGGCCAGCGAGCCCACCAGCCGGATCTGGATAACGCCAGCCACCAGGTAACCGGTAAGTGAACCGGCGAGGGTGAGGGAAAGGCCGGACATGGCTCCCGCCGGGGTTGCCTCGGTGATACCGGCGCTGAGCGCCATCGTGACCCGCCGCCGAGCAAGGCATACGCCGCGGTCGCGGCCTGCTCGTGCGCAGTGGCAGCAGGCCAGGCGGTCCTGGCGACGGCCAGGCCGGCGGCGGCGCAGGTCAGCCCGGCCAGAACGCAGTGCGCCGCGGCGTTGCCGCCCGGGCGCGCTGTTGCATTGCTGCCCGGGCGCGGCGCGGCGCGCTTCCTGGTGCTTTTGTGCGGGGCGGCATGGGAACCGGGCCGCCCGTTCCCGGTGGCGCTGCCCCGGCGCTGGCCGTCACGGGCGGCAGCCGCGCTTCCGCCGCCCGTGACGGGCTTATCGTCCCCCGCGGCTGTCGCACCCCGGCTGCTCAGCCAGGCGATACCGGTGCCCGCAGCGCACGCGACGGCCGCGGCGGCCAGCGGCAGGGCCAGCAGCCGCGGCGCGGCGATCACACCGGCCGTGGGCGCGAGGGTGAACCCGGCACACGCGCCGATCAGCGGGAAGCAGAGCCTGCCGCGCTCTCCCCCGGTCACCGCGTCGGTCGATGTCACCAGGACCAGCCCGGCCAGGATGAACACCGCGACCCCGGCGGCGGTCACCGATGTGGAACTCTGGCCGGAGACGCCTAGGTCCAGGGCGCCGAGCCCGGCCAGCGGCACGGCGAGCAGGCCAAGCTGGGTCCGCTCGGCCGGGGTGACCGCCGAGCGCGGCTGCGGCCCCGAGCCGCCGGTCACCGCGATGTAGAGGGCGGTGGCGGCGAGCGCGGCCGCCGTCAGCCAGGGGAAGGGCTGCAGCGCGGTGCGCCAGTCGCCGCCGGCCAGCTGGCCACGCATCAGCGGCACCGAACCGAGCAGGCTGAGCACCGCGACCGCCGCCCACCAGCGCGACAGCAGCCGGCGCCACCTGCGCTTGTGCTCCAAGGTGACGGCCAGCGAGGCGGCCAGCGCGGTGCCCGCACCGAGGCCGTGCAGGCCCTGGTCCAGGGCGATGCCCAGCACCGAGTGCACGGAGTTGCCCAGCAGATCGGCCGCACCGATCACGATCAGGCCGGTCAGCAGCGCGGGCCAGGCCCGGTGCCGCCGGGCCAGGACCGCTGCCACCGGCGCGGCACAGGCCATCATCGGCAAGGCGAGCCCGGCGGCGCGGACCAGATCGGCCGTGCTGTCATGGCCCGCCAGCCGGGCGATGACGGTCGCGGGCAACCCTGATTCCATCGGGTTGGGCAGTTGCAGCAGGCTGAGCGGGACGACGGTGGCCACGATGAGCGCCCCCGCCCCGGCCGCCAGCGGCCCACCACGCTCCCGGACCGCGACCGGAGCCGCGCCCGCTCTGGCCGGTACGGCCTTCCGTGAACTGGATACGGGGACCGGCGCCGGCGGTGCTGCCTGCCCGGGCACCGGTGCTGATGCGGTCCATCGCCCAATGCTCAGCGGCTCCCCGGCGGCAGGAACGTCCAGACTGCCCGAAGCCTCACGGATATCACGCGAAGTATCCATATAGCTACGGAAAGTGTCTGGTTTCACCTGTGCGCTAGCTGGGGCCCGATGGCGGCCGATCACAAGGCGTTCTCCTCTGATTACTCAGGGCAATGTAGGGAGACTAGCGCGGCTGTGTACGCTCCGCACTCCACCCAAGACAGATTGCTACGATCCACAGGATCGCGAAGATCGCGCCAAGCGCGTACATGACCGGTACGACTGCACCGGAAACGATCATCATCAGTTGCAGGATGCTGCCCACGACCAGGGCAAACCGCAGACCGGCCGACCCGGTTGAGCGGATGGAGATCGCCACCGCGACCAGCACGGCCGCCCCGGCCAGCGCACCGCCCGCCGACCCGGCCGAGCCTGCGGCCACATGACCGATCTTGACGGCGACCGGGATCGCCAAGCCGATGATGATCGCCTCAAAGATCAGCACGGTGGTGCACAGACGCCTCATTCCAGGTCAGACCCTTCCAAACCCGGCTCAACCGGCGAGCGCCCAGCGGGAACCAGCAGCGCCCTCGCATCACCAGCGGTCATCACCGAACCGGTGATGAGCACCCCGGCGGCGCCCGGCACCACGTTCCCTGAGGTCTCATCGGCCACGCTGACCTCGTCGGCGAGCGTCACGGCAAGCTCGATTGCTCCGTCCAGGCGCGCGGCCCGGTGCACCCGGTCCGGCCCGAACGCGGCCTCGGCCAGGTCCGCGAGCTTGGCCACCTCCATCGACCGGTCCGAGGAGTTCCGGCTGACCACCAGGCTGTCGGCGACGGGCTCGAGCTCGTCGAGAATCCCCGGCACGTCCTTGTCCCCGCTCACCGCCAGCACGCAGATCAGCCTGGTGAAGGCGAACGCCTCGGTGATCGCCTCCATCGTGGCCGCCATGCCAGCCGGATTGTGCGCCGCGTCCACGAGCGTCACCGGGCTGCGCCTGACCACCTCGAGGCGGGCGGGCGAACGCACCGAGGCGAACGCCTCGCGGACCCAGGTCGCATCCAGCGGCGTGGGCTCAGTGCCGGCGGCATCGGAGTCGTCCACCCTGGCGAAGGCCTCGACGGCAGCCAGCGCGCAGGCCGCGTTGCCCGCCTGGTGCCCGCCGAACAGCGGCAGGAACACCTCGTGGTAGTCGCCACGCAGGCCGCGCAGCTCCAGCCGCTGACCGCCCACGGCCAGGCCGCGGTCGAGCACACCGAACTCGATGCCCTCGCGCGCGACAGTGGCACCGACCTCGGCGGCCCGCCGCAGCAGCACCTCGGCGGCAGCCACCGGCTGCTGGGCGAGCACCGCCACCGCCCCCGGCTTGATGATGCCGCTCTTGTCGCCCGCGATCGCCTCGACCGTGCTGCCGAGGTAGCGGGTGTGGTCGATGGCGATCGGGGTGATCACGGCGACGGTTCCGTCGGCGATGTTGGTGCAGTCCCAGGTGCCGCCGATCCCGACCTCGACAACGGCCACGTCCACCGGGGCGTCGGCGAACGCGGCGAACGCCATCGCGGTCAGCACCTCGAAGAACGACAGCCGGGTCTCGTGCCGCTCGTCCACGATCGCCAGGTACGGCAGCAGCTCCTGGTAGAGCTCGACGAACCGCCGCGCGTCGAGCGGCTCCCCGTCCAGGCTGATCCGCTCGCGCATGCTGGTCAGGTGCGGGCTGGTGAACATCCCGGTGCGCAGGCCCCGGGCGCGCAGCAGCGAGTCGATCATCCGCGCGGTCGACGTCTTGCCGTTGGTCCCGGTGATGTGGATGACCGGGCAGGCCCGCTGCGGGTCGCCGAGCAGGCTGGCCAGGTCAGCGATCCTGTCCAGGGTGGGGTCGATGGAGTGCTCGGGCCTGCGCGCCGCGATGTCCCGCTCCACCTCGGCCAGGGCAGCCCGGTACTCCGCGTCTGCGGGGTTGCCGGTCACGCTGGCAGCCTACCCGCTGCGTGATCACGCCCGATCCGGCGTGCCCACCCCACTGCCAGCCGGTGATCATCCGGATCCGGAGGCCGTCATCCCGGCGGAAGGCCAGCCAGCCTGGCCTGGAGCGCCTCGATCTCGGCCTCGGCGGCCGCCAGCCGCTGCTGGGTCTTCCCGATCACGGCAGCCGGCGCCTTCGCGGTGAAGCCGGGGTTGGCCAGCTTGCGCCGGGTCCGGTCCACCTCCTCGGCGGCCACCGCCAGATCCTTCTCCAGGCGCCGCCGCTCGGCCCCGACGTCCACCGCCCCAGCCGTGTCGAGCTCGACGGTCACCCCTTCGGCCTGCACCGAGGCAGTGGGCGCAAACGCCTCCGAAACAGCGGTGAGCCGCAGCAGCGCCCGGATGCTCGCCTCGTGCGCGGCCAGCGCGGTGCCCTCGATGCCGGACAGCCTGGCGGCCACCCGCTGGCCGGGATGCAGCCCCTGATCGGAGCGGAACCTGCGCACCTGGGTCACCAGCCGCACCAGCGCACCGATCTCCGCCTCGGCGGCGGGGTCGCTGGCACGATCGGGAGCCGACGGCCACGCGGCCACCATCACAGAGGCACCGCCGGTCAGCGCGGTCCACAGCTCGTCGGTGACGAACGGCATCACCGGATGCAGCAGCCGCAGCAGCCGGTCGAGCAGATAGCCGAGCACGGCCCGCGTCCGCCCGGCCGCGCCCTCATCGGGGCCGGTCAGCGTCACCTTGGCCAGCTCCAGGTACCAGTCGCAGTACTCATCCCAGGCGAAGTGGTAGAGCACCTCGCTGAGCTTGCCGAACTCGTACTCCTCGAACAGCGCGTCCACCTCAGCCGTGACCGAGGCGAGCCGGGACAGGATCCAGCGGTCGGGCACAGACAGCGACGCCGCTGCGGGCAGCTCGTCCGGGACGTACGCCCCGTTCATCAGCGAGAACCTGGCCGCGTTCCACAGCTTGTTACAGAAGTTCCTGGCGCCGGCCGCCCACTCCTCGCTGACCGCGACGTCGCTGCCCGGGTTGGCGCCACGGGCGAAGGTGAACCGCACCGCGTCGGCGCCGAACCGGTCGATCCAGTCCAGCGGGTCCACGGTGTTGCCGCGCGACTTGGAGATCTTCTTGCCCCGGGCGTCGCGCACCAGGCCGTGCAGCACCACCGTGCGGAACGGGACGGCGTCCGCCGGCTCCTGGCCGGACATCGCGTACAGGCTCAGCATCATCATCCGGGCGACCCAGAAGAACAGGATGTCGTAACCGGTGACCAGCACGCTGGTGGGATAGAAGTCCCGCAGGTCCGGCGTGTCGTCGGGCCAGCCGAGGGTGGAGAACGCCCACAGGCCCGAGGAGAACCAGGTGTCGAGCACGTCGCTGTCCTGCTGCCAGCCCTCGCCCGACGGCGGCTCCTCACCCGGCTGGGTGCAGACGACCTCGCCGTCCGGGCCGTAGAAGACCGGGATCCGGTGCCCCCACCAGAGCTGGCGGCTGATGCACCAGTCGTGCATGTCGTCGACCCAGTCGAAGTAGCGGGCAGCCATCTCGGCCGGGTGCAGCCGGACCCGCCCGTCGCGCACAGCGTCACCGGCCGCCTTGGCCAGCGGGGCGACCTTGACGAACCACTGCAGCGACAGGCGCGGCTCCACCGTGGTACCGCACCGGCCACAGTGCCCGACCGCGTGCAGGTACGGCCGGCGCTCGGCGACCACCCTGCCCTGCTCGCGCAGCGCGGCGAGCACTGCCGGGCGCGCCTCGAACCTGTCCAGGCCCTGGAACGGCCCGGGCGCCGTGATCACGCCACGCTCGTCCATGATGGCGATGGCCGGCAGGCCGTGACGGCGGCTGATCTCGAAGTCGTTCGGGTCGTGGGCGGGGGTCACCTTCACCGCGCCGGTGCCGAACTCCGGGTCCACGTGCGGGTCAGCGACCACCGGGATGCGCCGGCCGGTCAGCGGCAGCTCCACCTCGCGGCCGGTCATCCGCGCGTACCTGGGATCGTCCGGGTGCACGGCCACGGCCGTGTCGCCGAGCATCGTCTCGGCCCGGGTGGTCGCGACCACGATCGAGTCCTCGCCGTCGCCGTACCTGATCGAGACCAGCTCGCCCTCTTCGTCGGTGTGGTCCACCTCGATGTCGGACAGCGCGGTGAGGCAGCGCGGGCACCAGTTGATGATCCGCTCGGCCCGGTAGATGAGCCCGTCGTCGTACAGCTTCCTGAACATCGTGTGCACGGCGCGGGACAGGCCCTCGTCCATGGTGAACCGCTCGCGGGTCCAGTCCACGCTGTCACCCAGCCGGCGCATCTGGCCCAGGATCGCGCCGCCCGAGCTGGCCTTCCACTCCCAGACCCGCTCGACGAACTTCTCCCGGCCCAGGTCGTGCCTGCTCAGGCCCTCCTTGGCCAGCTCGCGCTCGACCACGTTCTGGGTCGCGATGCCGGCGTGGTCCATGCCGGGCAGCCAGAGCGTGCGGTATCCCTGCATCCGGCGCCGCCTGATCAGGGCGTCGATGACCGTGTGCTCCAGCGCGTGGCCGATGTGCAGCGAACCGGTCACGTTGGGCGGCGGGATCACGATCGTGTAGGCCGGCCCGCTGTCGCCAGGGGTGAACAGCCCAGCCTCCACCCACCCCTCGTACCTGCGGGTTTCTACATCGGCAGGCGCATACTGCGGGGCAAGCTGGCCACGGTCAGGCGTCATGGAAGGATCAGCGGTCACGACAGGTGAGTCTACGGATCGCGGGCAGTGGCCGCGCACCTTCCACCGGGCGAAGCCCGGCGGTCACTCCTTTATGCGGACTTCTCGCGAGGGGTGCGGCGGGATACGTCGCGGGGCACCAGCGTCGGGTTGACGTGCTCGAGCACGGCTTCCCTGGTGATCACGACGCGCTCGACGTCCTTGCGGCTCGGCACCTCGTACATCACCGACATCAGCACTTCTTCGAGGATCGCCCGCAGCCCGCGCGCCCCGGTGCCACGCAGGTTCGCCTGGTCGGCGACGGCCTCCAGCGCGTCGTCGGTGAACTCCAGGTCCACGTTGTCCAGCTCGAACAGCCGCCGGTACTGCCGGACCAGGGCGTTGCGCGGCTCGGTCAGGATCCGGATGAGGGCTTCCCGGTCCAGGTTGTGCACGCTGGTGATGACCGGCAGGCGGCCGACGAACTCCGGGATCATGCCGAACTTCAGCAGGTCCTCGGGCATGATCTCGGCGAACTGGTCGGACGTGGTGTTGTCGTTGCGGACCCTGATCACCGCGCTGAACCCGATGCTGTTCCGGCCGACCCGCTGCTCGATGATCTTCTCGAGCCCGGCGAACGCGCCGCCGCAGATGAACAGCACGTTCGTCGTGTCGATCTGGATGAACTCCTGGTGCGGGTGCTTGCGGCCGCCCTGCGGCGGCACGCTCGCGGTCGTGCCTTCCAGGATCTTCAGCAGGGCCTGCTGCACGCCCTCCCCGGACACATCACGGGTGATCGAGGGGTTCTCGCTCTTGCGGGCTATCTTGTCGATCTCGTCGATATAGATGATGCCCGTCTCGGCCTTCTTGACGTCGTAGTCAGCCGCCTGGATGAGCTTGAGCAGGATGTTCTCGACGTCCTCGCCGACGTAACCGGCTTCGGTCAGCGCTGTCGCGTCGGCGATGGCGAACGGCACGTTGAGCAGCCGGGCAAGGGTCTGGGCGAGCAGCGTCTTGCCCGACCCAGTCGGGCCGAGCAGCAGGATGTTGGACTTGGCGAGCTCGACGCCCTCCTCGCCAGGCCGGTCACCCCCGGACTGGACTCGCTTGTAGTGGTTGTACACCGCGACGGACAGCGCCTTCTTCGCCTTGTCCTGACCGATCACGTAGGCGTCGAGGAACTCGTAGATCTCGCGGGGCTTGGGCAGGCTGTCCCATTTCAGCTCGGACGGCTCGGCCAGCTCCTCCTCGATGATCTCGTTGCACAGGTCGATGCACTCGTCACAGATGTACACGCCGGGCCCGGCGATGAGCTTCTTGACCTGCTTCTGGCTCTTACCGCAGAACGAGCACTTCAGCAGATCGCCACCGTCGCCGATGCGTGCCACCCACTTACTCCTTTACACGGAGGACGAGCCGAAACCTCCCGGTTAGGACGACCCTACCTCGGTGCGGCGCTTCAGGGTCGTGAGAACATCATCCACGATTCCGTACTCTTTTGCCTCGTGCGGATCGAAGAACCTGTCCCGCTCGATGTCACGCCGCACTTGCTCCGGGCTCCTGTCGGTGTGTCGCGCGATGACGTTTTCCATCGCGGTCCTCATCCGCAGGATCTCCCTGGCCTGGATCTCCAGGTCACTGGACTGACCATACCCGCTCTCCAGGGCCGGCTGGTGCAGCATGATCCGGGCGTTCGGCAGCGCGGCGCGCTTCCCTTTGGCGCCGGCCGCGAGCAGCACGGCCGCCGCCGAGGCCGCCTGGCCGATGCAAAACGTCTGGATCGGCGGCTGGATGAACTGCATCGTGTCGTAGATCGCCATCATCGACGTCATCGAGCCGCCGGGCGAGTTGATATAGATCAGGATGTCCCGGTCCGGGTCGATGGCCTCGAGCGTGAGCAGCTGGGCCATCACGTCGTTGGCTGAGGCGTCGTCGATCTGCACGCCGAGGAAGATGATCCGCTCCTCGAAGAGCTTGTTGTACGGGTTCATCTCCTTGACGCCGTACGACGTCCGCTCGATGAACGAGGGCAGCACATACCTGGCCTGCGGGTCATGGGCAAGCTGATCCGCACGCTGGAGCACGCGGGCTGCCGGGATACCGTGCCTGGTCATGAGACCGGTCCTTCCGACGGGACTTCGGTAGCGCTGTGGATCACGCGGTCGACGAACCCGTAGTCCTTGGCTTCCTCCGCGGTAAACCAGCGGTCGCGGTCGGAGTCGGTCTCGATCTGATCGACCGGCTGACCGGTGTGCATGGCGATCCGCTCCGCCAGCGTCTTCTTGATATAGAGCATCTGCTCGGCCTGGATGGTGATGTCAGAGGCCGTGCCGCCGATGCCGCCGGAGGGCTGGTGCATGAGAACCTGCGCGTGCGGCAGGGCGTAGCGCTTGCCCGGGGTGCCGGCGCAGAGCAGGAACTGGCCCATCGAAGCGGCCATGCCCATCGCGTAGGTGGCGATGTCGTTCGGTACGTACTGCATCATGTCGTAGATGGCCAGGCCGGCGTAGACCGAGCCACCAGGCGAGTTGATGTAGATGCTGATGTCGCGCTTGGAATCCTCGGCGGCGAGCAGCACAAGCTCCGCGCAGATGCGGTTGGCGAGATCCTCGTCCACCTGCTGGCCGAGGAAGATGATGCGGTGGTAGAGCAACCGCTGGAACATCTGGTCGCCGAACGGCATGATCGGGGCTTCGGTTATCCGGGCCACCGCCAGCTTGGAAGTCAATCCGGGCTCACTTTCGGGTACCTGCGGTCGTGTCGTTGTCAGTGACGATAACGCGCGGCCATCGCCGGTTCGTCCAGCGATGAGCCCTGTTCGCTGTCGGCCTATTCTTCCGGCTCGGCCGCGGCCTCGTCGGTCCCGGCGTCCTCTTCACTGGCCGCGGCCGCACTGGCCGGTGGCTCGATGACCACCTCGTGGCCGTCCTCGTCCTGGATCTTGGCCCGCTGAGCGATGATCTCCAGGGCCTTGCTGCGCAGCACATCCGAGGCGACCGACCCAAGCTGGCCGTTCTCGGCGAGCTGCCTGGCCAGCCGCTCGGGGTCCACCCGCATCCGCTGCGCCTGCTCGGCGACGTAGACGCTCATCTCGGTGGAGTCGACCTCCAGCTCCTCCTGCAGGGCGAGCTGGTCCAGGACGAACCCGGTCTTCACCCCCTGCCGCGCCTCGCGCTCCAGATCGGCACCCAGATCCTCGGCCGACCGGCCAACCGACTCCAGGTAGTCGTCCAGGCTGGAACCCATCCGCTCCAGCTGGTCGACCATGGAGCTGCGGCGCCGCTCCACCTCGCTGGCCACGAAGCTGTCCGGCAGCGGGATGTCGATCTTGTCCAGCAGGGCGTCCAGCGCCCGTTCCCTGGCCTGCCCGGCCTGCTGGCTCCGGCGCACGCTCTCCAGCTGTGTCCTGGTCCCGGCACGCAGCTCGCCGAGCGTGTCGAACTCGCTCGCCGCCTGGGCGAAGTCGTCGTCGAGCTCGGGCAGGTCCTTGACCTTGACGCTGTGCACGGTGACGGTGACCTGTGCCCGCTCCCCGGCGAGCTCACCGCCGGGAAGCTCGGCCGTGAACACCTTCGAGTCGCCCGCCGTCACGCCCTGCAGCGCCTCGTCGAGCCCGTCCAGCAGGGTTCCGGTGCCGATCTCGTAGGACAGCCCGCTGGCCTGTGCATCCTCCACCGACTCGCCGTCGATCGTCGCGGACAGGTCGATGGAGACGAAGTCCCCGTCCTTGGACGGCCTGTCCACACCCTTGAGCGAAGCGAACCGCTCCCGCAGGCCGCTCAGGTACTCCTCGACGTCGTCCGGGGTCACCACGGCCTTGTCGACGGTGACCTGCAGCCCGTCGATGTCGGGCACGTCGAACTTGGGCCGCACGTCCACCTCGGCGGTGAACGAGAGCTCCTTGCCGTCGTCGATCTTGGTGATCTCGACGTCTGGCTGGCCCAGGGCGCGCACGTCGCCCTCTTCGAGCGCCTTGCCATACAGCCCCGGCAGGGCATCCTGAACGGCCTGCTCGAGCACCACGCCACGGCCGAACCGCTGATCGATGATCCTCGGCGGCACCCGGCCCGGCCGGAAGCCGGGCACCCGGACCTGCCTCGCGACCTCGCGGTACGCCTTGTCGAGGCTAGGCTTGAGTTCCTCGAAAGGAACCTCGATCGTGAGCTTGACCCGGGTCGGTCCCAGCTCCTCGACGTCGGTCTTCACGTCGTCGTCACTCCCTGGCTCCCCGCTCAGGCCGCCGCTATGCCATCCGGGGGGCATGGCTGATCACTCACGGCTACGGCGGCCAAGTCTAGGGCAGCCGGCGACTGCACCCGTCGGGCTGGCCGGATTCGAACCGGCGACCTCGTGCACCCAAAGCACGCGCGCTAGCCAAGCTGCGCTACAGCCCGCTGACAAGCGAATGGTAGCGGACCCAGGGCCTTGCCCCGGACCGGTTAACCATGGGTTCAGTCCCAGGTGGACCGCCGCAGCCGCTTAGTCTCCGAACGCTGATGCTTACCAGCCAGCCTGCGCTCGCGCGCGCCCCGGCTCGGCCTGGTCGGCCGCCGTGGCGCGGGCGGCGGCGCGGTAGCGTCAGTGAGCAGGGCGGACAACCGGGCAGCCGCCGCCTGGCGGTTGCGCAGTTGCGACCGGTACTCGGAAGCGGCGATCGTGATCACCCCGCCGGTCAGCCGTCCGGCCAGGGCGTTCAGCGCGCGTTCCCTGAGCACCCGGGGCAGCGAGGATGTGCCAGCAAGATCGAAGGAAAGCTCCACCCGGCTGTCGGCGGTGTTGACCGACTGCCCGCCCGGCCCCGGCGACCTGGAGAAACGCCAAGACAGCTCGTCTGGCGGGATCACCACACCGCGTACCTGGACCGAGAATGCCACACCAGCCATGATCGCCCGCCGGATCCGCCCCCGCCTCCTCCGGGTCCGCAATTG
>DASXMU010000082.1:0-8949 GCA_036495485.1 Streptosporangiaceae bacterium
CCGCTCACCCCCACACACCACCGCCACCACATCCGGGCACAACCCCGCCCGCACCCCAAACAACCCCGGCAACGTACCCCCCACCACCCCCACCCCCGTCTCATTCCACCCACCCACCACCAACCCACGCTCAACCACACCGGGAGGCGGACCGGGCCGAGGCACCTCCACCAGTCAGCGCCCCTTTCCCGATGCGGCCAGACCCACTGAGCAAAACGTTAACATCTGACGATCCATCCGGTTCATGCCCATCTGGGTTACGAAACCACCACCTAGCGATCGGTTCCATTAAGCACCAATAGCATCAGCTGTCACACCACTCTCATTAGTTTCAGCACCGGAGGCTGGTTCCTGCAGGCGATGAGGACGCAGCCCACCCACGGGCGCAGGCGCCATCATCGGGTGATCAGCGCGACTGCGGTGCGCGCGGCGCATTGCAGTTAATTGCCAGCATTAACCACGCACAACTGGCGGACGAGAATTTAGAATATCCGTAAGTTCCGCTGGATAGTGGCCAGCCAGGCATGGACGAGTTCGGTACCGGAATCCGAATTCGTCAGCTCGAAGGCGGCTGGCACGATGCTGGTGAACGTCCAGCCCTCGCGGAAAGAGTCACGCAGTTCGGCCTGGGTGACCTTGCGCGGCGGTGGGTCGCCGGGCTGGTGTTCGTTAATGCACAGCAGGTAGCAGAAGCCGCCGGAATCCAGCGCTGACGCCAGGCTGGTCACATACCGCACGCGGCCCTCGTCGGCCAGATTGTGAAACAGGCCGCTGTCGATGATGACGGTGAAGGTTTGGCTTAACTGCTCCAGGTCCAGGACATCGCCCACAGTGAACCGGGCCGGGATCCCGCGGGCCGCCGCTTTGGCTTGAGCCTGCTCGATGGCGCGCGGGGAGATATCGACGCCCAGGGCGTCTGCCCCACCAGCCGCCGCCAGCAGCACGTGTTCCCCGGTGCCGCAGCCGACGTCGAGCACACGCCCGGCCAGCAGGCCCTGCTCGGCCAGGCGCGCGAAGGCTGGCTGCGGGCGCTCTGTCTCCCACCGGGCCGGGTCGCTCTCCGCATAGATGGCGTCCCAGTCCAGCGGCACACTCATAATGCGTCCACCCCTGACGGCAGCCATGCAACTAATTCCGCCGTCTGAAGATATCAAATAGAGGCCTTCGGTACCGGGGGCGAAGCGCGGTGGACGCTGATCTGCATACGCTGAATGGATGCCGAGGCAGATCGGCCCGGCTGGCGCCGGAAGCGAGCGCTCAGGGGCTGACATGAGCGGGCCAGCTATGGCCAGCACGGTGCTCGACCTGCTCGAGCCCGGCTGGCGCCGGCATCTCGTGTCCGGAGAGCCAGCCGGGATACTCGACGTGGAACCTGAGATGCTGCGCACAGCGGCACTGGCGCTTGGCGGCCTCTCCCGGTCCGGATCTCCGGCACTGCTGAACCGCCGGTGGCCGGCCTGCGTCGTGGTCGCCATGGCTCAGGTCACGGCCCACCATGACACGACCGGGAAGGTCTGGCCGGCCTGGTTCCGGGCGACCGGATCGCGCGCGGCCAAGCGCACCGCCGCTGACTGGGCCGAGGCGTTTCTCGGCTCGCTTGCGGCGCTGGGCGTCCCAGCCCCGGCGGGCGGACCGGTTGAGGCAGTGCTCGCCCATGCGGCGGTGACCGCGTCGTCCCTGCCGGAGTTTCTGCGGCTGGCCGGTGCCGGAGCGCCGGAACGGGAACTGTCCGAGCTTGGTCCCGCGGTCGCAGCGGTGTTGCGCCACGAGGCTGGCGCCGGGTTCGTCGAACGTTGCCGTGCGCTCATGGAACTGCTCGCCTCCGGCGGCGAGCCCGCCGCCGGGGACTTGGCGAACCTGTGCTTGCCGCGCCGCATTGTCGACGCGGCCAGGGCCGTCGCGATCACCAGCCCTGGACCGCGCGGCGGGCGGCCGTCCAGGCTCGACCCGTTCGGCCGGGGCGTGCTGGCCCACGACGCGGGACCTGACACCGATCGTGACCAGGACAATGACGGATCCTGGACGGCAATGTCCCCGGATGAGGTCACCGATCCCGCGGATCCGCTCTTGGCTTTCGACGCCGACGGTGAGCCGGTCGTGGCGATGCTGCCGCCCGATGTTGTCTGGCTGGTCTACCCGGATGACCGGGCGCTGCGCGCCGACAGCGCGCTGCGGGTCCTGGTGGAAAGCAAGCTGCCGCTCACCTGGAATGGCTGGCGGCTGGTTGAGCTGGATCTCGCGGGGGCAGCCTGGCTGGAGCTGGAGCCCGTGGGCGGGGATGCGCCGCGGCGGCATCCGGTCCGCGGCCGGTCCAGACCGTGGCTGGTGACGGGTGCTCCGGTACCGGGCGTCCGCACGGCGGGCGGCCTGCCGGTCTTCCGGGCGCTTCCGGTGGTGCGGCTCCCCCCGGGTGAGGTCCGGTGGCAGATCAAGGTGCGGCGGTCCGGTTCCGGCGAGGTCCTGAGTGCGGTCGAGGTAAGCGGGGATCGCTGGGATCCAGCGCGGCTGTGGGATCGGGTACCACGGCCGGTGCTCGGCGAGCTGATCGTCAGCGTGACCGCGCGTGACGACCCGCGGGCCACCGGGCTGCGGCGGGCAGTGGGTATGGCCGAGGGTCTGGAAGCCGGCTACTTCCCGGCATTCCGGCTAACCGTTGAAGAGGGCCTGGAGCCAGCCGAAGTGGTGCTCTCCGCTGCGTCAGGAATGACCGCCTCGCCCCTCGCGGCAATGATCCAGGCCGAGGCCACCAGCATCGAGGTGGCGTGCGTGGCGGGGGCGGTCGTGCTGCCGCTGCGGGTCACCCCGCCGCACTGCCGGATCAGGATCGAGCCCGAACCTGGCGGCACGGGCGCCCGCACCTCCTGGCACAGCCTCGGACCGCTGTCACTGGAGACGGCGGACCTGGTCCGCGGCGGCGCGCTCCGCCTGGACCTGCCCGCGGCCGCGGGTCACCCGCCCATCGATGTGGTCACCGCAGGAGAGACGGTGCAGGTGCTTGAACCCTCGAAGCAGGGCCGGTATCCGCTGCGGCGGCTGCTGGATACGGTGAGCGCCCACAACGGTGCGGAACTGCGGATCGCGGTCGGCGCACGAACCGCGATAATCGCACGGATCAGCGCGTCAGGGCCGGCCGGCGACCCGTGGCTGTCCGGTTAAAGCTCCGAAGCCGCGCCGCTCGTGACACCGTGAGTGCAGAAGGCATTTTCATTTTCATTTTCCGGGAGTCGGCTTCACGTGGACGCAATCGGCACCAGCACTTTGCTGAGCGCCACCTACCGGCGTTACCTGCGGTCGCTGCTGCCGGTCCGTGATCCCGCGCTTGCGGCCGCTCTGTCCGGCTGCATCGCTGCCAGCCCGCTGCTGACCAAGGGGCCACTGCTTGAGGCGACACCGTCTTACCGGACCGGGGCGACCCTGCGCGACCTGATCAGCGAAGGCGTGCTGGATCCGGGGTTCGCCCGGCTGGGCGGCCCAGCGCTGCCCCTGGACCGGCCTCTTTACCACCATCAGGAGCAGTCGCTGCGGAAGGCCGCGGCGGGCCGGAACCTGGTCGTGGCTACCGGCACCGGGTCAGGCAAGACGGAGAGCTTCCTGCTGCCGGTGCTGTCTGCGCTGACCGCCGAGCACGCGGCGGGCACACTCGGGCCAGGCGTCAGGGCGCTGCTGCTGTACCCGATGAACGCGCTCGCCAACGACCAGCTCCGGCGGCTGCGCCAGCTGCTGGCCGACGCGCCGCCGATCACCTTCGGCCGCTACACCGGCGACACCCCGGAGCGCGCCGCCGAGGGCGCGTCGCTCTACGAATCGCTGAACCCCGGCGATCCTCGGCTGCCAAATGAGCTGCTCAGCCGCCAGGAGATGCGCGACAGCCCACCGCACCTGCTGCTGACCAACTACGCGATGCTGGAGTATCTGCTGCTGCGTCCGGCGGACGTGGAACTGTTCGAAGGCAAGCACGGCGGGCACTGGCGGTTCGTCGTGCTGGACGAGGCGCACGTCTACGACGGGGCCAAGGCCGAAGAGGTCGGCATGCTGCTGCGCCGGCTGCGCGAACGCGTCGGACGCCACCATGGCGATGCGACGTTCCAGGCGATCGCCACGAGCGCCACCGTCGGTGACCATCCGCAGGCGGTGATGGACTTCGCCGCCAAGCTGTTCGACGCCCACTTCGAGTGGGTGGACGGCGACCCGGAACGTCAGGACCTGGTCAGCGCGCAACGGGTGAACGTTCCGGCCGGGCCGTTGTGGGGGCCGCTCGACTCCGCCGGTTATCTCGCCCTGGCCGCCACGGCCGATCCAGGGGCGGCGCTGCTGAGCCGGGTCACCAGCGATCCGGTGGCCGCGCAGCCCGGCGGTCCCGACGCCGCGCTGCTGCTCGCGCACGAGCAGACGATGTCGCGGCTGCGCACCCTGCTGGCCGCCGCACCCCGGCCGTTCACCGGCCTGGCCGCCGAGGCATTCCCCGGCGCGGACGGTCCCCGCGCGGAGGCGGCGCTCGCCGCACTGGTTTCGGTGGGCGCGAAGATCCGCGACAGCACCGGCAGCCCGGTGCTGTCGGCCCGCTATCACCTGTTCGCCCGGGCCACTGAAGGCGCGTTCACCTGCCTGACGCCAGGCAGCCCGCACGTGTCGCTGGCTCGCCATGAGATCTGCCCGGAGTGCTCCGGCGCCGTGTTCGAATTCGGCTGCTGCAAGCGCTGCGGAGCGGTGCACCTGGTCGGCTCGGTGGAGCGCGGCTCCGGCGGTGAACGCTTCACGTCGCGGGTGGCGAGGTCCGACCACCGCAGGTGGCTGCTGCTCGACGCGCCGGCCGAGGCGGCAGACGAGGACGACGAGACCCTCGAGCGAACCGTGGCCGCGGCCGCGAAGGACGCGATGCTGTGCGGCCGCTGCGGGTCCCTCCATGCGGTGACTGCGGCCACCGGGGCGGCGCCGTGCGGATGTCCCGCCGCCGGACTGCGGCCGGTGCGGCGGCTGGCCGCGGCGTCCGGCACCCCGAACGGGTGCCTGGCCTGCGGGGCGCGCGGCACCGCGATGATACGGCTCCTGGAGAGTGGCAACGAGGCGGCCGCGGCGGTGCTGGCCACCGCGCTGTACCAGGCACTCCCCCCGGATGAGGAACTGGCGGACCGGCCCGGCGGCGGCCGGAAGCTCCTCACGTTCAGTGACAGCCGGCAGGCTGCCGCGTTCTTCGCCCCCTATCTGGAGGCCAGCCACGCGCTCGTGCAGCAGCGACGGCTGATCATGGACGGCCTGGGGCGGGGCACCGCTCACGAGGCGGACTGCACGGTGGACGACCTGATCGAGGAAACCGCGGCCGCGGCCGCCCGCGCTGGGGTGTTCACCCGGCGTGAGTCGCGGCAGGGCCGCCGCCGGGAGGCTGCCCGCTGGGTACTGCGCGAACTGGTCGCTCTCGATGAGCGCCAGTCGCTGGAAGGCCTCGGGCTGCTGCGGGTCGGGCTGGGCACCGAGCCGGCCTGGCGGCCGCCGGGCCCGCTGCTCGATCTCGGCCTGTCCGCGCAGGAGTGCGTGCTGCTGCTCACCGAACTGCTCCGCACCGTACGGCTGCAGGGCGCACTCACGATGCCGGAGGAGGTCGACCCGGCCGACGAGATGTTCGACCCGCGGCGCGGCCCGATCTACGTCCGCGGCGACGGTGCCGAGGCAAAGCTCAGGGTGCTGAGCTGGCTGCCTACCCGTGGCGTCAACAAGCGGCTCGACTACCTGCGGCGGGTGCTGGCCGCCGTCGGCCAGCCCGGATCGGGAACCGGTGCGCGCGACGTGCTGGCCGGCTGCTGGCGGACGCTCTCGGCGGCGCGGGACGGCTGGCTGCACGCTGCGGCGCTGCCCAGGCTGGGCCAGGTGCATCAAGTCGACCACACCTGGCTCACGCTGTCTCCCGGCGGCAGCGGCATATGGCGGTGTTCACTGTGCCGGCGGGTCACCACGGCCACGCTTCGCGGGGTGTGCCCGACGCTGGGCTGCACCGGTGAGCTGGTCGCCGGCCGCGCCGACGACGACGGCCACTACCGCGCCCTGTACCGGCAGACCGCGCCGGTGCCACTGACTGCCCGTGAGCACACCGCCCAGTGGACCAGCCTGGAGGCCTCCGATATCCAGCAGCGGTTCCTCGCCGGTGAGGTCAACGTGCTGAGCTGCTCCACAACTTTCGAGCTGGGCGTCGACGTCGGAGCGCTTTCCGCGGTGCTGCTGCGGAACATGCCGCCCACCACCGCCAACTACATCCAGCGGGCCGGGCGGGCGGGCCGCCGCAGCGGCACCGCGGCACTGGTGCTCACCTACGCCCAGCGCCGCTCCCACGATCTGTCCCGCTATCAGGCGCCGGAGTCCATGCTGACCGGGCAGGTCCGTGCTCCCTACGTGCCACTGGGAAATCCCCGCATCGACCGGCGGCACGCGCACTCGGTAGCGCTCGGCGCCTTCTTCCGCGACGCCAAGGACAACGACGGCAGGGAATGGAAGACCGCCGGGGATTTCTTTCTGCCCGCCAGAGGTGGCGAGCCGCCCTGCAACGCGGTCCGCGGCTACCTCACCCCCGTGCCCGCCGAGGTCGGCACAGCGCTGCACGCCGTGCTGCCCGAGGCGGTCTGGCCACTGATCGGCCTCACCGGCGGCAGCTGGGTGGAGCAGCTATGCGGGCTGCTCGAGCAGGTCCGCGCCGAGCTGGCCCACGATGTGGCTGTTTTCGAAGAGCGCCGCACGGAGGCCTTCGAATCCCGGCGCAGCGACCTCGCGGCCCGGTTCGAGCGCAGCATCGCCACGATCACCCGGCGGTCGCTGATCGGTTACCTTGCCAACCGGAACATCCTGCCGAAGTACGGGTTTCCGGTGGACACCGTCGAGCTGCGCACCGCGCACTGCGACAGCCAGGTCGGTGCGCGGCTGGAGCTGAACCGGGACCTGTCGGTGGCGATCCACGAATACGCGCCGGGCTCGGAACTGATCGCAGGTGGTGTGCTCTGGCGCTGCGGGGGGATCTACCGGCTTCCCGGCCGGGAGCTGATCACCCGCAGCTACACGGTGTGCCGGGGCTGCCAGCATTACCGGGAGGGCGGCGCCGGCCTGGAACCGGCCTGCCCAGCCTGCGGGCGGCCCGCTGACGGCCCGGTCCGCGAGTACTGCGTGCCGGAGTTCGGCTTCGTCGCCGACCCCCGCACGGGCAAGCCTGGTGTCGTGCCGCCGCAGCGGTCCTGGAACGGCGCCGTGCACGTGGTGTCGCTCGGCGAGGAGCTCGCCGAGATCCGCTGGCAGACCGGGACGGGCGCGCTGGCGTGGTGTCACTCCGGCACGCGCGGCAGGCTCGTGTCGCTGGCCGAAGGGCCGGGCGGTGCCGGGTTCCTGATCTGCGACTGGTGCGGCTGGGGCACACCCAACCACGGCCGGACCGCGACCTCGCACATCAACCCGCTCCGCGGCAAGCCGTGCACGGGGCCGCTGCGCTGGCGCTCGCTCGCGCACACCTATGAGACGGACATCCTGCGGCTGCGTCTCGACGCTCCTGGCCTGGACACCCGGGCGCAGTGGCACTCGCTCCTGTACGCGGTGCTGGAGGGCGCCGCTGCCGGGCTGGAGATCAGCCGCGCCGACATCGACGGGCTGGTGCACTCCGGAGCGGACGGCCGCAGCGGCCTGGTGCTGTTCGACACCGTCCCCGGCGGGGCGGGCAGCGCGCTGCGGATCGCCGGCGATCTCGGCACGGTGATCGCCGCCGCCCTGCGGCGGGTGGCGTCGTGTGACTGTGGCCTGGAGACTTCCTGCTACGGCTGCCTGCGCACGGCACGCAACGAGCGTCATCACGAGGAGCTGAGCCGCGGCGCCGCGCTGACGGCGCTGCAGTCGCTGCACGGGCTTGCCCGGTGTGCTGAGCCAGCGCTGGATCGGCCGGAATCCTAGGCTGCGCCGCGCCCGGCTTCGCGCAACGGGGCTGATTTGTCGTAGCCGCCTGGCAGGCTTGGTGCCCGTGCCCGACAGTAGCGATCTCACCGGCGATGCCTCGTTCGGCATCGACGCGTTCACCCTCGACGACCGGCTGCGGCTGTTCCACTTCGCAGCCGCCGAGAAGCGCCACGAGTACCTGTGGCTGCTGCGCGCCTTCGACCGGGCCAGAGCCAACTACCAGGTGCTGATGCACGCGTCCGACGCCCGTGAGGCACTCGGCGAGCTAGCCGCCCAGCAGCCGGAGGCGGCCGCCGTCGGCGACGTGCAGGTGCTGCTGGACGCCCTCGCCGAGTGGCAGGTGCTGGACCGATCCTACGACGGCACCCGCGCCGCGAACCTCGCCGAGTACCGCAACCGGCACTACGTCTACCAGTTCACCCAGGCCGGGTACCGGGCCTTCCGGGCTGTCGAAGACGTTCTGACTGCCAGCCTCGAAGACGCACAGCTATCCCGTCTCGTGTTCCCGGACATCCTCGCCGACCTGCGGGCACTCGCCGGGGCGGTGCGGTCCGCAGACGCCGCGGAGGTCTACCGGAAGCTGTCCCGGCTGGACGGCGTGCTCGCCGACATGGCGCAGCGCGCCGCCAGGTTCTACCTGATGCTGGGCGATCTGGCGCGCACCAACGACACCAGGCCCGAGGTGTTCCTCGCGCACAAGGACGCGCTGCTGACTCACATGCGCGAGTTCCACTCCGAGTTGTCCCGGTACGCGCCGCTGCTCGCCGACGCCGTCGACAACGTCAATGCCGAGGGCGCGCAGCGCGTCGCCGAGCTCGCCGCCGAGGCGGACGACGGCATCTTCCGCGGCCCCGCCGAGCGGGTCGCCGAGTGGCGGCACCGCTGGGCCGGGCTCGTGCAGTGGTTCGGTGCCAGCCAGCAGAGTGCCAGCCAGCACGGTGCCAGCCAGCACGGTGCCGGCCATGCCAGCGAGGCCGAGCGGCTCCAGGACGCCACCATCACCGGCATCGCGAACGTCACGGCCCTGCTCAG
>DASXMU010000083.1:0-3332 GCA_036495485.1 Streptosporangiaceae bacterium
CCGCTCACCCCCACACACCACCGCCACCACATCCGGGCACAACCCCGCCCGCACCCCAAACAACCCCGGCAACGTACCCCCCACCACCCCCACCCCCGTCTCATTCCACCCACCCACCACCAACCCACGCTCAACCACACCAAGCAGGTCGATCTGGCTGACCCGGAGCCGCGGCTCAGCAGCGACCGCTTCCATGAGCCTGACCAGCCGCCCGGCCAGCGCCTCAGCCGTCTCGTCAGCGCACAGCCGGCGGGAGTACTGGATTCTGATCCTGAGCTGGTCACCGGGAATCGCGAGCACGTCCAGGGCGTAGTGGGTGCGGTCGCTGGTGACGTCCCCGGTGACGGCAAGCTCGGCGGCGCTGGTGTCGCCCAGCTCTGCGGCGGCCGGGTAGTTAGCGAAAATGGCCAGGGTGTCGAACAGCGACCGCTGGCCGGAGAGCTCCTGAATGTCAGCCAGGCTCATCCAGTTGTGCCCGGAAAGCGCGAGCTGACGGGTCTGGAAAGCAGTGAGGACATCGGCCACGCAATCCTGCGCGGACCACGACACCCGCACTGGGATGGTGTTGGCGTACAGGCCGACCGCCGACTCAATGCCCTGGATCTCTGGCGACCGCCCGGAGATCGTGGTGCCGAAGACGACATCGTTGCTGCCGGTGAAGCTGCCGAGCACGATGCCCCACATACCGAGAAACATGGTGCTCGCGGTCAGGTGCAGGCCGCGAGCTATCCCGGCCAGCCGGTCCGACAGGTCCTGGCCGATCTCCAGGTTCAGCTCACCGTTGGCCGGTGAGTCCGGCCCGGCGGCGCGATGCCTGCCGAGCAGCAACGGCCTGACGTCATCGAGTTCGTGCCGCCAGGCTTCCCCGGCGGCTTCCTGGTCCTGGCGGGAAAGCCAGGAGAACAGTTCGCGGTACGGCACCTGCGGCGGCAGCGCGCTCTCGGCACCGCGCGCCTCGTACAGCTCGAACAGCTGCTGGGCGAACAGCCCGAGCGACCAGCCGTCCAGCAGGATGTGGTGGTGAGTGAAGATCACGGAGTGCTCATCCGGCGACCACCGGATCACCGCGAACCGCATGGCGGGGGGACGGCGGAGGTCGAAGCCAGGTTGCTGCTCCGCCGCCGCGATGCTGGCGAGTGACCCGGCCCGCCCGGCCGCGGGGGTCCCGCTGCGGTCCAGCTCTCGCCACGGGAGGCCAGCCTGATGCGGGATCACCTGAACCGGCTGGCTGAGCCCGTCGTGCAGGAACCCCGCCCGCAGGTTGGCGTGCCGCGCCAGCAGCAGTTCCGCGGCGGTCCGCAGCCGCCGGTGGTCGAGCGGCCCCCGGACGGACAGCACGAGCTGGACCAGGTACGCATCAGCCGTCTCGCCGGCCAGCAGATGCTCGAAGAGCAGCCCCCGCTGCAGGGGGGCGAGCGGAAGGATCTCGCTGAACGAAGACGCGGTCATCTCACCAGTCATTGCTGAGGTGTCACTCCTCTTCCAGGGCTTTCCACTGCCTCTCTATCTCAGCGAGCTCGCCAGCGGCCAGAGATACGAAGCGCTGCGGTCCGCCCACGGGGGCTGGGGTGACCGCGGCGTCACGGCGTCCCGGCCGGCCCGCGGCCAGGGCCAGCTCTGCGATCGCCGGGTGCTCGAGTACGTCGCGCACCATGAGAACGAGCCCGGCGTCGCGTGCCCGCGCGGCCAGCCTGATGGCGGCGATGCTGTCTCCGCCGAGTTCGACGAAGCTGTCGTTCACTCCCACGTCCTCGACGTCCAGCACGTTCCCGACGAGTTCGCAGAGCAGCGTCTCGCCGTCCGTCCGCGGCGGCGCCTCGCCCGCCGTGCCGCGCGCGGCGCCAGGCGCAGGCAGCGCGGTCCGGTCGACCTTTCCGTTCGGCGTGACCGGAACGCGGTCTATCGGTACGAACGTGGTGGGCACCATGTAGGAGGGCAGCGCCTTGCGCGCGTGCCGCCGCAGGCTGGCGATCAGATCCGGGGCGGTGGCGCGGCTCATCGGCGTGCTGGCCAGCGGCCCGGCGGCGGGCCGCACCGGGAACGTGCACCTGCTGGGGTCAGCCACCGGAGAGAACAGGACGTCGAAGCGGTCATCAGCCGGGCCGGACGATTGCGTCTGGACGTGATAGCCGAGCTCAGCCCCGAGGTCGTAGAAGGCGCCGGGGCCGGGGCCCGGGGGCGGGGGGGCGGTCAGCACCCGGCGGGCGGCGGCGGGGGATCCGCCGGACCTCAGGACCGCGAGGGCGGCGGCCGCCGGGCCCACCCGGCCGTCCGGAACCCCGGTCACGCAGCAGGCCGCGGGCGCCCCGGCCACCAGGTGGCGGGCCACATCGTCAAGATCGCGGACCCCGGCGCCCCAGCACAGTTCCGCGGGGCTGCGGACCGCCCGTGGCGGCCCGGTGTGCAAGACGACGTCGTACCGGTAGGCGGTGAGCTCGTTGCGGTAGCCGCCTTGCTTGCTGTGCAGTTCCACCGCGGTGATGGCGGGCAGGGCCCGGGGCAGGCTGAGGAAGTACGCCGGGTCGATCAGCAGTTCGTTCTCCCTGGCGGCGGCCTGGCGGGCCGCGGCCAGCACCGCCGCCGCGTCGGGGTCCTCCGCCGACGTCAGCCTGACCTCGGTGTGGAAGCACTCAGCCGTGCGGAGGTTCCTGATGTCGCCGAGGAAGATCCTGGCACCGGGTTCGGCCCTGGTCAGAGCCGATCGCAGGACGTCCTCGAGGTAGCGGAGGCCGGGGAAGTACTGGATGACCGAGTTGATCACGATAACGTCGAAGAAGCCCGCGGGCAGTTCGCCGAGGTCTGCGGCCTCGGCCTCCAGGGTCCTTACCTTGCCATGCAGGCCGTGCTGGCCAGCGATGGACGACCGCAGCCGGGCGAGAGCCGCCGGTGAGATATCGGTGGCCCAGTACTCGTCACACGCGGGCGCCACCGGCTGCAGCACGAGGCCGTCACCGGCACCGAGTTCCAGTAC
The DNA here is from genome assembly GCA_036495485.1 of Streptosporangiaceae bacterium. Lineage (GTDB taxonomy): Bacteria > Actinomycetota > Actinomycetes > Streptosporangiales > Streptosporangiaceae > PALSA-505. Next base: position 2,972 of record DASXMU010000083.1, read on the forward strand.
GCGGCTCGGACGCAGAGCTAAAACCCGCCCGGCGGTCAGCCGCTGCCATTCCCGCATCTCCTCATCCACCAGGGGCTGCCCGGTCGAACTGCTGATCCAGCCGGCGAACTCCGGGCCAGACCGGGGGGGACGCCCTCCCGCCGCACCATGCAGCTCCTCGTAGACCTCGCGCCAGGCCTGGATATGGCCGGGCTCGCTGTCTGCCCGGCGGGCGGGAACCACGTAGGCGGTGAGGTGGCTGGCGCCGTGGCGGTCCGCACCGGCAGTGACCACCGCCTGACGCACCCCCGGCAACCCAGCCAGCACCGCCTCCACCTCACCCACCTCCACCCGGAACCCCCGCACCTTCACCTGACCATCA
>DASXMU010000084.1:0-3849 GCA_036495485.1 Streptosporangiaceae bacterium
CTTACACCCCAACCCCAGCCCACCGGGCAGCCCGCGCCACCAGCCACCCCCACCCAGGGCTCGCTTACACCCCAACCCCAGCCCACCGGGCAGCCCGCGCCACCAGCCACCCCCACCCAGGGCTCGCTTACACCCCAACCCCAGCCCACCGGGCAGCCCGCAGGGCCAACCACCCGCGCGGCTCAACCCGCCGGGGGCTTTCCGCGTGCGCTGAGCGAGTTCATCGCGGACGAGCTCGCCGCCGCGCTCACGCTGACCCACACTGCCGCCGAGGCCGAGCTTGGCCTGGCGCTGGATCTGGCCATCCGGCTGCCGGGTACCGCCGCCGCCCTGCGGGCTGGGCAGATCGACCTCCCCCGCGCCAAGATCATCGCCGACGGGACCAGCAGCCTGACTGCCGAACACGCCGCCGCAGTCGAACGCGCCGTGCTCCCCCGCGCTCCTGGGCTGACCACGGGCCAGCTGCGCGCCGCAGTGAGCCGGGCGGTCCTGTCTGCCGACCCCCAAGCGGCCCGGCGCCGCCGCGAACAAGCTCTGCGGCACGCCCGCGTCGAGTACTGGGCCGACCCCGAGGGCACGGCATCGCTCAGTGGCCGCAACCTCCCGCCAGCCAGCGTGCTCGCCGCCGACCAGCGCCTCTGCCAGATCGCCGCTGCCTGGAAGAAGCAGGGCGCCATCGGCGGCCTGGATTTGCTGCGCGCCCATGCCTACCTGGCCCTGCTGCTCGGCCAAAACATAACCACCCCGCCCGCCAGCCTCCTCCCACCAGCACAATCCTTCGGCGCTACCCCAGAGCGCCCCCTCAGCCAGGATCGCCCAGACGCCCGGCCCGTCCAACCCGGGCCGTCACCTGCTGAATCGGACGGCAGCAGTGACCCCGATCCGGGCCACCCGCCCGGCGCGAACGTTCAGCATGTCCCACCCGGGCTGCGCTTTCCCGGGCCGGAGGAGATGGTGCCGCCGCTCGCCGGGTCGGTGCACCTGACAGTCCCGTTGACCACGCTGCTTGGCATGTCGGACGCGCCGGGGGCGGCCGCCGGATATGGCCCGCTGGACCCCGATTGCACCCGTGCGCTAGCCTGCGCCGCCGCCGGGCATCCCGCCACTCGCTGGCTCTTCACGGTCACCGGCCCCGATGGCCAGGCCCTGGGTCACGGCAGCGCCCGTCGGCGGGCGCGGCGCAACGGCGATGGCGATGGCAACTGGACAGTCACCATCGCCGCCAGGCCGATCGCCTCCGGTGACTGCGACCACGACAGCCAGGAGCCCGGGTACCGGCCCAGCCCAGCCCTCCAGGAGCTGATCAGGGCCCGCAGCGGCACTTGTACCTTCACCGGCTGCCGCCGCCCGGCGGTCAGATGCGATCTCGACCACACTATTCCCTACGATGACGGCGGAATTACATGCGAATGTAATCTCGCCCCACTCTGTAGAGGTCACCACAGACTCAAACAATCTGAGGGCTGGAAACTCGAACAAACCAGTCCAGGTGTGATGGTCTGGATCACCCCAGCCGGGCGACAGCACACAACCATGCCGACCCGGGACTAACCAGCCCGGCGTTCCGGGAGTAACCAGCCCGGCGTTCCGTGAGAGTTATTCACAAGATCATCACCTCGAAGTTGATCAAGCTCTGACTGGTGACGATCTGACGCCGAGCGCTTGGTGATCACGGACCTGAATAAGCCTCCTTGAGTGACCAGCCCGGCCCTCCGTGAGTGACCAGCCCGGCCCTCCGTGAGTGGCCAGCCCGGCCCTCCGTGAGTGGCCAGCCTGGCCTTCATCAGTAGCAGCCTGGCTTTCGCCCGATCACCAGGTCAATTTCCAGAATCCCTGGCATAGATTCCGCGCACGGCAGCAAACTGTCGATCATGAGTTCCGGTGAGCCCACGCTTGACCAGCTTCGGCGAGACGTCCTGCCGTTGCGCGGCCGGGCAGCAGTGGTGACCGGCGTCAGCAGGCGTGCGGGCATCGGGTATGCCATCGCCCGGCGGCTGGCTGCACTGGGCGCCAGCCTGTTCCTGCAGCATTACGCGCCGCACGACGCGGAGCAGCCGTGGGGTGCAGACCCCGATGGCCCGGCGGCCCTGGTCGCGGGCGTGACCGATGCCCTGGGAGACGACAGCGGGCGCGTTCACCACATGGAGCTCGACCTCGCCGGCCCGGGCTCACCTACGCTGCTCATCGACGCGGCCGCGGCCGCGCTCGGGCACCTGGACATCCTGATCTGCAACCACGCGCGCAGCGGTGGCGACGGCCCGCTCGGCACCCTGGACGCCGGCATGCTGGATGCTCACTGGGCAGTCAACACCCGATCCCCGATCCTGCTGGCCCAGTCCTTCGCCGTCCAGCACGGCAACCGGGCCGGCGGCCGCATCGTCTTCATGACCTCGGGCCAGAACCTCGGCCCGATGACCGGCGTGGTCGCCTACGCCGCGAGCAAGGGCGCCCTGGCGTCGATCACCCTCACCCTGGCCGATCATCTGGCCGGCCAGGGGATCACGGTAAACACGATCAATCCCGGCCCGGTCGATACCGGCTACGCGCCACCGGAGGTCCACGAAGCCGTCCGCCGTCACTTCCCCGGCGGCCGCTGGGGTTTCCCGGATGACCCGGCCCGCCTGATCGCCTGGCTCGCCACCGACGAAGCTGCCTGGATCACCGGCCAGACCATCAACACCGAAGGCGGCTTCCGCCGCTGGGATTAACCGCCGCCGGGCGCCGGGACACTTTTGAATACTACGAAGTAAATTCGGAATTAAGCCAGTACGAAAGATATTGAAGACGATATTCCGGATATAGCGTGACACTATCGACCATTTAGCTGACAATTCAGGAACCAAAGTGAACAAGGCAGCACAGGCATAACTCATTATCGGGTCGGCGGCAAGCCATATTTCTCTGTCGGCCCTGGATATGTGACATCACCTTCACCTGCGAAAGCATCAGTGGGTCGTTGTTCGTAGGCAATGAGGGGTGGGCAGCTAAATGTCTGTTGAGGCTGGGGTCGAGGGTGTGCAGGACGATCCGCAGTTGAGCCTGAGCACAGCGGCGGCGCGGAATCTGGCGACCACGACCAAGACCGTGCCGCAGATGCAGGGGATCACCTCGCGGTGGCTGCTGCGGCTGCTGCCCTGGGTGCAGGTCAACGCGGGCACCTACCGGGTCAACCGGCGGCTGACCTACGTCGTGGGCGGCGGGAAGATCGCCATCTCGGTCACCGCCGATGCGGCGTCGGTGGTGCCGCCGAGCTTGCGGGAGGTCCCGCTGTTCGCCGGGTTCGCCGATGAGGAGGCGCTGGCCGCGGTCGCCGGGGCGTTCACCCAGCGCGAGGCCGACGCGGGGGCGGTGATCGCCGAGCGGGGCCAGCCGGTGGGGGAGTTCATCGTGGTCGCGCACGGCAAGGTGCACCGCGCCGGGGAGGGCCACTTCGGTGAGGACACCGCCCTGGGCCTGGTCGCCGACGGCGGCTACCTGGGCCTGGCCGGGCTGACCCAGGATGCCACCTGGGATCACACCGTGATTGCGGCCACCGGCGTCGTTCTGCTCACCCTCTCGAAGGCTGACTTCCAGGCCATCGTGGACCGGTCCCCGGGGCTGCAGGAGCAGATCCAGGGCCATCATGAGGCGAAGGCGGCGCCGCAGAACCGCAAGGGGGAGGCGAACATCGCCATCACCTCCGGTCACAGCGGGGAGCCGCTGCTGCTGGGCACCTTCGCCGACTATGAGCTCAGCCCGCGCGAGTATGAGCTGGCGGTGGCCCAGACCGTGCTGCGGGTGCACACGAGGGTGGCTGACCTGTTCAACGACCCGATGGACCAGCTCACCCAGCAACTGCGGCTGACCACC
>DASXMU010000085.1:0-48451 GCA_036495485.1 Streptosporangiaceae bacterium
GCGGGTCCGCTGACGCGTGCTGCTTACCTGATGAGTTGCCCGGGTCGTGGGGTGATCGGCGTGTCTGGGCTGGACCTCTCTGCGCAACCCGCTACCTGGTGGTTACTGGGCCGCGAAATGCTTCTGACGGGTCAGGCTGCGGCTTGCCCACCCGTCACCGACTGTGTGGCTGGCGGGCTGAGGGACCTGTTTGGGCAGCTCAAAGGCATCGTGACCAGGGATTGTCCCAGTTGCGCGGGCGGTTGCTGCCGGTCGTCGTGGGGCGCGTCCTTGGGCTTGGCTGCGGGCGCCCCAGAGCAGTTGGGCAGGGGTGCCGCCCCATGCGCGGCCACGGCCGCCACCGCGTATGAGCGCACCGGTGGGGGCCGGGGCGACGCTTGGTGGGGGTGTGGCGGCCGTGGCGCTCGGGGAGGGTGTTTGCAACGCGTGAGAGAGCTGGCGGAGACGGGCTCGAGGGGTATACGCGGAGGGGCTAGTTACGGCGTATGCCGACGCTGGGCTACCGGTGGAGCGTGGCTCTGGGGGTTCACGCCATTGGGGCGGAAAACACGTCATCCCCGCCCCGGGCATACGCGGTATAAGCGTCTTAACGGGCGTCGGCAAGAGATCCAGAAAGGCAGCTGAGCATGCCTGGGTACAGGAGAATACCGTGCCTGGGTACAGGGGAGTACCAGGCATGCAGGGAAGCGGTAGATCTTGCACTGGATCTTTTAGGTAAACGATCTTTTGGCGGAAACACCTGGTGAATTAACCCGGCGATACGGAGACGGAAACATGTGGGGCCCGATATCACCCGGTGTTACCACTGAGGGCCGGTGGATGGGATTGCACGGGCAGGCGTTGGCGCTGGTGGGTCTGCACGGGCCCAGGATGCGCCGTCCGCCGCCAAGGACACGCCGGGGACGGGGAATGTACATTTGCGCGTTCCGCGTCACACTGGGCTCTCTGAGCGCCTAGCGGAGGGGCTTCCCATAGCGCGCCGTGGGGTGGCGCTCAGCGGGCCGCCCCCCAACGAGGCCCCACGAGGCCCCTGCAGCCTCTCAGCGGGCCCGGGCCCCGGGTGACTACTCGGTCTTCCGGAACTCCGCGATCGCCACGGTGAGCATGCTCAGGCCCATGAAGGCGACCATCGCCAGGGCCAGCCACTGCGGAACCAGCCACCCGGCCCAGCTGACTCCGGGTGCCAGCGCATGCACCGCAAACGGGCTAATGGTCAGATGACTGAACACCGCGTGCCGCATCGGGTCGACGATGTAGGTGAGCGGATCGAACCGGGTGAGCACCGACAGCCAGGCCGGCAGGCCGCGCAGCGGGTAGAGCGCGCCCGACAAGAAGAACAGCGGCATGACGAGCATCTGGGTGAGGGCCATGAAGGCCTGGATCTGCTTGATCCTGGCGGCCATCATCACGCCGAACGCGGTCAGCGTGAACGACAGCAGCAGCAGCTCACCGATCAGGGTGAGGATCAGCACCGGGTTGTAGGGCACGTGCGCCAGCCAGGCCAGCACCAGGATGACGACGCCCTGGATGGTCGCCACGGTCGCGCCGCCCAGGCACTTGCCGATCACCAGGGCGGCCCGGCTGACCGGGGCGACCAGCATCTCGCGCAGGAAGCCGAACTCGCGGTCCCACACGATCGATGCCGCCGAGAAGATGGCCGTGAACAGCACCGACATGGCCAGCACGCCCGGATAGATGAACGTCTTGAAGTCCACCCCCGGCGGCAGCCCGCGTTTGGCCAGGCTGGACAGCCCCGAGCCGAGCACGAACAGGAACAGCACCGGCTGGATCAGCCCGCTGATCGCGCGCAGCCGGTCGGTGCGGAACCTGATCAGCTCCCGGCGCCAGACGATCGCCGCGGCCCGCAGGTCCTGCCGGATGCTCCGCTCCGGCACCGCGACCCGGATCATGTCAGTGAGCCCAGCAATGTCCGTCGCCGGTTCATGTACCCGGGTAGCCATCGCGCCTCACCCCCTCCTTCGCCAGGCGTTGACCATCGTGCGCATCCGGTCGGTGCCGGTCGCCTCGGCGTCCCTGATGGTCTTGCCGGTGTAGCTCATGAACACATCGTCCAGCGACGGCCGGGACACGCTCACCGACTGGATCGGCACCGGCAGCCCGGCGAACAGGCGCGGCACGAACTGCTCACCCGAGGCCACCGAGAACGTGACCGCGCCGTCGTGGATGCCCGCCGCGATGCCGAACGTCCCGGCCAGCGCAGCGATCGCCGCGCCGTCGTCGGCGGTGTGGATCTGCACCCGGTCCTGGCCGACGCTGGCCTTCAGCGCCTCCGGCGTGTCCATGGCCACGATCTGGCCGTTGTCGATGATCGCGATCCGGTCGCAGTTCTCGGCTTCGTCCATGTAGTGCGTGGTCAGGAAGATGGTGATGTCTTCCCGGCCCTTCAGGTCGTTGATGTACTCCCAGATGGACGAGCGGGTCTGCGGATCCAGCCCGACCGTCGGCTCGTCCAGGAACAGCACCCGCGGCGCGTGCAGCAGGCCGCGGGCGATCTCCAGCCGGCGCTGCATCCCGCCCGAGTAGGTGCTCACCAGGCTGTCGCGCCGGTCCCACAGGCCGACCATCTCCAGCACCTGCCGCATCCGGGGCGCGACCGCCTTCTTCGGCACCGCGTATAGGTCCGCATGGAACTGCAGGTTCTGTGCGCCGGTGAGATAGGTGTCCAGCGTGGTGTCCTGGAACACCAGGCCGATGTTGCGCCGGACCGCGTCCCGCTCGGCCGTCACGTCGTGACCGGCCACGCTGGCCGTGCCCGAGGTCGGCTCGGCGAGTGTGCACAAGATTTTGATCGTGGTGGACTTGCCCGCCCCGTTCGGCCCCAGGAACCCGAACGTCTCCCCCGGGGCCACGGTGAAATCGATGCCGCGTACGGCCTTGATCTCACCGTAGTTCTTGGTCAGCCCGCTGACCCTGACGGCGGCCTCGCCGGGCACGTCCACTCCGGTGTGACCGGGGTGGACGGTGCCCGCCGGCGAGGCGTCTGCCGTGCTTTCCGCTGTCATTCCGCTGCCTCCCTGCGCTGCTCTTCGAGCGTAACCGGGGTCAGCTTTCACTGGCATCCTCGCCTGCCTCATCGGCAGCGGTTGTGTCTTCTTCGGTTGCCAGGATCCGGTACAGGCTCCGGCGGGTGTTGCTCAGGACCCGCCTGGCCTCGGCCACCTGGGCGTCCGAACCCGCGCTGGTCACCTGCATGGCCGCCATGGCCAGCTGCCCGATGAGCTCGCGCATCTCACGGACGCCGCCGTGCTCCCGCCCGGCCACGACCTCCCACGGCTCAGCGACCTCGTCGCTGTGCTCGGTGACGTAGGTGCGCCCGGCGTCGGTCAGGCTGAATCCCTTGCGCCCGCTGGCGGTGTCCTCGGCCTGGATCAGGCCCTCGTCTTCGAGCTGCTGCAGGGCCGGGTAGACGGAGCCCGGGCTGGGCTGCCACACTCCCCCGCTGCGCTCGGCTATCTCCTGGATGATCTGGTAGCCGTTCCTCGGCTCCTCGGCCAGCAGGGCCAGCGCGGCCGCGCGGACGTCGCCGCGCTTCACCCGCGGCCTGCGTGGCGGTTCGTCGCCGATCCACATGCGCCTGCTGAACCCGCCGGGGCCGGGACCAGGCCCGCGCCGCCCGCCGCGGCTGCGCCGCGGTGGGTCCCAGGCCTCGCGCTCACCGTGCTCGTGTGGCTCGGCGTGCCAGCCACCCCGTCGTCCGCCGCCTCTGCGCGGCCAGTTGTCTTCCTCGTGCATCTGATGCACTCTCCTGTCGTTTCTCGCGGGATACCAGGCTTCTGCACCTCTTCTTCGATACCCCCATCTACTATTAATGTAGTTCGACGATATATCGGTATAGCTCGGATGGCAAGGCCTTGTGAACGGAAAAAGCCCAGACGCACACGCGCCTGGGCTTCTGCGGGCAGTTTCAGGCCAGCGGCAGATCGTACTCGCGGCGGATGCTGCAGCCGAGGCGCGCGATGTCGGCGCCGTAGACATGCAGCGATATGGTCACGCCGTCGCCGGCGTTGCGGACCCGGTGGATGTCCCCGGGCGGGGCGAAGCCGCTCACCTCTCCGGTCCTGTTCTCCGAGCTGCCGGCCCGCACGAGGCTGCGCCCGTCGCCGGACGGGCTGAACAGCTCCTCGTACTCCACGCCTTGCAGCACCCCGAACACGCACCACGTGACGTGGTCGTGCACCGGGGTCACCTGGCCGGGCAGCCAGACCATGGCCACGATCGAGAAAGAGCCGCCGGGCTCGGCGTGCAGCAGGTGGCTGCGGTAACCGGCTGGGTCACCGGCGCGCTGCTCCCCGGTCAGGATCTCCGGGCCGGGCAGCTGTGCCCGCAGCCGGCCGGCGACGAGCAGCGAAGTCGTCTCCCAGTCCCGGTCCTGCCGCACCACGGCGCGCACCGAACGCACCACATCGGCCAGGGTTGCTGTGCCGGACGCTGCGCCGGTGATCACCATGACCACCGACTGTAGAGAGCCGTGGCTGATAGGTCCAATGCCAATAACCGGCGATATCGATAGACACCATCGATAGGTCGGCATCGCCTCGTTCCGGCCGGAAATGCCCCGCGAGCGGCGTCGCCGTTTCCGGGCTGGCCGTGGCGGGCCTGCTGGTAACGCTGGGCGGCGCCCTGGCGTTCGTCACCCGCCGCAGGCAGCGGGGGCCGGGGCCGCGCTGGCCTCAGGCCCGTGACTGTTCCCAGCCCGCGGCAAGATCGCTGAGCCGCGCCGCCGCGGCCGCCAGGTCATGCCCCTGCGCGACCGCCAGGCCGAGCAGATACGCGGTCAGCGGCGCGGCCGGCCGGTCCACCCCGTGCGCCACGTCCCTGGCCATGTCGAGGATGAGCCTTGCGTCGACCGAACCGGCGGCCAGCCCGAACTCCAGGCAGACGACCTCCATCCACCGATCCAGCGGGGTCTCGAGCGGGCTCATCGCGGCTTCCTTCCTTCGCTCCCTGCAGGCACGTTAGACCAGGTGCGCGCCAACCGCACGTCATCGGCCGTGTCGCAGTCCAGCCACGGCGGCGGCCCGCCGCGATCATGCGCAGGCGCCAGCACAACCGGCCGCAGCGGCCAGAGCAGCCCGTGCAGCGACCCGCCCTGGTAGTTCCCGGCCGCCTCCCGCAGCACCACCGTCCGCCAGCAGCCCACCAGCCACTGGAGATGCCCGGTGTCATCGGCCAGCACCGCCCCCGCCGCGTCAGCCTCCCGCGCGGCAGCCAGCAGCGACACCAGCTGCCCGCTCCGCAGGAACGGCAGGTCAGCCGCGAGCACCGCCACCCACGGCGCGCCCACCTCGGCCAGCCCCGTGCGCACCGCCGGAACCGGCCCGCCCCCCGGCGGCTCCTCCCGCACCACCCGCAACTCCCCCAGCTCGGCCGCCAGCTCCCGACGCTCCGGGCCAACCACGACCACCAGCCGCGCCCCCGCGCCCGCTGCCGCACCCACCACCGAGCCGAGCAGGCTGCGCTCCCCCACCCGCAAGGCCGGCTTGTCCACCCCGCCCAGCCGCGATCCCCGCCCGCCGGCCAGCACGACGGCGTCGAAGGTTTCCACCGGGCCGCTCATCTCATCTCGCGCCTCCCCGTCAAGGATCTAAAGATTATTGGGAAAGAAAGAAAATCGCCGAAACGGTGGCCGCGAAACCCTCTGCACGAACACTGGCCTAGGTGCGCCCGGATCTGGTGCTGCTGGGCCGTCAGCGGCGGACGTGGCCGGTGGGGCGGGTCGTCGATGCCGAACGGTGCCCGGCGAACTCACTGGATCAGCGCCAGCCGGGTGGGCCAGGAGCCGGTTACTCAGCCGCCGATGGCTGACATGGGGCGGTCGGGCTGCAGGAAGGTTGGGTCGTCGATGCCGTGGCCGGGCAGCTTGGCCGCGACGGCGCGACGCCAGCGGGCTGCCAGGCCGGTGTCGGTGGCGCCGGAGCGCAGCGGGCCGCGCAGGTCGCTCTCGGTGCGGGCGAACAGGCAGTTGCGGACCTGGCCGTCGGCGGTCAGGCGGACCCGGTCGCAGGCGCCGCAGAACGGGCGGGTCACCGAGCCGATGATGCCGACGCGGTCCGGGCCGCCGTCGACCAGGAACGACTCGGCCGGGGCCGAGCCGCGGCCGCCGGGCTCGCCGGGCTTGAGCACGAAGCCGGCGGACAGCTCAGTCAGGATTTCCTCGGCGGTGACCATGTTGTCCCGGCGCCAGCCGTGCTGGGCGTCCAGCGGCATCTGCTCGATGAAGCGCAGCTCGTAGCCGTGGTCCAGGCAGTAGCGGAGCAGGCTGGACGCCTCGCGGTCGTTGACGCCGCGCATCAGCACGGCGTTGACCTTGACCGGGGTGAGCCCGGCAGCCGCGGCGGCGGCCAGGCCGGACAGCACGTCGGGCAGCCGGTCCCGGTGCGCCAGCGCGCGGAACGTCTCGGGGCGCAGCGTGTCGAGGGAGACGTTCACCCGGTCCAGGCCGGCCTCGCGCAGCGGGGAGGCTAGCCGGGCCAGGCCGATCGCGTTGGTGGTCAGCGAGATCTCCGGCCGCGGCTCCAGCGTGGCGGTGCGCTCGATGATGCCGGTCAGCCCGCGCCGCAGCAGCGGCTCGCCGCCGGTGAACCGGACCTCGCGGATGCCCAGCCGCTCGACGCCGATCCGGACCAGGCGCACCACCTCGTCGTCGGTGAGCAGGTCCGGCTTGGGCAGCCAGTCCAGGCCCTCGGCCGGCATGCAGTAGGTACAGCGCAGGTTGCACCGGTCGGTGAGCGAGACACGCAGGTCGGTCGCGATCCGCCCGTACGCGTCAGCCAGCACGCCTGCCGCCTCCCCACCTGTAGTCACATTGAAACTGCAACGCACACTAGCGTACGTGTCATCCCTCAGCGGGATGTGTCAAGGTGCGCCATGCCGTGCTTTGGTGCTGAAAATGCCCGCCGACGGTGTCCGTGGTACCCGACCCGGCGCAATCAGCAGTTGCGTCTTGAGATGCGCCGTCCACCCGAATGGCTGTCAGCGCGCTGGCCGGGTCGGTGACGGGACGATCTGATCATGACAGATACAACTGTGACATTCATGGCCGCCGGAATGACCGGCCGGTATGCCGGGGACCGGACACCGGAGTAAGGCGTTGACCAGGCCGGGCCCGGGCCGTCAGCTACGCCTGCGAGCACGGCCTGGCCTCGGGCACAACGAAGGGATGGTGGACTCCGTACGGAGTCCACCATCCCGTCAGCGGTGCCGGCAGGCCTAGAGCTTGAACGTGCAGCTGGCCACGCTCAGCTTGCCCTCCACCACGGTCCTCCACTGGCCGTTCCACGTGCCGCGATAGCTCGCGCAGATCGACGGGAGCTTCTCCTTCGCGTCGTCATTGCTCCAGATCGGCCCCGCAGGTACATCCATGGTGTACTCCGTGGCACCGGTCAGCCGGGCGGGCAGTTCGACCTGGACCACGCTCATCTCGTCCGGGACCACGGTCGCCCACTGTCCGGTGAACTGCCCGAAGTGCGCCGCGGCGATCGCAGGCCCGAGCTTCTGCGCTTCGTCGTTGTTCCAGAGCGGTCCCGCCGGAACTTCGACCTTGAAAGTAGCCATCGCACTTCCCCCTTTGTGGCGGTGGTTGTCTCCCTGCGGCCTGCGGCCGCAGCAGCAGACGTCTGCGACGCTACAGCACCCGATTACTCATTGCAATGCCACGTAACTTGATGTAGTCAGGCAAGATGTGGCCAGGGGCACGCCGTCGCGGAGGTGCATGTGCTGCCGGTGGTGCGTTAAAAGGCACCGGGTGATGTTCCCTACCGCCTGGGAGGCTGCCCCATTTAGCATGGGCCAGGTGAAAGCCCTCGTCCTGGCGGGCGGGTCGGGGACCCGGCTGCGCCCCATCACGTACACGTCAGCGAAGCAACTGGTGCCGGTCGCCAACAAGCCGGTGCTCTTTTACGTGCTGGAGGACATCCGGGACGCGGGCATCACCGACGTCGGCGTCGTCGTGGGCGAGACCGCGCCGGCGATCAAGGCGGCGGTGGGCGATGGCGGCAGGTTCGGGCTTCACGTGTCCTACATCCAGCAGGAAGCCCCGCTCGGGCTGGCGCACGCCCTGCTGGTCTCGGGTGACTACCTGGCCGGCGACGACTTCGTCATGTACCTCGGCGACAACTTCATCGTGGGCGGCATCAGGGAACAGCTCGCCGATTTCCGTGCGCACCGGCCGGACGCCCAGATCCTGCTTACCCGGGTGACCGACCCGCGTCAGTCCGGCGTCGCCGAGCTGGACGCCGCTGGGCAAGTGGTCCGCCTGGTCGAGAAACCCGCGGTGCCGAAGAGCAACTATGCCCTGGTCGGCGTCTACATGTTCACCCCGGCTATCCACGCGGCGGCGCGCAGGCTCGAGCCGTCGGCGCGCGGTGAGCTCGAGATCACCGAGGCGATCCAGGGGCTCATCGACAGCGGCCTGCAGGTGAAGTCCACGATGATCACCGGCTACTGGAAGGACACCGGGAACGTCGTGGACATGCTGGAGGTCAACCGGCAGGTCCTTGAGACCCTGGAGCCCAAGCAGCTCGGTGACGTGGACGAGGTGAGCGAGCTGATCGGCCGGGTCGCCATCGAGGAGGGCGCACAGATCACCGGATCCCGGATCGTCGGGCCGGCCGTGATCGGTGCGCGGACCCGGGTGGCCGACTCCTACATCGGCCCGTTCAGCTCGGTGGCCGAGGACTGCTCCATCCTGGACAGCGAACTGCAGTATTCGATCGTGCTGCAGGGCTCGCTGATCGAGGGCGTGCGGCGCATCGAGGAGTCGCTCATCGGGCGGAACGTCAAGGTGACACCGGCCTCCGGGGTGGCGAAGGCGCACCGGCTCGTGCTGGCCGACCACAGCGAGGTCCAGATCAGCTCGTGACCAGCCGTAGGGTGTGGTTCGCTCAGCGGGGGGGGGATTCAGCCGTTGAAGGTTCTCGTCACCGGCGGCGCCGGTTTCATCGGCTCGCAGTACGTCCGGATGCTGCTGCGGGGCGAGTTCCCCGGCACCGTCGGCGCCCGGGTCACGGTGCTGGACAAGCTGACCTACGCCGGGAACCTGGCGAACCTCGAACCGGTATCGGGCAGCCGCGATTTCACCTTCGTGCAGGGTGACATCTGCGACGCCGGGCTGATGGCGTCGGTGGTGCCCGGGCACGACGTGGTGCTGAACTTCGCCGCGGAGAGCCACGTCGACCGCTCCATCACCGGGGCCAGGGCGTTCATGGAGGCCAACGCCCTGGGCGTGCAGACCCTGCTGGACGCCTGCCTGGCCGCCGGGGTGGCCAGGGTCGTGCAGGTGTCCACGGACGAGGTGTACGGCAGCGTGAGCGAGGGCTCCTGGGCCGAGGATGCCCCGCTGGAGCCGAACTCGCCCTATGCGGCGGCCAAGGCCGGCGGCGACCTGATCGCGCGGGCCTACGCGCACACCCATGGGCTCAACGTCAGCATCACCCGCTGCTGCAACAACTACGGCCCGTACCAGTTCCCGGAAAAGGTCATCCCGCTGTTCATCACCAACCTGCTGGACGGGCTGAAGGTCCCGCTCTACGGCGACGGGAAGAACGTCCGCAGCTGGGTGCACGCCGAGGACCATTGCCGGGGTATCCAGCTCGTGCTCGATCGCGGGGAGCCCGGCCGGGTCTACCACATCGGCGGCGACGCGGAGCTGTCCAACCTCGAGCTGACCCAGGCCATCCTGGACTGCTGCGGCGCCGGCTGGGACATGGTCAGCTACGTCGGGGACCGCAAGGGTCATGACCGCCGTTACTCGCTGGACTACGCGCTGCTGCGCGGCCTCGGCTACACCCCGAGGATCGGTTTCGCCGGCGGGCTGGCCGCCACCATGCGCTGGTACTCCGGCAACCGGGACTGGTGGGAACCGCTGAAGCGCGAGCGCGATGGGCAGCGGTCGTGAGCCGGTGGCTGGTCACCGGGGCGGGTGGGATGCTCGGCCAGGATCTCACCATGGTCCTGGGCCGCCACGGCGAGGCGGTCACCCCGCTGACGCGCCGCGAGCTCGACGTGGCCGACCCGCGGGCAGTAGCGGACCGCATGGACGAGCACAAGCCGGACGTCGTGGTGAACTGCGCCGCCTGGACAGCGGTGGACAAGGCGGAGGAGCGCGAGGCGGAAGCGCTGCAGGTCAACGGATCCGCCGTGGCCAGCCTGGCGGCGGCCTGCCAGCGGCATGGCTCGCGCCTGGTCCAGCTCTCCACCGACTACGTCTTCGGCCAGCGGCCGAAGGAAAGCTATGCCGAAGACGACGACCCGGCGCCGCTGAACGCCTACGGCCGGACGAAGCTGGCCGGTGAGCGGGCCGCCCTCAGCCTGCCCGGCGGTGGTTATGTCGTCCGGACGGCCTGGCTGTACGGCGCGCACGGGCCGAACTTCGTGCACACCATGCTCACCCGCGCCGCCGGCGGCGTGGAGGTTCAGGTCGTGACCGACCAGCGCGGGCAGCCGACCTGGTCGGTGGACCTTGCCGGGCAGATCGTCGCGCTGGTCCGGGCCGGGGCCAGGCCGGGTATCTACCATGGCACCAGTTCGGGGGCCACCACCTGGCACGGGCTCGCCCGGGAGGTCTTCCGGCTGGCCGGGGCCGACCCCAGCCGGGTGCGGCCGGTGACCAGCGCCGCCTGTGGGCGGCCAGCGCCCCGGCCTGCCTGCAGCGTGCTGGGCCACGAGGCCTGGGCCCGGGCCGGCCTCGCGCCCATGGACGCCTGGGACAGCGCGCTCGCCCGGGCCGTGCCGGCCCTCAGCGGCTGAGCGGCTCTCCGGAGCTCAGCGACCGGCCCCACTCCAGGCACGCCTCGTAGCTGGGCAGCAGGCCCCCGGCCCGGGCCTGCTCCAGGGTGGGGGCGGCGGCGTCCCGGTCGGAGAGGATGGCGGCGCCGTGATCTGGCCAGGCGATCCCCAGGCCGGGATCCAGCGCGTGAACGGTGCGCTCCCGGCCGGGGGCGTACGGCGTTGAGCAGAGGTAGACGACGGTGGCCTCCGGGCTGGCGGCGGTGAAGCCGTGGCCGAGACCTTCGGCGAGGAACAGCGCCCGCCCGCTGGCGCCGTCCATCTCGACCGCTTCCCATGCCTTGAAGGTCGGCGAGCCAACCCGCAGGTCGACGACTACGTCGACGATGCTGCCGCTAACGCAGCAGACATATTTCGCCTGTCCCGGTGGCACATCGGCGAAATGGATTCCGCGAATTACCCCCCGGCGGGAGACCGAACAGTTAACCTGCGCCACCTCGAGTTGATACCCGAGATGCTGATCAAACTCCTGGCCGTGAAACATTTCGAAAAAACTGCCGCGATTATCTTCCCAGACTCGCGGGGTGCAAACCCATGCACCGCCGATGTTAAGCTCCGCCCACAAGACGGTCCCCTATCGTGAGTATTCTGCCTGCTCAGAGTTTGTTCAGCCACCGCATCGAGGGTAGCGAACGCAGCGTCGACACGGTCTGGCCGACCCGCTAGGCTACTGCGAGACTTATTCCGAACACCACGGGCGGCCTGATGTCAACGACTTCTGCCACCGCGCGGGCGGGGGAAACTAATCTTTCCTGCCTCATTGCGACCACTCCGTGGTCTGGCAGCATGCTCCTTTGCGGGGCGCTGCGGGCAACAGGCCTGGCCGGCGATCCACGTGACTATTTCAATCCATTCGAGGTCGTGCGCCGTGGCGAGGGCTGGGGCGTGCTCGGCTCCGAAGGTGATTTCGCCGTCCGCTATCTGAACGCTGTCGGCCGGGCCGCCACCGGCAGCAACGGCGTGCTCTCGGTCAACCTCCCGTGGTCTCACCAGCGCTGGCTGGTGAGGGTGGCCAGAGCCGCCTTGCCCAACGGATCGCCGGCCGCCACCCGGTCCGACGCCGAGGTGCTCGAGGCCTGGTACCCGCGGACCCACTATCTGTATATGACCAGTGACGACAAGGCCCGGCAGGCCATCGACTGGTATCTGGGCCGGCCGGTGGGCCCGGCGCCGGTGGGCGGGGCGCCACAACCCGGCGAGCCCCCGGACTTCCAGGAGGTCCGCTGGATCGAATCGCTGATCTCCCGTCAGGAGCAGGCCTGGGAGACCTACTTCCAGTTGCACGGCATCGATGTTCACCGCGTCAGGTACGAGACGCTCCTCGAGCACCCGGAGGAGACGGTGGCGGGGATTTTCCAGTGGCTGAAGCTGCCTGCCCCGCCGCCGGAGGACTGGGCCGATGAGATCCGTCAGCAGCGGCTGGCTGGCCCGGCTGACTGGATGCCTGGCTACCTGGCCGGGCGGGACTGGCTCAGCGAAACCATAGGTGCCCGGCAGGGGAGAAACTGAATGTCCAGCGCGTCGGTCCCGGCACCGCAGGCCAGGTCACTGCGGGTGATCTTCTCGGTGCGGCCCTTCCGCGGGCATCTGCACCCGCTCATCCCACTGGCCCGCGCTTTCCGCCGCCAGGGTCACCGGGTCGCCGTGGCGACCGCGGAGGACATGGCGACGGTGGTGACCGGGGCCGGGCTGATCTGGCTGCCGGCCGGCCAAAACCCCCGCCAGCTGTGGGACGCCTTCCCGGATGAGGATCCGGACTACGGCTACCTCGCGGTCAAGGCCAAGGTCGCCGACCTGCTGGAGATCGCCGTCGAGCACTTCCCGCCGGATGTGATCATCCGCGAGCCCACCGACCTGGCGCCGGCGATCGCCGCTGAGATCGCCGGCGCGGTCCATGTGGTCTACGGGCTGGGCCACTTCATCCCGCCGAAGTCGTGGCGCATCCTCAAGGCCGACGAGACGATCAAGGCGCTGCGCAGCGAATACGGCCTGCCCGAGGATCCGGGCCTGAAGAGCTTGTACCGCGACCTTTACCTCTCGGTGCTGACGCCGACCTTCGAGGGCTGCCATCCGCTGCCGGTCCCGGCCGTCCAGAAGCTCTGCTATGGGGTCTACGACGGCGGCGGCACTCCGGTGCCCGCAGCGGACGCGCCGGAGGTACCGGAGGCTCCCGTCGCTCCCCTGGTGCAAGACAACGGGCGGCCAACCATCCTGATGACGCTCGGCACCGTCTACAACACCAACGCGGACCTGTTCTCCCGCTTCCTCGAGGCGCTGGGCAGCGAGCCGGTCAACGTCGTCTGCACCCTCGGCGACGGTGCGAGCGACGCCGTGACGAAGGATGCCCCGGCCAACGTGCGGTTCGAGCGGTACATACCGCACTCGCTCATCCTGCCGCACTGCCAGGCGATGCTCTGCCATGCCGGGTTCAACACGATGATGGGGTGCCTGTCCGCCGGCGTGCCCATCGTGTGCGTCCCGCTCGGCTCCGATCAGGAGTACAACGCCCGGGCCTGCGACACCGACGGCCTGGGCCTGATGCTCAAGGACGGGGAGGCCTCGCCCGAGCGGATCCGCGCGGCGGTGCGGCGGGTGCTGGACGAGCCGTCGTTCGCCAAGAATGCGCGTGCCTTCCGTGAGGACATGGCACACCGGCCCGGGTTCCCCGCGGCCGTCCGGCGCATCGAAGCGCTGGCCGCGTCCCGTGCGTCCCGTGCCCGCAAGGTGGCCGCCCACAGGGCGGCCACCCGCAAGGCCTGACTTCTGGCGCTTCTCAGCGCTCTACAGCACGATGTTGGGGTTGTTCCACTCGATGTCGTTGCTGACGGCGAAGTTCGTGAACGAGATGCTGATACTCGGCTCCAGCGACTCGACGTGGTGCCACCAGCCGGCCGGGATGAACACACTCTGGCCCGGCCCGACGTCGATGTGGAGCTGCTGCACGTCGGCGAACAGCGGGTACTGCCCGAGATCCGGCTTCAGCGGGTCGACCTCGCTGTAGACGGCGAGGTTGTTGTACACCCGGTGGATTTCGAGCGACGGGATGAGGATGAGGTGCTTCCAGCCATCGACCTGGTTGAACAGCACGTTGACGCTGTCGTGGTGCAGCGGGGTGACCGTCCCGGCGGGGCCGAACCACAGGAAGGCGTGGTTGCGCTTGGGGTCCGGCGCCAGGAACCGCTCGTCCAGCGTGAAGTCGTCCCAGAGCGGCAGCGCTGCCTGCGTCGCCAGCAGCTTGTTGTTGGCCACGAGGTAGGTGTCGTTGCTGCGGGACGCGGCCTGAATCTTCGCCACGTACTCGTCGAACGGCATCGTGAACCGGTGGTCGTTAGCGTTGATCTCGTACTTGGGATCGGACTCCCGGCCGGCCATCACCTCAACCTCGACCGAGCCGAGCTTCTCCAGCAGGTAATCCGCGTTCCAGAGTGACTTGGCTGGCCAGTTGGCACACACGTCGTCCATGAATACCGGCGTGTTCTGCGAGTAGTACTGGTCGAGGAATTCCTTCTGGGTAAGACCGCTGCGGCGGTCGAGGTCCAGTGGAATGTCTGACAGGGCACGCATCTGCTCCCGCATCGTGAGCACCGAGTGCACCTTCTGGAGCTGCTGGGACATCCACCGGCCGGCGTCGAAAACCGGGCTGTCATAGAGCGACGCGCAATAGCGGATCGAGTCGCCCTCGGCGAAACCCTGGGCCCCGAGCACCCCCAGCACCTCAGCCAGCGGTGAGCCCTTCATCAGGGCCACCGCCGCCCATCGCTGCCATTCAATGGGCAGGCCGCCCCCATCGGACTGTTCAACCACGATGCTGACTCCCAGTAGCTAGCGTCATGTTTTCTTATTCCGTCACATTACCCGTGAGCGAGTGCAGACCGAAGTCTGCACTCGCTCACCGGGCTCAGTCACCTGCTAGGCCGAGGGCTACCTCTGCCTCTTGCGCAGCGGCGATGCCGTGTGCTGCCAAGCTGCCCGGGCGCGACGCCGCTGGCCTGCGGCATTACGTCCCTTGGGCTGTCCCTTGGCCTTCTTGCCCTTGACGGCTCCGCAGCCGCCGCAGCCGCCACATCCACCGCAGCCGCCACATCCACCGCAGGACCCGCAGCTACCGCAGGACCCACAGCTACCGCAGGACCCACAGCTACCGCAGGACCCGCAGCTACCGCACGAGGCGCAGCTTGCGCACGAGGTGCAGCTTGCGCAGGAGGCGCAGGTCGCACACGTGGGCGTTGGGGTCGGCGTCGGGGTCGGGGTGGGAGTTGGGGTCGGCGTCGGCGTCGGTGTGGGCGTTGGCGTTGGCGTCGGAGTTGGCGTGGGCGTTGGCGTCGGAGTTGGCGTGGGCGTCGGAGTTGGGTGCGGCGTCGGGTGAGGTGTTGGGTGAGGTGTTGGGTGAGGTGTTGGGTGCGGCGTCTGGTGCGGCGTCGGGTGAGGTGTTGGGTGCGGCGTCGGATGCGGCGTCGGGTGAGGTGTTGGGTGCGGCGTCGGATGCGGCGTCGGGTGCGGAGTTGGGTGCGGCGTCGGGTGAGGTGTTGGGTGCGGCGTCGGATGCGGCGTCGGGTGTGGAGTTGGGTGCGGCGTCGGGTGCGGTGTCGTCGCGTGCGGCAGCGTCGACGCGTCGGCCGCCCCTGCTCCCAATGCGTCAACGAATGCGCTTGCACCCGCGATGCTCAGGCCGGTGGCCACCAGGCCGCGGATGAGCCGCCTTCGGCTGATCCTCCCGGCCAAGTACCCATGGACGAGTTCTTCGTCGGACACGATGCTCACCCCTTGTAATCTGTTTCCTGGCAGCCGTACATACCCTCCCGGCTGAGGTCAGAGATACCACCCTGGTCAATCGAGTGTCAACGGACGATTGAACTCCGCCGGTTAGGCTTAGCTAGCCTGTTTGGTAACAATCTTCCAAGATAGTTAACGATGTACTAACCGGGGTTATGGATTGCCGGAAAAGTGCACTGATTAGCCCGCTTGCGATACGTCTTGCGGGATGTTTCTTCGGTGGTTGGCTATTGACGTTCGCGCCTTGTTATTGGCACTTTTATGCCAGCACCGCGCGTGGTTGCACCGGCACTGTGTGTGGTGTCGCGGGCCGGCTCCGGGCCTGCCTTCTATATAGAGGTCGCCGCATCCGCCGGCGGCCAGTGCCCCCGGCCGGTTCCGGGGCTCCCCGCTCGGCGGGTACAAGGACCTGCTGCGCCCGTTGCGGAGCGTGTACCCAGAAGATACGATCACCACGTGTTTCACGGGGTAGAGCAGGGTGTCCACCGGCCTAGGGGCAATCATCGTGCGAAGTGATCTTGAGACGGCGATGGGTGTCGTGCTCACTAGCCGCAGTGCCAGGGACATGATCCTGGACGCACCAGATAATTTCGCCGCCTACTTCGACCTCACCCCGGCGGAGGCCAGCGCGCTAGAACACATGGCCGGTGATTTGGCCGAACTCATGCCTGGCTTTGTTCGCAAGCGTGAACGGAGCCTGCGGCAGGCACTGCGCCTTACCCTCTTGCTGCTGGGTGACGAGGCGACCCCGCTGGTCGAGGATTATTCGGATGCCTATGCGCCGGTAGATTCGACTGCCGCGGAAATGCTCCGGTTCGCCGGCTTCGTTGTCGACGAGACTCGCGAACTCGCCAGCAGCCTGCCGCACGGAGACATTATCGCGGACGTCGCACGATTCGAGCGGTTGCGAATGCGGACCTTTAATACCGAAGGACCGCTGTGGCCCGAGCCGGACGAGCCGCCCCTCAACCCCCGGCAGATCGACCCCGGCCGCCCGCTGTGGCTCCACCGCAGTGCCGCCGTGGAGTCGTTCGGCTGGGATGTGCGCACGATCCGGTCACCGCAGATGCTCCTCCGGCTCCGCCCCAGCCCGACGCACCTGCTCTGCTTCCAGCAGGGGGAAGAGGGCGAGGGAGTGGTCTTGCGCATCGACGACGAGACCGCCCGTGCGGTCGAGCTGATCGGATCGCGGCCGGGAGAGGTGACGGCCGGGCAGATCGGCGCGACAATTGGCACGGACACTGCTCCCGAGGCGCTTCTCGGAAAGCTCATCGCCCACGGTGTGGTAAGGGGAACGAAATCATGACTCTTGTCGGCGCCGGGTACCGTCCCGAGCTCTCCGGGCTCTTCCACGGCGAGCAGCCTGTGATCCAATGCGCGGAGCTGGTCGCGGACCGCTACTTCGGCGAGACCGGCTTTTCCCGGCCGTGGGAACTGCGCAGCCTGGCCGGCGTCCCGACGATCGTGCATGGCCTGTGCGGCAACGCCGCCTCGGTGCACGGACCCGACGACGAGTTCCTGCGGCAGATCCGGCGGCTGGCCGACACGATCGACGCCATTCTGTACAGCGACCACCTCGCCCTCACCGGCGTGACCGGCCGCGCTCTCGGGCACCTGGCTCCCAACCTGTACGACGACGAGCTGCTGGACGCCTGCTGCCGCAACATCACCAAAATGGTGGACCTCACCGGGCGCCGGCCATGCCTGGAGAACCTGTCCACGAAGACCATGATCTCCGGTTCCACGTACTCACCCGAGGAGTTCTACCTCCGGCTCCTTGACGCGTCGGACCAGTGGAACTGCCTGCTGGACCTGACCAACGCGTGGATCAACTCGATGAACCGCCCGGTGGATCCACTGGAGTTCATCGATGCGATCCCGCCGGACCGGATCGGCTACATCCACCTCGCCGGGGGCAGGCGCATCGAGGGCGAGTGGGTGGACACCCACTCCCAGGCCGTGCACAACGAGGTGTTCGAGCTGCTCGACTACCTGCTCGCCCGGGCTACCCCGGTCGCGATCATCGTGGAACGCGACAGCAACTGGGACGGGGCCGAGGCCGAGCTGCGGGCCGACCTGAGCCGGGTGAAGGACCTGGTCGCCAAGCACCAGGGCCACGGCGGCAACGGCGTGCCCCTGTCCCGGGCACAGCTCGACGCCGAGCCCGTGCTGACCGGCATGAAAGGCCATTAGATGACCGTCACCGACTCGCCGCGCAGCGAGCAGGAAATTCCGCAGACCCGGGCCGACGTCATGGCTATGGTCCGGCGGATCGGCGCGGCGGCGGCGCCGCACGCGGCGCGGCACGACCGCGAGGCCAGCTTCACTGAGGAAGGCTACGAGGCGATCAAGGCCAGCGGCTTTGGCATGATCGCCGTGCCCAAAGAGCTTGGCGGCGGCGGCCACGACCTCGGCACGGTCTGCCGTGCCCAGGCCATCCTGGCCCGCTACTGCGCGAACACCTCGCTGGCGATCTGCATGCACCAGCACAACGTGCTGGCACTGGCCTGGCGCTGGCGGCTCGGCGACCAAGGGGTCGAGCAAACACTCCGCCGGGTCGTCACCGAGAACCTGATCATCTCCTCGAGCGGCTCCGCCGATCCGTCCAACCCCGGTGTGATAGCAACCCCGGCCGACGGCGGCCTGCTGGTGACTGGGCGCAAGCGTTTTGTCAGCGGCGTGCCAGGCGCGGACGTCGTCGCCACGATGGCGGCCATCGACGATGGCGAGCAGCGGTGGACCACGACCGTGCTCATCCCGACGTCGGACCCCGGGCTTGAGATCGTCCCCGAATGGGACTCCATGGGCATGCGCGGGTCCGGCAGCAACCCGGTGGCCTTCACCGACGTGTTCGTCCCCGACGACAACATCCTCGACCTCGAGCCGATCTGGTCGCTGCCCGGACGCCGCTCCGGCCAGGACAGCCCGCCCGATGACCCGGCCGCCCCGCCACCCGACGAGGCTCTCGCCCAGCTTATCGACCAGGGCAGCTCCGGTGCCCGGCTGCCGGGTCTGCAGATCGCGCTGACCGTGATCGCGGCCGTCTACCTGGGGGCGGCGGGCGCGATGCGGGACAGGGCGCTGCGGATGGCCGCGCGGGGAGTCAATGATCCCGCGCGGCAGCACATCGCCGGCCTGCTCACCCACGAGTTCCGCTTGGCCTGGTGGGCGCTTGACGCGCTGATCGCCGAGACCACCGACGAGGCGGTCGGCACCGAGGCGCACTTCGCCACCACGATGCTGGCCAAGCGCCAGGTCATCCTGTCGTCCATCCACATCGTCGAGCTGGCGATGGAACTGCTCGGCAGCCGCTCCTACATGCGGTCCCTCCCGTTCGAGCAGGCGCTGCGCGATGTGCGGGCCGGCATCACCCACCCGCTGGCACCGGAGAAGACACTCCTCGAGATCGGCAAGTCCGCCCTCGGGTTCTTCGCCGACCAGCCGGCCCGGTGAAGAGTTACCTGCTGTGCACGCTGCCGCGCAGCGGTAGCTGGCTGCTCGCCGACCTGCTCGAGCAGACCGACCTGGCCGGCCGCCCGGAAGAGTACTTCCGGCCCGACCACCGGGTGCAGTGGTCCAAGGAGTGGGACATCCCGGTCAAGGCCCCCTACAGCCAGTACGTCGCCACGGCCCTGGAACGTGCCAGCACCGGCAATGGTGTGTTCGGCGCGAAGCTGCACTGGTACCAGTTCGAGTGGTTCACCAGCGAGTTGCGATCGCTGCCCGGGGCCGACCCCGGCGCCGCCGACGAGGCGGTGGTCGAGCAGTGGCTGCCGGATCCGCACTACATCTACCTGTACCGGGACGACACCGTCCGCCAGGCGATCTCGTACTACCGTGCGACCTACACCGACCGCTGGTTCCACCTGGCCGAGGAGGACGAGGGCACCGGCCAGGGACGGTTCATCCGCCCGATCCCGATGCCCGAGGAGCCGGACTGGGGACACGTCAGGTATCTCGAGAACGTCGTGATCGACCACGACACGCGGTGGACCGAGTTCTTCAACAGCTCGGGCGTCGTCCCGCTGGAGATCTGCTACGAGGAGATGGCCTCCGCACACGAGAAGACGGTGCGGGATGTGTTCGGCTTTCTCGGTCTCCCGCTGGACCCGGACCTGACGGTGCCCGCGCCCCGGCTCAAGAGGCAGGCGGACCAGGAGACCGAGCGCCTGGTGAAGGAGTACCTCGTCCACCGGGACCACGTCGAGGCACGCCCGTTCAGCCTGCGCGGCAAGCGGCAGACCATCGTCCCGCAACGGCTCGGCAGCGGGCAGGGTAACCGGCGCCAGGGCAATCGCAGGCCGGGCAACCAGGGTATCCCCGAGCTCCGCAACCAGCTACCGCTGCCCTAGCGGCCTACTCCGCTGCGGCTGCGGCCAGTTCCGTGAGCACGTCCTCGTGCCGGGAGCCGCCCGCCAGCGCCTCGCGGACCGCGGTGACCGCGTCGGCGAGCAGGCGGCGGTGGGTGGCGGCCGTGGCCGCCGGATGGCGGGCAACCCCACCGCGCACCAGCGGTTCGCCGTCGTCGGCCAGCGGGTCAAGGAGTGCCGGGCTGGCAGCCGCGTTGAACGCGACGCGCTGGCGCACCAGCGCCTCGCCGTCAGCGGCCAGGACCGCCAGCACCGGGAACGGGACCGACCGGTTCCCGGCCAGGGCCGCCCGCACGGCCGCCTCGCCGTCGCCGGCCAGCAGGAAGGCACCGCCCACCGTCAGCGACGGGTTCGCGGCGGCGGCCCGGCGAACGTCCGGCTCAGTGTCGGCCGCGAGCGTGGTGAGCTGCCGCGGCGGGCATATCGGGTTGCCCGCCACGGCCCTGCGCAGCACTGGGTTCTGGCTGGCGGGAGTGTGCGCCACGAGCCCATACGGCACGGACGGATGCCGCAGCGCCGTGGTCTTGACCATCTGATCCTCGTCGGCGGCGAGCTTGCCCAGCAGGAGCGGCGGCGTGAGGCGGTTGCGGGCCACCGCGACCCGGACGGCGGCGTACGGATCCCCGATGAGTTCCTCGAGCAGGGCCAGCGGCGCCGCCGGGTTGCCGGCCATCAGCAGCCGGCAGGCGAAGAGCACCGGCCGGTAGGCCTTCACCAGCACGTCGGCCGAAGCCTCCGGGTTCTGCACGGCGCAGTCGCGGACCCGCCGGTCCCTGTCAGCGGCCAGCCCGAGCAGGACCGGCTGTGGGCAGCGCGGGTTGCCGGCCGCGGCGCCGCGGACGAGGTCAACGTCGTCGACCGCCAGCAGTTCGACGACGCCCGGCTCGGTCCCCGGGTTCGCGGCCACCGCCACCCGGATCCAGTGGCCGTCGTCGTAGCTGAGCCGGGTGAGGCACTCCGGCGGGCACGCCCAGTTGGCGGCGACGCAGCGGCGGACCATGGCGTCCTCGTCGGCGGTGAGCTTGGCCAGCAGGTCCGGGGTGGCCGACGGGTTCGCGGCGGCTGCCGCCCGCACCCGGGGCAGCGCGCAGTGGCCGAGTTCGGCGATCAGCCCGGCTGGGGCGTGCGGGTTGGTGGCGAGCAGCGGGCGCAGGTCCGGGCTCGCGGTGCCGGCGTTCACGCGGCGTTGGGGTGAGAGCTGGTCGGCAGGGCATAGGCCAGCTCGGTGGCCCCCGGCGGGCCACCGAGCGCCCGCAGTTCCGCGGCCAGCCGCCGCGCCGCGGCCTCCTGGCCGTATCCGTTGCTGAGCAGCCAGTCCCGCGGCGACAGCGCGCTGTCAAGGACGGAGAAGAAGGCGTCGACGACGTCGGTCTCGTCGTCGAAGAAGGTCCCGGTCTCCGGTGCCACGTACTTCCAGCCGCCGAGGATCTGCCGGTTGACCAGGACCGGCACGTCGACCGAGAGGGATTCGGTGATGACCCGCGGCGAGGCGTCCCAGCAGTTCGGCAGGAACGCGACCCTGGCGGCGGCGGTCACCCGCATGAACTCGTGCCAGGGGACTTGTGGCAGATGGTCGATGTTTGGGTGGTGGGCCAGTCCGGGCGTCCCGGCCCGGCCCACCATGACGATGCGCGCACCGGCCTCGGCCAGCCGCAGTACGCAGACCCTGGCCAGGTCCAGGTTCTTCTGCAGCTCGTTCAGCCAGGTGGGCAGGCAGCTGTAGACGAGGTCCCAGCGCTTGGCCGGCCTGCCCTCGGCGTGCGCCGCCGCCCACTTCGCCTTGTGGTCGACGAAGTCCGACCCGCTGATAAGGATTCGCGGCTTGTCCGTCGGCAGGTAACGGCCGGGCTCGCGAAAACAGTGGGCCCAGGCCTCACATGCCTGCACTTCGGGCCGCTGCCAGCCCTGCTCCGGGAATTTGCCTTTCTGCTTGCCGTCGTATGCTTCGTGGTACAGCGGGAACGGCCCGTAGTGCGTGAAACCGATCATCCGGTGACTGGCGGCCATTTCGTCGAAAGCCGGGCGGGCCCCGTTCGGGACTTCCCTGCGGAGCATCGCGAACCCGGTGTCGCGGCCGTCCTCGTCGACGATCCAGCGCAGCGGCCAGGGGGTTCTTTCGTCCGGCATGTCAAGTCTCGCCCTCCCCGAGGCCTGAGCCCGCAGACCCAAAGACCCTGTCATCCATGCAGCAGGTACCAGCAGAAAATTATCGCGGGGTAGGTAGAGCCAAAAGCCCAGACAAAGCTGTTCAATCCCATTTCGATAGCCGTAATTATATGAAACATAGCGGCGGACGCAAGCAACAGAATTGTCACCTGGAGCGGCACGGCCAGGGTCAGCGGGAAGGCGCACTCCGCCGTCATGGTGACCCAGCACAGCACGAACGCCGCCCGGCGATGGGAATTCAGCACAGCCGCCTGGTGCCCGTTGCCCCACATCAGCGTGGAGGCTATGGCCGGGATCGCCCGGCCGGACCGCCAGGACGGTGTCCTGAGCTTGCTCGCGCCCGCGACGAAATAGGACAGGCACGCCTGGGCGGCGATGAAATCCAGGGCGAACTCCATCGACCGGTGCGTCCCCACACCCAGGCCCAGGGCGGCACCGGTGAACGTCACCATGACCATGGTGCCCGCGGCATGGATGCTGAGCGGGGTCCGGATCCGGATCAGCAGCGTGGCCAGGGCGATCACGATGGCGCCGGCCCTCGCCACCTCGAAGACGCTGCCGCCGGCGACCACCGCGCAGGCGGCCAGCAGCCGGATAACAGTGACCGCCACGGTGACCCGCTGCGACGCCAGGAAGCCGAACGGGAGGAGCCAGCGGGCCCGGGTGAGCTGCACCTCCCCGGACAGCAGGCCACCTGGCCCGAGATCGCCCGGGCGCACCAGCGATTCCAGCGAGGTGATGGCCACCCCGATCGAGCCGATCCGCAGCATCAGGGACAGGGCATTGAACGGTGACGCCAGCTCATGCAGGATCATCGGCCCGCCAAGCCGGCCTGCGCGGGCCTGACCAGGTGTATCTCCGAGACGAACTCGATGCTGCTGGCCGGCTCGTCCGGCGCGTGCCGGCCGGTGACCGACTGGTTGCTCACCGCCATGATCATGAACTGGGTCGCATCGACGGCGGCGTGCGAGCGCCGCGACAGGTATTGCAGCACGGTGAGGTAGTGCACCCCGGTCATGCCCGGCAGCGCGGTCCGCGTGCCCTGGCCCCGGATCTGCCGCTGGCCACCCTGATCCCGGCGGGCGACCAGGCCGATGATGCTCGCCAGGCTGAGGAAGCCGCGCCGCGGGCCGAGGTCGGGATTCCAGATGAAGTTGTACCAGCGGCGCGGGCCGGCCACCTCTACCTCCCGCCAGCTCGTCAGCGTCCCGTCCAGCAGCAGGTCACGCCGGAGCAGGACCATGTCGGCGGTCCGCGGCCGGGCGAACAGCGCCCAGTCGGGGATCAGCCGGCCCGCGTCGATGCGCAGGAAGGCAGCCCGCAGCGGCGGCAGGTTACGGACGACGGTGACAAGGAACCAGGCGGCGAGCAGCGCGCCCACGAGCCAGCTCAGCATGGCTACCCGACCTGCTCGGTCTGGCTGACCCGCCGCGGCGGCGGGGCCTGCGCGCGCACCCGCCTGCGCCGGCCCGCGAGCAGCACGGCGAAATGCTGGTAGACACACACGCACCGGCTGCGGGTCCCGGTTCCCCGGCCGGCCGGGAC
The DNA here is from genome assembly GCA_036495485.1 of Streptosporangiaceae bacterium. Lineage (GTDB taxonomy): Bacteria > Actinomycetota > Actinomycetes > Streptosporangiales > Streptosporangiaceae > PALSA-505. The sequence goes on from DASXMU010000085.1 coordinate 23,661, forward strand.
CGTGCGGGTCACGTCACGGGTCCCAGCCAGGAACTGCCGTCCGGCCGCCGGGGTCTCCGGCTGGTCCCGCAGGCCCGCCCACTTCGCTCGCGCCGTGCGCTCAGCCCGGGTCAGCGGTCTGGCGGGCCGCACGCAGATCGCCTCGATCGCCGGCACCTCCCCGCTGGCCATCCGCGCGATGAAGCTGAACCCCGCATTGTCCATGGACGGCTCGATCGCGTCGATGTCGGTGAACGCGACCTCTTCGCCGGAGCCGAGTGCCCCAGTGGCGATCGGTACTCCCCCGTAGCACAGCTCCCAGGTCACCGCGCCAGCCGTGGCAGGCTTGCGGGCACCTCTGAGCAGGAGCCTGGGCTTGCGGAGCGCTGCGTTCTCATCCTCCACAACCGTCACCCGCTGCCGGGGTTGCGCTGGTTGCGGGCCCATGTCTATGGCCCCACGAGGGGGCTCAGGGGGCGCTTCGCAGCGCGGGTGGCCAGGACGGACGCTTCCACGGGCTGATTCTAGACCGGCCCGGCTGGCCGCGGCAGATGCCAATGACCCGGCTTTCCGGCGGGGACGCTCTCAGTTGGCGAATCCGGCCGTGAGCACTCCCCCGGTGGGCAGGCCGGTGCTGCCGGTGACGAACACACCCGACCCGGCCGGGCTCATCGCGCCGTGCTCGCCGAAGGGATCCTGGCCGAGCGAGCGGAGGCGGACGGGAATCGAACCCGCCGACGACGCTGCGCGCCGTCCCATGGTTTTGAAGACCAGGAGGGCCACCAGGCACCCACACGCCTCCACGGCCGACTCTAGTGCTGCCGCAGCTCCCGCCGGTCGTCAGGCAGCCGCCGGGTCACCGCTGCCCGGTCCAGGTACTCCAGGAGCGGGATCGCCACCCGCCGCGTCGTGTCCAGCGCCTGCCTGGCCTGCGCCGTGGTGAACGGCTGCGGCAGCGTAGCGAGGATCGCGGCCGCCCGGGCATCCGCCCCCGGCGCCAGCACGATCTCCTGGCTGATCCGCAGCAGCAGCCCGGCCCTGGCGGCCGCCGCGATCGCCTTACGGTCCAGCCCCAGCTCGCGCAGCCGCCCCGCCTCCGGCGCACGGAACGGGCTGCCCGCCAGATCATCCCGCAGCACCGTGACCGCATCCGTAATCTTGACCGGCAAGGTTGGTTTATCAATATTTTGTTGCAAAGAAATCGCCGGACTGTGCCCGTGCTCCCCCGCCGCGGGCGCCGGAGCAATCGCCAGGTAACCATCCCGCAGGGCGAGCCGCCGCCCGGATGCAAGCGCACCGGGACCGGCCGCCAGTTCTTCGGCCAGCCTGCGGTCCGGCAGCCCCAGCGCGGCCCTGGCCGCCTCCAGCGGCATCCCAACCGCCAGCGGGTCACGGGCCGCGTGCTCCTCCACCGCCCGCCCCAGCCGCTCCCGCAACTCCGCCCAGCGCCCAGCATCCACCAGCCACCCAGCCACCCCAACCGGTTCAGCAGCACTGGCGCCTGGCCCGGCCGCCTCTGTGCCTGGCCCGGCGGTACCGGTTCCTGGCCCGGCCGCACCGGTTCCTGGCCCGGCCGCACCGGTTTCTGGTCTGGTCGCACCGGCAGTACCGGACGTGAGGGCAGGCGCCGGAACCGCAACCCCCATCGCCCGCAGGGCCGTTGCCTGGATGAGGCCATGCCGCCGCAGCAGCTCGGCGGCGCCTGGTGCGTCCGGCCAGCCGCTGAGTTCGGCGCGCACCGCCGCGGCGGCTCCCCGGCGTGGTGCGGCTGGTGGGCTGACGTCCAGCACGATCGCTCCAGTGATGGACGGCCACCCTTCGGGCCCGGCGCCGGGCGGCCACCCTTCGGGCCCGGCGCCTAGCGGCGCTGGGATAGCCAGATCCAGGCCTGCCATCGCTGTGCCCCCCGGCGGCCGGCCGGCCCGCGGCGCCGTACGGGCGGCGCCGGGGTCGCGGAGCAGCAGGCGGTCTCCGGCGTGCAGCGGGAGCGGTTCGGCCAGGGTCAGCCTGGCCAGGCCGCCGCCGAACGGGCGGACCCTGGCGCGCGTTCTGGCCGAGCCGATGTGCACGGTTACCTGGCGCGGCAGCCGGGCGTCCTGGCCGGTATCCCAGCGCCCTGGTGGGCCGGCCAGCCGGACGTCGATCGTGGCGGCCAGGGTCCAGCCGCCCGGCCCGGCCAGGGCCATCCCCCTGGCGAGCTGAGCTGTGGCGGTGCCGCGCAGGTTGACCGCGACCCGGGCGACGCCGCTGACCTGGGTTGCTTTCTCCTTGAGCGACTCAATGGAGCGGATGCGGACAAGGCGCCCCGCCGGGGTGACCAGCAGTTCGTCTCCGGCGTGCAGGGTGCCGGCCGGGAGCGTGCCGGTGACGACCGTGCCGCTGCCGGTCATGCTGAACACCCGGTCCACCCAGAGCCTGACCGGGGCGCGAGGGTCGGGGATGGGCAGCCCGGCGGCGAGACCGGCGAGCGCCGCCCGCAGCTCGGGCAGGCCCTGGCCGGTCAGCGCGCTGACGGCGACGGTGGGTACCTGGCCGAGGCTGGTCCTGGCCAGCTCGGCGCTCGCCCGGCGGGTGGCCGGGCCGGGATCGGCCAGGTCGGCCCTGGTGACCGCGAGCAGGCCACGGGAGATGCCCAGCGCATCGATGGCGGCCAGGTGCTCGCCGGACTGTGGCATCCAGCCGCCGTCCGCGGCGACCACGAACAGCACAGCGGGCACCGGGCCGACGCCGGCCAGCATGTTCGGCACGAACCGTTCGTGGCCGGGCACGTCCACGAACGCGAGCCGCTGCCCATCCGGCAGGGCCAGCCAGGCGAAGCCCAGGTCGATGGTCAGGCCGCGGCGGCGCTCCTCGGCCCACCGGTCGGGCTCCATCCCGGTCAGGGCTCGCACGAGCGCCGACTTGCCGTGGTCCACGTGCCCCGCCGTCGCGATGACCTGCATGGTGACCAGCCTGCTACGCCGAGGCCGCGGCGATCACGGCCGCGCAGATCTGATCGTCCTCGCCGGCCGGCACGGCGCGCAGGTCGAGCAGCAGCCGCCCGGCGGCGACCCGGCCGACGACGGCACGGGTCTGGCCGCGGCGGACCGCCCCGCCGTCGCGCAGCGTGGTGGCCAGCGCTTCCGGCAGGCTCACCGCCGCGCTGGGCAACGTGACACCAGGCGCGCCGCCGCCGCCGACTGCTGCCTCAGTGGCCTGCGCCCGCGCGTCCACACCCCGGGCGGCCAGTTTCGCCGACATCCTTTCCGTTCGCTCAAAAATAATTTCCGCATCGGCGGTCAGCGCGGCAGCCACCGGTGGCGGCGGACCAGCCAGCGTCGCTTCGAGGGCGGCCAGGGTCAGCTTGTCCACCCGCAGCGCCCGGGCGAGCGGATGGCGGGTCAGCCGGCGGACCAGGTCAGCCCGGCCGAGCAGCAGGCCGGCCTGCGGACCGCCGAGCAGCTTGTCGCCGCTGGCGGTGACAAGCGACGCACCGGCCCGCAGCGTGGTGTCGGCGTCCGGTTCGTCCGGCAGCACCGGGCTCGGGCCGAGCAGTCCGGAGCCGATGTCGGCCACGACCGGCGGGCCGAGCCCGGCCAGCTCGGCCACCGGGGCCTCGGCGGTGAACCCCTCGATGCGGTAGTTCGACGGGTGCACCTTGAGCAGGAACCCGGTGTCCGGGCCGATCGCGTCGCGGTAGTCGGCCAGCTTCGTCCGGTTGGTCGTGCCGACCTCGCGCAGCCGCGCGCCGGTCGATTCCAGCAGGGCGGGCAGGCGGAACCCGTCACCGATCTCGATCAGCTCGCCCCGGCTGACCACGATCTCCCGGCCGGCCGCCAGTGCGGTCGCGGCCAGCACCAGGGCGGCCGCGTTGTTGTTGACGACGGCAACGGCCTGCGCCGCGGGGACGGCGGCGGCCAGCGCGGCCAGCGTGCCGCGGCCACGCCGGCCGCGCGTCCCCTCCACCAGGTCGAACTCCACGTCGGTGCAGCCCGCCGCGGCCTGCAGCGCGTCCCGGGCGGCGGCGGACAGCGGCGCCCGGCCGAGGTTGGTGTGCAGCAGCACGCCGGTCGCGTTGATGACCGGGACCAGCGTGGTCGCGTACGCGGGCAGCCCGGCCACCGCCGCGTCGGGCACCGATTCCGGCGGGATCCGGCCGGCCCGCGCCTCGTCCTGGGCGCGGGACACGGCCTGCTTGACCAGCGTCCGGCCGAGCCGTTGCTGCGCCGCGGCCAGCCGGGGATCGGCGAGCACCGTGTCGGTCCGCGGGATCAGCCGCCTCGCCCGCTGCGCCGTGCCCGTCTGCGCCGCGCCGCCGGCGGCTTTGCCGGAAGTCTCCACAACCGTGACCCTACTGGCGTCCGGCGTTTTCGGCTGGCCAGGGGCAACCGGTGCAACTAACCGCCAGCTGGTTTGGATAGGTCGCGAATTACCGGGTAGAGGGCCAGCGGTTACGTTTCCCCATCACACTAGGAAGTGATCGAATTGGCCGGGATGCTGCGAGTTCCCCGGAGTCGTGGGGCGCTCAGCGGACTGCTGCTTGTCCTGCTCGGGGCTTGGGGCGCACTGATTGCCTTCGTCGGCCCGTACTTCCACTACGCGTTCACCCCGGACCGTGCCTGGGTCTACAGCTCCGGCCGGTTCTGGCTGGAGGTCCTGCCCGGTGCCGCCGCTCTGCTCGGCGGGCTCATCGTGCTTCTCGCCGGAACCAGGCCGACCGCCGTGTTCGGCGCCTGAATAGCGGCGCTGAGCGGTGCCTGGTTCGTCGTGGGCAGGCCGCTGTCCACGCTGTGGACGGCAGGCGCCACGGTGGCGGCCGGGCACCCCGTCGGCGGCCACATCACCCGCGCCGTCGAGGACATCGGGTTCTTCACCGGGCTCGGCGTGGCCATCGTCTTCTTCGCCGCCATGGCGCTCGGCCGGTTCACCGTCATCGGTGCCAGGGAGGCCGCGCACGCGACCTCGAGGCAGGTGGAGCAGGAGAAGGCCGCCACCGCGGACGAGCCGGTGCCGGCACCGGCTGGCCGCCGGGCCAGGCCGGCCGCGACGGCCCCTGCAACGCCTGCGTCGGCAACCGGCCGCCGGAGCCTGACGGCGCGGCTGCCGCGGCTGCCCCGCCGTCAGCCCGGCGGGACGCTGGACGACCGGCCGGCCGGGATGACTGCCGCCACTGCTGCCAGGGAACCGGCCGGCAAGCGGAGCGACACGCCGTCCTAGCCTGGGCCCGCGCGGCCTGGGCAGCCTGGGCGCGATACGCTCCCGGTCATGCCTGCGGAGGCGACAAACCTCCCAGGCATGGCCGGGGGCCGGTAGGCTCTATGCCTACTGTGGGGCTTGTTCAGAACTTCGGCCGGTTAGCTGGCCGCCAGCGGGCGTGGTCCGGGTGGCGAGTTCGCTGTTCTGGTTCCGGACGAGTCTCATCATGACAGTGCCCTGTGTGCAGGACCGCCCCGTCACAACCTTTACAGGTGCTTCAGCCGCCTAGCGTTGGGTCAGCGTGGGTCAGGCGCGCAGATGTGCAGCAACGCGCCAGACGAGGTAGGCCGATGGATCAAACGGGCTCGGCGGGGGACGGAGACGTGCCGGTCGGCACGGGCAACGGCGGGGCCGTTCCAGCCAGCTCGCTCGCGGTCAGTGACGGCGAGCATACTCCGGGCAATGTGACCGCGAGCCCTGACCCGGCCACGCCCGGGGACGCACGGGCGGCCCGGTGGCGGCGCTCCCCCGTCATCCGGCACCTGGTGATCCTGATCGGGTTCCTGCTGGCCGGGATCGCGGTGAGCTGGCCCCGGCCCAGCTACCTGCTGGCCCACAAGCTGCCCAACACCCGCGACGCGGGGTCGTTCGTCTGGGGTTTCTGGTGGGTCGCCCATCAGGTCGTGCACCTGTCCAACCCCTGGTTCACCCGCTCCATCGCGGCTCCGGTCGGTTCCCAGCTCGGGTTCCATACACTCATGCCGCTACCCGGCCTGGTGATGACGCCGATCACCCTGGGCCTCGGCCCGACCGTCTCCTACAACCTGCTGTCGGCGCTCATGCCGGGGCTGCTGGCTTACGCCATGTACCGGGCAGCGCGGCTCTGGCTGCGGTCCCAGACCGGGGCGATCGCCGCTGGCGCGCTCTACGGCCTGTCGTCCATGCTCGTCTACAACAGCTGGTACGAGCTCAACCTGGCGATGGGTGCGCTGTTCATCCCGCTGGCGCTGGAGGGCGCGGTGCGGCTGCGCCGGCGGCCGGGCTGGCGCCAGGCTGCCGTGCTCGGCGTGGTCCTCGGCGCGGCGTTGCTGACCGACCAGGAGTCGGCCATCCTGGCGACGTTCGTGGTGGCGCTCGCGCTGCTGCCCTGGCTGCTGTTCGGCCCAGCGCGAGCCAGCGGGCCGGCGCCTGGCAGTGAACCGGCCGAGCCAGATTCCGCCGTGGCGGCGGGCTCCAGGCTGGCGCGCCTCAGAACGGCACCGGTGCGGCTCTGGCCGGTCGCAGTTGCCGCCATGGTCACCCTGGTGGTCGCAAGCCCGCAGATCATCGCCATGGTGACTCAGGCGGCGGACGGCAACGCGTCCTTCCCGGAAACGGGCCTGAACGTCTCATATACCGAGTACGGCTCCGGACTGCTGGGGCTGGTCGCACCCTCGCCCCGGGTTTGGACATATGGGGCGCCCGGGGTGGCGGCCTACTTCTACCACCACGGGATCGTGAATCCCGACCAGCCGTTCGTCAGCCAGCTTCAGGCTTCCGACGTCCCGATGTACGGGCTGATGCTCAGCCTCCTCGCCATCGCCGGCCTGATCGTCGCGCGCCGCCGCCGGAACGCGTGGCTGCTCGTGCTGCTGGCGGTCGGTTGCGCCGTTCTGGCTCTGGGCCCGCAGTTGTGGATCGGCTCGCGGGTGTACGTGCCGTTCGCCCAGAAGCTGCCGGGGATACAGGTGGTGAATGGGACACAAGTAACGCACGGGATACAGGTGTCCTTGCTGATGCCCTACACCTGGCTGGTCCGCATACCAGGCTTGTCGAACTTCCGCGAGGCCTGGCGGTTCGCCGAGCTGGGACTGGTGGGGATGGCGTTGCTGGCCGGCAGTGCGATGGAATGGCTGCGCTATCACTCCAGGCCGGTGCTGGCCGGGGTGGCCGTGCTCAGTCTCCTGGAACTGGGCTGGGCGGGTAACCCGCCGGGGAATGTCATGCCCGGGCAGATCCAGATTCATGCGATGCCGACCGCGATGCCCGGGCTCGACGGCCCGATTGCCGCCGATCACTCATCGTCGATCGTCGTCGACTTCCCGTTCGGTATCCGCGGCGGTCCTCCCACCTATGGTCCCGGGTATGCACCCGAGTCGGAGGTGCTGGCGACCGCCGACGGCCACCCGCTCGCTGACGGGCTCATCTCCCGGGTGCCCAGCGCGACCTTTACCGGGATCGAGAATCACCCGTTCTACGCCGGGCTCAACGCCGTCTACCATCAGGAAAACCAGACGCTGACCAAGAGCAAGTGGCTGGCCCTCGAGGCCGCCGCGAAGAAGGACGCCCAGCAGATGAACGTCGGCTGGGTGATCGCCTGGCCCAGCCGGGTGCCGCGCACCCTCGCCGGGTTCCTCGAGGCGACCGGCTTCAAGTTCGACTACAAGGTCCGCAGTGTCGGGGTGTGGCACCGGTGACCTGACTGGGCCGTCGTCCCGGGTCCGCCCGCTCCGGCAGGACCCGGGGTCAGCCTCCGTACAGGTCGCTGAGCACGTCGGCGTACTTGGTGTAGATCACCCGGCGCTTGAGCTTGAGCGTCGGGGTGATCTCCTCGGTCTCCGGCGTCCACTCGGCCGGCAGCAGGCGCCAGCGCTTGACCTGCTGCACCCGGGCCAGCCGCTCGTTGGCCGCCGCGACGACGGCGGTGACCTCGGCGGTCACGTCCGGGTGGGTGGCCAGCCCGGCCACTGAGGAACCCTCGATACCGCGGGCCCGCGCCCAGGCAGCCGCCGCCTCACCGTCCAGGGTGAGCAGCGCCACCACGTAGGGGCGGCGGTCGCCGTAGGCGGCGGCCTGGCCGATGAGCGGATGCTCGACCAGCAGGTTCTCGATCGCGGCCGGGGAGATGTTCTCGCCGCCCGCGGTGATGATCAGCTCCTTCTTGCGGTCCACCACGGACACGAAGCCGTCGGCGTCCTGCGAGCCGATGTCGCCGGTGTGCAGCCAGCCGTCGGCGTCGATCAGCTCGGCCGTGGCCTCTGGCAGGTTGAGGTAGCCGGGGGTGTTCAGCGGGCTGCGGGACAGGATCTCGCCGTCCCCGGCCAGCTTCACCTCCACGCCGGTCACCGGCCGGCCGACCGTGCCCAGCTTGAACGCGTCGTTCGTGTTGGCGGTGAACGCGCCGGTCGTCTCCGTCATGCCGTACACGTCGAGGATCTTGACGCCCAGGCTGGCGAAGAACCTGCCCACCTCCACCGGCAGCGGCGCGGCCGCACTGGAGGCGGCCACCGTGTCACCGAGCCCGAGCAGCGAGCGGATGGGCTGCAGCACGCTCTCGTCGGCCAGCTTGAACTCCTCGGCGAGCCCGTCCGGCACCGTGCGGCCATACTGGCAGCTCTCCACATACCGCCGGCCGGTGTCCATGGCCCGCTCCACCGCCGCCCGCTGCTCCGGGTCCGGCTGCGCGGCGATCAGCCCCTGGATGCCGGCCATCACCTTCTCCCAGATCCGCGGCACGCCGAAGAAGGCGGTCGGCCGCACCTCGCCGAGCGTGCCGACCAGGGTGGTGGCCGCGTCCCGGCAGAAATGTATGTGGCCGTTGAACCGCATCGGCAGGTAGATGCTGAACATCCGCTCGGCGATGTGCGCCAGCGGCAGGTAGGAGACCCAGCGGACGTCCTCGGGGACCGTGCCCAGCTCGCCGGCCACGTCGATCTCGTACAGCACGTTGTGGTGGGTGACGACGACACCCTTGGGGTTGCCGGTGGTGCCCGAGGTGTACAGCAGGGTGGCCGGGTCCTCCGGGGTGATCCCCGCCACCCGCTCGCTGACCAGTTCCGGGTTTTCCGCCAGCCGGGCCTTGCCGAGCGCGGCGAAGTCCGGCCAGCTCAGGTAGCGGTCGCCGGCCGGGCAGGCGGCCGGATCCCTGACGATGATCTTGGTAAGCCCGGGCAGCGCGGCCAGCAGCGGCTCCAGCTTGGCCAGCTCGGCCGCCCCGTCGGCGACGGCGATCCGGGCGTCGCAGTCCCCCGCCATGTAGCCGATCTGGTCAGCGGACAGGGTGGCATAGAACGTCACCGGCACACCGCCGGCGTGCATGACCCCGAGGTCGGCGAGGATGTGCTCGACCCGGTTCGGCATCAGCAGCGCGATCCGCTCGCCGGGCGCCAGCCCGAGCCCGGCGAAGCCCGCAGCCAGTTCCAGCGCCTGCTGCCTGGTCTGCGCCCAGGTCAGCGTCGTCCACTCGCCACCAGGGGCGGGCCGGTCGGAGTAGGCGGGGCGGCCGGCCGATCGCTCCGCTACGCCGGCGAACTCGTCGCACACCGTGCGGTCCGCGATGGCCTGCTCGAACTCTGCCCGCTGCCGCAGCACCTCTGAAGCCAACGCGCACCTCCTCGCCTGATGCTGGCACGGTACCGGATGAGGTTGCCCCGCCTCGACCCCGGCCGCTCACGCTGGGAACGGCGTAGCCTTCGGGAAGGTCCGGGTGTTGCGGAGGCGGTCATGACAGGCAGGACGGCCAGGCGGCGGATTCTGCGCGTTACGGCGGCTGGGCCGTCCGGTGCAGGTGGCCTGGAGGGTGGGGAGGGCACGCACCGGGCCGATCTGCTGGCGACCGAGGAGCCGCTGGAGATCCGGGTGAACGGCCGGCCGCTGGCCGTGACCATGCGCACCCCGGGCGACGACATCGATCTGGCCGCCGGGTTCCTGGTCACCGAGGGCCTGGTGCAGGACTCGTCCGGGATCGCCGGGATCCGGATCTGCGAGGCGGGCCAGGATCTGGCCGCTGGCGCTGGCGCTCGCCAGAACGGTGACGGCGGTGCGCGCTCGCCCGGCAACGTTGCGGACGTGACGCTCGCGGCTGGTGTGGACATCGACGATGACAGGCTGCGCAGAAACTTCCTGACCACGAGCGCGTGCGGCGTCTGCGGCAAGGCCAGCATCGACGCGATCAGGGTGCGGGCGGTCCACGACGTGGCCGCCGACCCGGTCAGCGTCGCCGCCTCGGTGCTCGCCGGGCTGCCCGGCACGCTGCGCGCCGCGCAGCGGGTGTTCGCCCACACCGGCGGCCTGCACGCGGCCGGGGTGTTCACCGCCGACGGGTCGATGCTGACCCTGCGCGAGGACGTGGGCAGGCACAACGCGGTGGACAAGGTGGCCGGCTGGGCGGCCCGCGAGGGCAGGCTGCCGCTGGCCGGCCACATCCTGCTGGTGAGCGGGCGGGCCTCGTTCGAGCTGGTGCAGAAGGCCTACGTGACCGGCATACCCGTGGTCGCCGCCGTGTCCGCGCCGTCCTCACTCGCCGCCGACCTGGCCGGCGAGGCGGGCATGACCCTGGTCGGCTTTCTGCGTGGCAATTCGATGAACGTGTACACCGGCGACCACCGGATCGCCTCGCCATGACGGAGCGGGCCGCGTTTCCCGCGCGGCCCTTCGCCGTGTGCGGCCCGGCATGGCCGCCGGAGGGTCCGGCATAATCGCCGGGTGGCCGCCGGCAGGGAAGTGCTCCGCCGCACCTTCGACAGCGGGCCCGGCGGATCTCGTGGGGACCGCCGGGCGCGCTCCGGTCAGGTACCCAGCGCGGTGTCGGCCAGCCCGCGACGGCGCCGGATGGTCCGGTCCAGGCTGCCGAACAGGGTGTCGACCGCGATGCCGAGCAGCAGGATCACGATCATGATCGACATCGCGCTGGTCATGTCGGCCTGGTTCTGGTCGTTGGACAGCAGGACGCCGATGGACGAGCTGCCCGCGATGATCACCAGCAGTTCGCCGGCCATCAGGCTGCGCCAGGAGAACGCCCAGCCCTGCTTGAGCCCGGCCACGAACGTCGGCAGCGAAGCCGGCAGGATCAGGTACCGGTACAGCGCGATGCCGCGCAAGCCCATGGTCTTGCCGGCCCGCAGCAGCGGCGGCGGGGTGTAGTCCACGCCGGCGATCAGGCCGTTGGCGATGGATGGGGCGGCACCGAGCACGATCACGAACATGATCGCCGAAGTGTTCAGCCCGAAGAAGATGATCGCGAACGGGAACCAGGCGATCGACGGCATCGTCTGCAGCCCGGTGATCAGCGAGCCGATGGCCGCGCGCAGCGGCTTGATCCTGGACACCAGCGCCCCGATGACCGAGCCGATGACCACGGCCAGCGCGAAGCCGAGCACGGCACGGCGCAGCGTGGTGCCGATGGCCTGCCAGAGCTGATAGTGCTGCGCCTGGTGCCACAGGTTGGGCAGCACCGTGACCGGGCTGGGGAAGATGTCGTGCGGCTTGTAGTTGCTGAGGTAGACGAGCTGCCAGATGCCCAGCACGATCGCGATCGCGAGCACCTTGGGCCACAGCCCGCCCAGCAGCTTGGCGCTGTTGCCGCGCAGGAACTCCCGGCCGGGCTGCGGGCCGAGCTCGAGGTTGTCCAGCCCGACCAGTGAGGCTACGGGAGTGCGGGTGGTCTCAGCGGACATGGGATGCCATCTCCTCCCGCAGCAGGCCGGTCAGGTGCGCGCCCACCTCGGCAACCTCCGGCGAATCGATCCGCCGCGGGTGCGGGACGTCCACCTTGACCTCCTCGATCACCCGGCCAGGGCGGCTGCTCAGCACGATCACCCTGTCCCCGAGCCGTCCCGCCTCGCGGACGTTGTGGGTGACGAACAGGACGCTCAGCGCGCGCTCCGCGCAGATCCGGTCGAGTTCCTCGTGCAGCAGGTCGCGGGTCATCGCGTCCAGGGCACCGAACGGCTCGTCCATCAGCATGACGTCGGCGTCCTGGGCCAGCGCCCGGGCCATCGCGACCCGCTGGCGCATGCCGCCGGACAGCTCGTGCGGCCGCTTGCCAGCGAAGCCGCCCAGGTGAACGGTCTCCAGCAGCTCCGTCGTGCGGGTGCGCCGCTCCTGCTTGGGCACGCCGCGGGCGCGCAACGCCAGCTCGACGTTCTTGGCCGCGGTCAGCCAGGGGAACAGGGCGGGCTCCTGGAACATCAGCGTGACCCGCCTGCCGGCGGTGGAGACCTGGCCAGAGGTGGGCGTGTCCAGGCCGGCCACCAGCGAGAGCATCGTGCTCTTGCCGCAGCCGGAGGCGCCGATGAGGCAGACGAACTCGCCCTCGGCGACCGTGAGCGACACGTTGTCCAGCGCGAGCAGCGACGTGCGGCCCTTGCCGTAGACCTTCGAGACCCCGGTGAGCTCGATGGCCGGGCTCCTGGCCGCCCCGGCGGGCTGCCGGGAGCTGCCGTGTGACTGTGCCGCCTGCTCAGGTGGCTGCGCCACCCCGGTGGCCTGCGGGGCGGTGAATCCTCGCTGTGTCACGCTCATGGGCTGACCTGTGGCTCCCCCGCAGCCTTGAGCTGCGCGTTGAGCGGCCCGAGATCGTCGATGCCAGTCAGGTGGACGGGACTGAGCAGGCCCAGTGACACCGCCTCCTGCGCGTCCGTCGCGAGCGATGCCGTGTCGGGGTCGTCGGTGAAGGTGATCTCCTTGAACGCGGCGGGCAGCACGCTCGGCTTGAGGCCCTTGCCGAGCAGCGTGGTCAGCTCGCCGTTGGCCGTCGCCTGCGCCGCGGTGGGGTTCTTCGCGATGTAGTCATTGGCCTGGATCTGGCCCTTGAGCAGGTCGGCCACGATGCTGGGGTACTTCGCGAGGAAGGCCTGCGACACCACCAGGAGCGTGGTCACACCGGTCTCCTTCAGCAGCACGGTCCCACCGTGCTGCACCATCTCGACGTCGTACGGCGACGGCTCGGATCCGCCTTCGATCTGGCCGGACTCGAACTCGGTCACCGAGTCGGAGTTGGGCGCCACCGGCTTGATCGAGACGTCACCGCCGCCGGTCGTCGTGGTGGTCAGCCCCTGCTGCTTGAGCCAGTAGCGCACCGCCACGTCCTGGGTGTTACCGAGCGACGGCGAGGCCAGGCTCTTCCCCTTGAGCTGCGCGGCGCTGGTGATGCCGCTCTTGGCGACCACCGAGGCCCCGCCGGTGGCTACTCCCGAGATGATCTTGATGGCCTTCCCGCCGGACTTCTGCCAGGCGTTGATGGCCGGGTTCGGGCCCACGTACGCCGCGTCGAGCTCGTTGGACAGCAGGGCGGTGGTCTCTTCGGTCCCGGAGTTGAAGATCTGGGGCTTGAGGCTCACGTGCTTGCCGAGGTCCTTGGCGAAGATGCCCTTGGCGACCCCGACCAGTGCCGGTGCGTGAGTGATGTTGGCGAGGAAGCCGAGCCGCAGCGTCACCTGGGCATCCCCGGAACCAGCGGAACCGGACGGTGAGGAACTGCAGCCGGCCGACAGCGCGACCGTCGCGACGGCTGCAGCACAGAGAATTCTTCTCATTTACCCGCTCTTTTGTGGTCGAGATCGTAGGAATTGTAGACAATACTACACACCGGAAAAGTAGACAACAGGGATACGGTGCTGGCAGGCCGCGCTCACCGGCTGGGTCCTAGTCGCTGCCGCTCGGGGTGTTGGTCTCCATACCGATCACCGAAGCGAACCTGTTCAGGCACGTCGAGAGTTTGGTCAGGTCGACGTCGCTGGCGTTGCCCACCTGATAGCGCACGTTATAGATCTCGTCCGAGAGCTTGTGGTCGGCCGGCAGCGGCTCGACCACCGCGCCGGTCACGTGCGAGCAGGCGGCCCGTATCTTCAGCTTGACCGCGTTCGGCGTGTTCGGCTGGAAGATCACGACCTCTTCCTGCTGGCCCATCGCCTTGTCGAACTGGCTGCAACCGGATACGGCGACCGCCGTGGCGACGGCCAGCGCCACGGCTGCCGGCACCCGGCGTCGGCTATGCGCGCGGCTATGGGACGGCCTGGCGGGAGGCTTCGCTGACACGCCTGCCAGCATACGCAGGGCCAGGTCGCGCCGAGCCGGTACGGTACCGGCAGAGAACCTCACTCACCGAGCGGGCGGCCGGGAGGGCACATGGCGGGGCGCATCGAGGACTACGCCATCATCGGTGACATGCAGTCGGCGGCGCTCGTCGGCCGCGACGGCTCGGTCGATTGGCTCTGCCTGCCCCGGTTCGACTCCCCCGCCTGCTTCGCCGCACTTCTCGGCGACGAACGCAACGGATGCTGGCGCATCGCCCCCACGGCTGCGGACGCACGGCCCAGCCGGAGGTACCAGGGTGACACGCTGATCCTGGAGACCGAGTGGCGGACGCCGGACGGCACCGCCAAAGTGATCGACTTCATGCCCCGCCGGCTCGGTGAGTCTCCCGTCCTGGCCCGGATCGTGGAGGGCGTGCACGGCTCGGTGGAGATGGACTGCACGCTGCGGCTGCGGTTCGGCTACGGCAAGATCGTGCCCTGGGCCAGGCGGATAGACAACCGCATCAACGCGATCGCCGGCCCCGACTCGGTGTGGCTCAGCACCCCGGTGCAGATCAGCGGCCGGGACATGGCCCACCACGCGACCTTCACGGTGTCCGCTGGCGAACGGGTCCCGTTCACCCTGACCTGGGTCGAGTCCCACCGCGGCAAGCCGGGCGAATGCGATCCGGAGGATGGGCTCGACCAGACCAGAAGATACTGGGCCGACTGGGTGTCCACCTGCACCTATGAAGGTGAGTACCGGGACGCGGTGATCCGTTCGCTGATCACGCTCAAGGCACTCACCTACGAGCCGACCGGCGGGATCGTAGCCGCCGCCACCACCTCACTGCCCGAGGACATCGGCGGCAGCCGGAACTGGGACTACAGGTACTGCTGGCTGCGGGACGCCACGATCACCCTGGAGGCCCTGCTCCGGACCGGCTACACCCAGGAGGCCACGGCGTGGCGGCAGTGGCTGGGCCGCGCTATCGCCGGTGACCCGGCCGACGTGCAGATCATGTACGGCGTGGCCGGCGAGCGGCGGCTGGCCGAGTGGGAGGCCGACTGGCTGCCGGGCTACGAGGGGTCGGCCCCGGTGCGGATCGGGAACGCCGCCGTCGAGCAGCGGCAGCTCGACGTGTACGGCGAGGTGGTGGACGCGCTGTGCCTGGCCAGCCGGTCCGGCATCCCGGTTGACCGGCATGCCTGGTCGCTGCAGCGGGCCCTGCTCGACTTCCTGGAAAAGCACTGGGCCGAGCCGGACGACGGGATCTGGGAGGTGCGCGGCCCGCGGCGGGACTTCGTGCACTCCAAGATCATGGCCTGGGTGGCCTTCGACCGCGCCGCGGAGGCCGCGGCCGGCGGGCTGCCCGGGCCGGCGCTGCGGTGGCGCCAGCTCCGCGACCAGGTCCATGCCGAGGTGACCGAGCGCGGCTACAACAGCGACCGCGGCGCCTTCACCCAGTACTACGGCTCGGACACGCTCGACGCTTCGGTGCTGCTCATGGCCGAGCTGGGGTTCCTGCCGGCCAGCGACCCCCGGCTGGTGTCCACCGTGGACGTGATCGCCCGCGAGCTGACCTCCGGTGGGCTGGTCCGCAGGTACGAGCTCAGCGCGGACGGGAAGTCCGCGATCGACGGCCTGCCCGGCGGTGAGGGCGCCTTCCTCGCCTGCAGCTTCTGGCTCGCCAACGCGCTGCACCTGACCCGCCGCTACGACGAGGCGGCCGGGCTGTTCGAGCGGCTGCTCAGCCTCCGCAACGACCTCGGCCTGCTCAGCGAGGAGTACGACCCGCGCTACGGCCGCCTGACCGGGAACACCCCGCAGGCATTCAGCCACGTGCCATTGATCCAGACGGCGCTCAACCTGTCCGATCACGCCCGCCATCACTGCCGGCGTTCAGGTGGCCGGCGGCACCATCAGGCGGACGGCCCGGCCCAGCCGGGCCGGGCCGCGGAGAAGTTGCCGTAACGGATTCGCGGGCTGCGGATGAACCTGGCGTTGACGATGTCACACTGGTGAGCAGCTATGCCATCTACGTACATACTGGTCGTTAACGGACGAAAGGTCCGCCAGCCGGTGTTCGTCATCGGGGCACCCCACTCGGGGACGATCTGGTGGGCCGGGCGCTGAAGCGATCGACGGGATTCCACATCACCATGGGGCAGCCCAGCGTGACGCATGTCGTCTATGCGTTCGCGCGGCGCCCTTCGATCGCGCGCGGCCGCACCGAGGCGGCCGCCTCCGTGCTGCGGGATGCTTTCTCCCAGGCCTGGCGGCTGAACCCCGGTGGCTGCACGATGTGCAGCCATGCCTGCAGGCGGGCCGGCGGGGTGAACGGCGGGGAATCCTGCGTGACCGGGAACTCCATCGCCAGGTACGGCGATGCCAGCCCGGAGCTGCTCTACTGCGCCAGCACGCTCGCCGGCGCGTTTTCCGATGCCAGGTTCGTGCAGGTGATCAGGGATGGCCGTGACGTGGTGGCCGGCATGCTGACCGACGCGGACTCGCTGGCCTCGCTGCGCCCAGGCTTCGCTAACCTGGACAGCGAGTTCCCGAACCCCTTCCTCGGGGTCGAGAGCGAGACCGACCGCGCTGGATGGGCCGAACTGTCCCTCGCGGGCAAGTGCGCGATGAGATGGAGGTCGGCGGTGCGGATGTCCGCGCGGCTCCGGCACAACCTCTCCGCGCAGCAATTGACCACGCTTCGCTATGAGGAGCTTGTGAGCAAGCCGGAAGCCGCCGCTGGCATGGTGTCGGAATTCATCGGCGCCCGGGTCTCGGCCATCGCCCTGCGTGACCCCTCCATCTCGCGCGCGCTCGAACCGGGAGCGTGGCGGCGCACGCTCAGCGCCGGGCAGACGGCCGAGGTGGAGAAGATCGCAGGAGATGAACTGCGCCGCGTTGGCTACAGCTACTGACTGGACGGAAACACTGAGAGAGATGGCGACTGACCGATGAAGCTGCCAGGCCGCAACCGGCGCCACGGGGACTCCGGCGCCTCCGACAGCGCTGTGCTGGACACCGAGACCGAGATCGCGACCGGCGGCGGCGCCACGGACCCCAGCCCTGCGGATGACAGCCTCGCAGATGTCAAAGCAGAGGACATCAAGGCAGAGGATGTCAAAGCAGAGGATGTCAAGGCAGAGGATGTCAAGGCAGAGGACATCAAGTCCGGGGATGCCGGGGCCTGGGCTGTCGTGGCAGAGGATGCCAAGCCTGCGGACGCGAAGGCCGCGGCGGCGAAGACGGCGGGCGCCAGGTCAACCGGTGGGGTCACGGCCGCTGGCGGTGTGCGCAACCGGATGCGCCGGTTCCTGCAGAAGCCTGGATCGGCGGACCTGAGCCGGTACTCCAAGCTGCTCCCGCAGATCGCCGCCCAGGAGGACCGGCTGCGTGAGCTGACCGGCGAGGAGCTGACCGACGCGGCCGGTGACGCGGTCGAGGACGCCGATCTGTGCGCTATCGGCCGCGAGGCCGCCCGCAGAGCGCTGGGTGAGCGCCCGTTCGACGTGCAGCTCATCGGCACCCTGGCGATGCTGTCCGGCCAGATTGCCGAGATGGCCACCGGCGAGGGGAAGACGCTGGCCGGCGCGATTGCCGCGGCCGGCTACGCCCTGGCTGGCCGGTCCGTGCACGTGGTCGCCGTCAACGACTATCTGGCCCACCGCGACGCCGAGTGGATGCGCCCGCTCTACGACCTGCTCGGCGTCAGCGTCGGCTGGATCAACCAGTCGTCCACTCCCGGGGAGCGCCGCGAGGCCTATGCGGCCGAGGTGACCTACGCCCCGGTCAGCGAGATCGGTTTCGACGTGCTCAGGGACCGGCTCGCCGTCCGGGTGGAGGACATGGTCACCACCCCGCCCGACGTAGCGCTCATCGACGAAGCGGATTCCGTGCTCATCGACGAGGCCCGGGTGCCGCTGGTACTGGCCGGCAGCGCCGAGGAGGGCAACGCGGACCGCGAGATGGCCGAGGTGGTCCGCAAGCTGGCCCGCGGGGCGCACTACGAGATCGACGAGGACGCCCGCAACGTGACGCTGACCGAGACGGGCGCGCACGCCGCCGAGCGCGCACTCGGTGGCATCGACCTCTACACCGAAGAGAACCTGCCCGTGCTGACCAAGCTGAACGTCGCGCTGCACGCGCACGTGCTGCTCCAGCGGGATGTGGACTACATCGTCACCGGTGACAAGGTCCGGCTGGTCAGCGAGTCCCGCGGCCGGGTGGCCTGGCTGCAGCGGCTGCCCGACGGCCTGCACGCAGCGGTGGAGGCGAAGGAGGGCCTGAACGCTACCGACACCGGTGAGATCCTGGACAGCATCACGATCGAGTCGCTCATCAGGAGCTACCCGACGGTGTGCGGCATGACCGGCACCGCCGTCGCCGTCGGCGAGCAGCTCCGTGAGTTCTACAACGTCGAGGTCGCGGCGATCCCGCCGAACGTGCCCTGCGTACGCCAGGACGAACCGGACCGCCTCTACGCGACCCTGGATGCCAAGGAGGCGGCGATCGTCGAGCAGGTCAGGGAGACGCACGAGACCGGCCGGCCGGTCCTGATCGGAACCCTGGACGTCGCCGAGTCGGAGCGGCTTGCGGCCAGGCTGGAGCGTGAGAGCCTGCCCTGCGTGGTGCTCAACGCCAAGAACGACGCGGAAGAGGCGGCGATCATCGCCGAAGCCGGGGCGGGCGGGGCGCTCACGGTCTCCACCCAGATGGCCGGCCGCGGCACCGACATCAAACTCGGCGGGACCGGCGGTGACCGTGAGGAGATCGCGGAACTCGGCGGCCTTCAGGTCATCGGCACCGGCAGGCACCAGAGCAGCAGGCTCGACTACCAGCTCAGCGGCCGGGCCGGCCGCCAGGGCGACCCCGGCGGCTCGGTGTTCTTCGCCAGCATGGAGGACGAGCTCGTCACCCAGTACGCTCCGGAAGCCGCCCCGCCCGACGACGTGGACGACGACGGCCTGATCACCGACGCGGCGGCCTACTGGGTGCTCGGTCACGCGCAGCGTGTCGCCGAGGGCGTCAACCTCGAGATCCACCGCAACACCTGGCGGTACAACAAGCTCATCGAGGAACAGCGCCGGATCGTCCTTGACCACCGGGACAAGCTGCTGCGCACCGGCCTCGCGCTGGAAACGCTCGGCGAGAAGTGCCCGGAGCGGCTGGCGGAGCTCAAGGAGACGGTGGACGACGAGGTGCTCACCGAGGCCGCGCGGCAGATCATGCTCTACCACCTGGACCGCGGCTGGGCCGGCCACATCGCGGACCTGGCCGACGTGCGGGAGGGCATCCACCTGCGCGCCCTCGGCCGTGGCCTGGATCCGCTCGACCAGTTCCACAAGGAAGCGGTACGCAGCTTCAACAACCTGTTCGACGAGGAGCAGCAGCAGTCCGAGGAGACCTTCAAGACGGTGACGATCACCGGGGACGGAGCCGACCTCGGCGCCGCCGACCTCAAGCGCCCCAGCGCTACCTGGACCTACCTGGTCCAGGACAACCCGTTCGGCACCGACATCGACCGCGCTGTCCGCAGCGTCGGCCGCCTGCTGGGCCGCCCCAGGTCAAGCTGACACCCTCCGCCAGCAGGTCCAGCGGCCGGGCGCTTCAGTTGGGTGAGATGGCCTCCGCGCCAGGGACGGCCGGCTGCTGGCGGGAGAACTGGGTGCGGTAGAGCTCGGAGTACAGGCCGCCGGTGGCGAGCAGTTCGTCGTGGGTGCCGCGCTCGCGGACCCGGCCGGCGTCGATGACCAGGATCTGGTCGGCCTGCCTGATCGTGGACAGCCGGTGCGCGATGACGAGCGAGGTCCGGCCCGCCAGCGCGGTGGCCAGCGCCCGCTGCACGGCGGCCTCCGACTCTGAGTCCAGGTGCGCGGTGGCCTCGTCCAGCACCACCACCGACGGCGCCTTGAGCAGCAGCCTGGCCAGCGCGACCCGCTGCTTCTCCCCGCCGGACAGCCGGTAGCCGCGGTCCCCGACCACCGTGTCCAGCCCGTCGGGCAGCGAGGAGATCAGCTCCCAGATCTGCGCGGCCTGGCAGGCGAGAATGAGCTCGCGTTCGGAGGCGCCGGGGCGGGCGTAGGCCAGGTTGACCCGGATCGTGTCGTGGAACAGGTGCGAGTCCTGGGTGACCACGCCGACCGCGTCGTGCAGCGAGTCCAGGGTCAGGTCGCGGACATCGTGCCCGCCGAGCCGGACGGCGCCGGAGCCGACGTCATACAGCCGGGAGACCAGGTGAGTGATCGTGGTCTTGCCCGCGCCGGACGGGCCGACCAGCGCGGTGAGCTTGCCCGGCGCGGCGACGAAGCTCACGTCGTGCAGCACCCCGGGCGAGGCGGTCGTGCGCTCCTGCGAGGGCAGCGCGATCGACTCCAGCGACGCTAGCGACACCTCGCTGGCCAGCGGGTAGCGGAACGTCACGTGGTCGAACTCGATCTCGGGCGCCGAACCGCGGCTCTCGGCGGCCGGCAAGGCCAGCGCCTCGGGCTTCTCGCTGATCAGCGGCTTGAGGTCGAGCACTTCGAACACCCGGTCGAAGCTGACCAGCGCGGTCATCACGGTCACCTGCACGTTGGACAGCGACATGATCGGCCCGTACAGCCGGTTCAGCAGCGTGGCCAGCGCGACCAGCGTGCCGATCTGGAACGCGCCGCTGATGATCAGGCTGCCGCCCACGCCGTAGATCATCGCGGTGGCCATCGAGGCAAGCAGCGTGAGCGAGATGAACAGCACCCCGCCGTACATCGCCGTCACCACGCCGATGTCGCGCACCCGGGCGGCCCGGTTGCCGAACAGGCCGGCTTCCTCCGCCGGGCGGCCGTACAGCTTGGCCAGCATGGCGCCGGCCACGTTGAACCGCTCGGTCATCGTCGAGCCCATCTCGGCGTCGAGCTGCATGGACTCGCGGGTGAGCCGCTGCAGCCTGCGCCCGACCAGCCTGGCCGGCAGGATGAACAGCGGCAGCATGGCCAGCGCGATGAGCGTGACCTGCCACGACAGGTAGAACATCGCGATCAGCACGAGGACAAGCTGGATCAGGCTGGATAGCACCGAGGACAGCACGCTGGTCAGGGCCTGCTGGGCGCCGATCACGTCGCTGTTCAGCCTGCTGACCAGCGAGCCGGTCTGGGTGCGGGTGAAGAACGCGATCGGCTGGCGCTGCACGTGGCCGAACACCTCGGTGCGCAGGTCGTAGATCAGCCCCTCGCCGATCCGGGAGGAGAACCAGCGCGAGGCGAAGCCGAGCAGCGCGTCGAACAGCGCGATGCCGGCCACCGCGCCGGCCACCGCCGCGACGACCGTGGTGTCCCGGGGCAGGATGCCGTTGTCGATGATCACCCGGAGCAGCAGCGGGTAGGAGACCGTGATCACCGCGTCGAGCACGGTGACGAACAGGAACGCGGCGAGCTGCCAGCGGTACGGCCGGGCGTAGGTGCCGATCCGGCGCACGGTGCCCGGCTTGATCTTCTGCTTGGTGATGTTCGAGTCGCGGGTGAAGCCGCGCATCATCATCCAGGCGCTATGCCCGCCGCCGCCCATCATGACCGGGGCAACCTCCGCTAGGTCCGGGTTCTTCCCTTATCAGCCGACAGCGAACCCGGTTCCGCGATCATGCGCGATCATGAAGGCAGCGGCCCCAGCCGCTCGCGCTGTAGGTCAGACTGAGCGCGCCGTTCCGCGGCCGCCTGCTGCTCCAGCGTATGGCCGGGCGCCAGGCTCAGCAGCCGCTTGGTGGCCCGGGCGGTAGCCGCATCGGTGGCCAGCAGCGCCGCGGTCAGGTCGCCGACCGCCGCGTCCAGGCCGTCGGCCGGCACCACCAGCTCGGCCAGCCCGAGTTCGCGCGCCTCGCTCGCCGCTACGGTGCGCGCGGTTATGCACATCTCCAGCGCGCGCGGCAGGCCCACGATGTCGACCAGCGGCTTGGTGCCGGTCAGGTCCGGGACCAGGCCGAGCGCGGGCTCCTTCATGCAAACCTTGGCGTCGTCGGCGAACACCCGCAGGTCGCAGGAGAGCGCCAGCTGGAAGCCGGCCCCGATGGCGTGCCCGCGCACGGCCGCGATCGAGATGATGTCCGGGCGGCGCAGCCAGGTGTACCCGGCCTGGCATCCGGCGATCCACTCATCGAAGGCGTCGCTGCGCAGGTCGGGCAGCGGACCCTCGTCCGGAATGCCCTCGGCGGAGAACAGCCGCAGGTCGATCCCGGCCGAGAACGATACGCCCTCGCCCGTGACGACGACGATGCGCACGTGCTCGGGCAGCGCGCTCCCGATGGCGGCCAGCCCCCGCCACATGCTCGGCGTCATCGCGTTGCGCCGGCGGGGGCGGCTGAGCGTTATCGTCGCCACGGCACCGGGAGCGCCGGCCGCGCCGGCTATCTCCAGCCGGAGGCCGGCCCGGTCCAGTACTTGGGGGTCAAGTACTTCCGGGTCAAGCGCCACGGCAGCCTCCGGGCGGCTGGCAGCGGGTACCAGCCGGCCGCCGTCGGGTACTCAGTGCCTGCCCTTAGCCTTGCCACGGGTCGCACCGCCGCGGCCCCGCAAGGCAACGCCGGTCTCGCTCAGGATGCGGTGCACGAAGCCGTACGACCTGCCGGTCGCGGCAGCCAGCGAGCGGATGCTTTCCCCCGCGTCATACCTTTTCTTCAGGTCGGACGCGAGCTTGGTGCGATCGGCACCGGTGACCCTGGTGCCTTTCTTGAGGGTCTCGGTCACACGTACCTCCCGTGATAAGTAGTGACCGCTGCGTCACCATCTCTCGCCATGATCACTCATGAAAGCGCGATCGGCTACCCACATCCAGGCAAATGATCAGTTCTTTTTCACCCGCGGCCGGCGCGGCGGCCGACCCATTTAACCGGTCAGGCAAGGGCGACCAGCTCGGCCAGGTCGTCGCTCCACGCGTCCTCGACCCCATCGGGCAGCAGCACCACGCGTTCGGGCGCCAGCGCCTCGACCGCGCCCTCGTCGTGGGTCACCAGCACGATCGCCCCGCGGTAGGCCCGCAGCGCCGTCAGGATCTCCTCGCGGCTGGCCGGGTCGAGGTTGTTGGTGGGCTCGTCGAGCAGCAGCACGTTAGCCCCGGACACCACCAGCGTGGCCAGCGCCAGCCTGGTCTTCTCGCCGCCGGACAGCACGCCGGCCGGCTTGGTCACGTCGTCGCCGGGGAACAGGAACGAACCGAGGATGCGCCGCTGCTCTGACTCGGTGAGCTCCGGCGCGGCGGACCGCATGTTCTCCAGCACGGTCCGGCTGATGTCGAGCGTCTCGTGCTCCTGCGCGTAGTAGCCGAGCCGCAGGCCATGGCCCGGGTTGACCTGCCCCGCGTCCGGGGTGTCGATCCCGGCCAGCAGCCGCAGCAGCGTGGTCTTGCCCGCGCCGTTCAGGCCGAGGATCACGACCCGGCTGCCGGCATCGACGGCCACGTCCACTCCGGCGAAAACCTCCAGGGAGCCGAACGATTTCGACAGCCCCGTGGCGGTCAGCGGGGTCTTGCCGCAGGGGGCAGGCACCGGGAACCGCAGCTTCGCGACCTTGTCCGCGCGCTGCTCATTGGGCAGGACGGACAGCAGCTTCTCGGCGCGGCGCTGCATCACCTTAGCCGCCGTGGCCTTCGTCGCCTTGGCCCGCATCTTGTCCGCCTGGGCCGACAGCGCCGCCGCCTTGCGCTCGTTGGTCGCGCGCTCCCGCCTGCGCCGCGCCTCGTCGGTCTCACGCTGCTTCAGGTAGGCCCGCCAGCTCAGGTTGTACTGGTCGATCACGCAGCGCTGCGCGTCCAGGTAGAAGACCTTGTTGACGACCACGTCGATCAGGCCGGTGTCGTGGCTGATCACCACGAGGCCGCCGCGGTACGCCTTGAGGTGGTCGCGCAGCCAGCCGACCGAGTCGGCGTCCAGGTGGTTAGTGGGCTCGTCGAGCAGCAGCGTCTGCGCCCCGCCGAACAGGATCCGGGCCAGCTCCACCCGCCGGCGCTGGCCGCCGGACAGGGTATGCAGCGGCTGGCTCAGCACCCGGCCGGGCAGGCCGAGGCTGGCGGCCAGCGAGGCCGCTTCGGCCTGGGCGGCATATCCGCCGAGCACGGTGAGCCGTTCCTCCAGGTTCCCGTACCTGCGCACCGCCGCGTCCCGCTTGCGCGGGTCAGCCGCGGCCATCTGCTCTTCGGCGGTCCGCAGCGCGCCGAGCAGTTCGTCCAGCCCGCGTGATGACAGCACCCGGTCCATGGCCAGCACGTTCAGGTCCCCGGTGCGCGGGTCTTGCGGCAGGTAGCCGACGGTGCCCGACCGGCGGACCGTGCCGGCGGCCGGCTGCGCCTGGCCGGCCAGCACCTGGGCCAGCGTGGTCTTGCCGGCCCCGTTACGGCCGACGAGCCCGATCCTGTCGCCGGGCGCGATCTGGAAGGACGCCGCGTCCAGCAGCAAGCGCGCGCCAGCGCGCAGCTCGATGTCCTTTGCGGTGATCATGAGATTTGCCACTCCAAAACTCGGACAAAACGGACCTTGCGCGATACACGCCACCCCTCGACCGGGGCCGGTCCGTCAAACACAGAGTGACAACATGACGTGAATCATACCCGGAGTCGCCGGGCGCGGCCACGCGGTAAATGCCGGGGCGGGGACCGGGGGGCGGGGCGGCGGGTGGCCGGGGCGGGCGGTGGTCTTACTCTTGCTATGTACCGGCGGTCGTTATATAACGAGCCTATGAGCGAGCGTTCGCTGCAGGAGCCGACCTTCCTGATCATGACCGCGCTGGCCGCGGGGGCCCAGCACGGTTACGGGATCATGACCGACGTGCTGCGTATCTCTGACGGGCGGGTCCGGCTGCGGGCCGGGACGCTGTACGCCGCCCTGGACCGGCTCAGCA